>NZ_OY782570.1 GCF_963677875.1 Thiomicrorhabdus sp. | reverse complement strand
TTGCCGTGCCGATTGCCGGTGCTTCGATAATACCGCTGGACGAGTTACCCAATACCAGAGTCGAAATTTTCATCAAACTCAAATACCTTTGCGAACCCAGAGAACTGACGGTCTTGACTTGTAAATCGGTCGTTGCCGCCCAGTTGGCGATTAAATCCTGTAATTGTGCGCCTTCGGCATCGGCATTCGATCCGGTCCACACAATAATCGCCTGCGGAAACGCTTCCAAAGCAGCAAACAGATTCTTAACCGCATTAATGCCGCTGGTCTCCCCCCAGGTAACGGGGTGGTAAGTGACCAGAAAAATCGGGGTTTGCTCATCACTGAAATCGAGTTGCAGATCATCGCTTAACTGCTGACGATCCAAATAATTAATCCGTGAAATCAGATCCAAACCGGGTGCGCCGACATTGAAAACACGCTCGGGAAGTTCGCCTAACTGAATCACTCTTTTTCGGTAAGGTTCGGCGGCAACAAAATGCAGATGCGACATCTTGGTAATCATGTGCCGAAGTGCGTCGTCGATTGCTCCGCTGGTAACTTCGCCGCCATGAATATGTGCCAGCGGATAATGCAGAAACAGCGCCGTCTGGGCCCGCAGCAAAAATTTCATAACGGTCGCCGAGAAGCAGTATTGCATCCGGCTGCAATCTGCGAAAGACTTTGGCAAAAGCTTCGATCCCACTGGCAACCGATAGAGCGACCTGTTGTTGCGGATCCTGATCAGACTGCAGATTCAGAGTTTCCACGCGGGCTGAAATCTCAAAACCATCGGCTTCAATCTGCCGCACAGTCATGCCGAATCGTTCGCTCAAATGCGCGGCGCAAACGACCAACTGCAATTCAATACCGGAATGCACCTGAAGCGCTTTCAATGTCTGGTAAAGCAGTCCGTATTCGGCACGCGTTCCGGTCACTACGCAGATTTTTTTATGATTCAATCGCTTCGCCCTCGGCATAGTCCCGTTCGGCATAACTGCCGACAACCCGATCCCATTCACGGGCAAAGCGGCCCCGATTACTGCGTTTCAAAGTCAGATTCACCGGGCTGAATACTTCGCCTTTCTCGATCATACGCCGGGCAACAATCCGCTTTCTTGCCACCTTTAAATTTTCCGCTTCGGAATCGGTGAGGATTTTTTCACCCGATCCCAGCGCCTGCTCAATATGACGAATCGAAGAAACCATCTGTTTTAATTCCTGCGGTTCGAGACTGGCGGCATGATCCGGCCCGGGGATATTCCGATCCAGCGTAAAGTGTTTTTCAATGATTTTCGCCCCCATAGCCGCCGCCGCAATCGGTACTTCAATCCCCAGACTGTGATCCGACAATCCGACCTTGACTTCAAAAGTTTCCTTCAAGGTCAGCATCGCTTTAAGATTTACGTCCTTGTAGGGGGTCGGGTAAGCGGTATTCGCGTGAAGAATTGTCAAATTGCTTTTTTCCAGCCCGCCTTCCAGAAGCGTATGCACTGCAAAGGCGACTTCTTCCAGATCTCCCATTCCAGTGGAGAGAATCGTTGGCTGGTTAAAACGTGCAATGTGGCGCAGATACGGTACGGAGAGCAATTCGCCGGAAGGAATCTTCCAGCGCTTCATGCCAAGGTTATGCAGCAAATCAATGCTGTTACCGTCAAACGGCGTCGACATGAACTCAATCCCTTTCGCGTGACAGTAATCCATCAAAGTCACATGCGCTTTTGCCGGCAATTCCAAGCGCTTGAGCATTGCATACTGCGTCTCGGCCGTCCCGCTGTTCTCTCGCTGATATTTCGCCTGTCTGGCCGATTCGGTCACCACCTCGTCGGTATCGAAGGTCTGAAACTTTACCGCATCGGCTCCCGCAGCGACCGC
This sequence comes from Thiomicrorhabdus sp., assembly GCF_963677875.1. NCBI lineage: Bacteria > Pseudomonadati > Pseudomonadota > Gammaproteobacteria > Thiotrichales > Piscirickettsiaceae > Thiomicrorhabdus > Thiomicrorhabdus sp. The sequence continues at coordinate 186,553 of NZ_OY782570.1, read as the reverse complement.
GGCATCCACCAGTGCCAGAGCCTGCTGCAAATCACCGTTATGATTGACTCCGGCTTCGGCAATAATAAACACCTTCATTTGCACACTCCCGTATAGGTTCCACTCTTCTCCAGCGAAACGAGAACCAATGCGCCGGCACCGACAACGGTATCGGCGGCAATGCGACATCCCTGCTTGATCACGGCACCACTGCCAATCAGACACCCCGAGCCGACTTCCACGGCACCATTTACCAAAGCACCGGTTGCCAGATGCACTTGATCACCGATAACGCTGTCATGTTCCAGTAAGACTTTGGAGTTAATAATGCAATGTTCGCCAACCCGGGTATTGGCATTAAGAAGCGCATGATGCATGACGATGCTCCCGGCACCGATTTCTGCTTTCGGAGACACATAAGCGTAGGGTGACACGATAACCGGAAAAATCGCCCCCAATGCCTGCAAACGCTGTTGCAAACGACGACGAATCTCCGCGCTCTTGAGCTGTCCGATGCAAATCAGACAGTGTGGCGTCTGTTTCACCAGATCGGGCAGATCGGCATCGTAGCCGACCAGCGGGTAATCCCCCTGATCGAACGCCGCACGGGCATCCGCCTCGACGATCCCGACAATTCGAAACCGGCCCTCCGCCTCTATGACATCGATGCAGCTGCGGCAGTGACCGCCGCCGCCGATCAGCAGCAGAGGGATTTTCTCCTCAGACACAGCGGACTCCGCTCGGCAGATTCACAATCTGTTCTGCCAGCTGTTCCGTTACCGGAAGATGGTCTCGCAAGGTTGATTGATAAGGTTTCAGAAGATGCATCGGCGTCCATAGAGGACGGGTCTGAATTGAACGTTTGTTGGTATATTGCAGAAATTCGTCACGTTCCGCCTGCGTTGAAAAGCGCAATGCATTCAGCCAGAAATTCGGTTGACTGTTCGGAGGCGCCGGCAGGCAATCCAGCTCTGCAAAATCCTGACAAAGGTGTTGATATTCGGATGCCAGGAGGCGTTTGTCTCTGAGAAAATCCGGCAGTTTCGCCAATTGAGCCAGACCCAGCGCCGCATTCAGATTCGGCATGCGCAGATTGTAAGCCGCTTCATCGTGTTCGAATAACCAGTCGTGCGAAATTTTAGCTGTAGTGCTGAGGTGCCGAGCCATATGGGCCAGCTGATCCGAATCGGTCAACAGCATACCGCCCCCGCCTGTGGTAATCACTTTATTACCGTTGAAACTGATCACCCCGATGTCGCCAAAGGTTCCAAGGTGTCGATCCTGGTAACGACTCCCAAGCGCCTCGGCCGCATCTTCCAATACTGCAATCCCGTATTGACGACAGACTTTGCAGATCGTGTCGATCTCCGCAGGAAATCCGAGTGTATGCATCGGCATGCATACCCTAACCGGTTTACCGCTGGCAATATGAATCCGCTCACCGTCCTCTTCACGGGTTTCGGTTTCCAGAAAATGGGCCAGCTTCTCCGCCGACAAGCCCAAATAGGTTTCATCGACATCAAGCAGATAAGGTTCTGCGTGATGCATTTTAATGGCGTTCAGGGTCGCAACAAATGTCAGGGATTGTGTCAGAACCAGATCGCCGGGGCGAACTCCGAGAAGCCGCAGCCCTAAATACAACCCAAGGGTTCCGTTGGTCACCGCAACCGCATGCTTGGCACCGCAGTAGGCCGCGACTTGCTTCTCCAGCTGGTCAACGTATTTGCCGACCGAAGAGACAAACGTCGAGTCGATGCAATCAAGAAGCATCTTTTTTTCCGTCTGCCCCAGACAGGGTGCATGCAAAGCAATCGCTTCGTTCGTCTGGTAATGCTCGCGGATAAACGCGATGATTTCGTCGTAAACCTTATTAGACATTGTATTGCCCCGCCTTATAACGCTGCAGATTGCGCGGATCGCTGAACCAGTCGATGGTCTTCTGCAACCCGCGACGTAAATCAAATTCAGGTTCGAATCCGGTCAGCTCTCGAATCAGACCGTTATCGCACCATAAACGAAACACTTCGGAATCCTTTGGTCGCAGACGTTGCGAATCCTGCACAAATTCAACCTCGCTGCCCATCAGCTCCTTAATCAGCAACAAAGTGTCCTGTACGGAAATTTCAAAATTCGAACCGATATTGACCGTTTGCCCAACGGTTGCTTCCGCAGCGGCAATTGCCATCATTCCGCGGCAGGTATCAAGCACATAATTAAAATCGCGGGTCGGCGACGTATCGCCCAGCCGAATTTCCTGCATGCCCTGTGCAATCTGGGTAATGATCGTCGGAATCACTGCCCGAGCTGATTGACGCGGGCCGTAGGTATTGAACGGCCTGGCAATGCAAACCGGCAGTTCAAAGGCATTGAAATAGCTCATTGCCATTGAGTCGGCACCGATTTTACTGGCGCTGTAAGGTGACTGCGGTTGCACAGGATGCGCTTCGTCGATGGGTACATATTGAGCAGTTCCGTATACTTCGGAAGTCGAAGTATGCATTAAACGCTGCACGCCGTTATCAAGACAGGCCTGAGCGATGTTCAAGGTGCCCTGTACATTGGTTTCGACATACGAAGCCGGTGCCTGATAAGAATACGGGATGGCAATCAACGCGGCCAGATGAAAAACGGTATGACACCCTTCCGTCGCCTTGCGGCACAAAAACGGATCACGGATATCTCCCGACAAAACTTCAATTTGCTCGGCCCAGGGTGACTGATCCAGCCATCCCCAGCTGTTAAAGGAGTTATACAACACCAGTGCGCGAACTTCCGCACCGGCTTCGGCCAGCGATTCGACCAGATGCGAACCGATAAAGCCATCGGCTCCGGTCACAAGGACTTTTTTACCCCGCCAGAAATCCCGATAATTAATTTGCTTCATGGATGCTCCCGAAGGCAGTATTTTTCAAGACGCAACATGCATCCCATAAGGTACGTTAAAGCTCGCACGCCTGCAAGCGCAGAAAAGCAATTTTGTCGCAAATGATCGGGTTTATCGCAAACGGAAGAACAAAAGTGCAGCAAAGGGGTCTTTTACACGCGAATTTCGTCGTTTTTCAGCCAGCGCTGGTAACGATTCTTCGCCTGCAGCACCTTATGAATATAACCGCGGGTTTCTTCGGCAGGATGGCTGAAACGCAATGTACGGTAAATCTGACGCTGGGATAGACGGTTCAATCGCTCGATGGCCTCTTCTTCAGTTTTCCCGAACAAAGCCAAAGCTGCCGATAAGCCGCCGTTGTAGGCTGCAATGGCCACCAACTCACGGACTTTCGGCTGATGAATCTGTTTCAGATAGTGATTTTGCAACAGGCTCAGATACGCCGTTCCCATACGGATATTGGCCTGCGGATTAAAGAGTTCGCCATGACTGGGTTTTCCTTTGCGCCGGTCGATCAGATGATAGACATCCCGACCGGCCGCATCGGCTTTAATCTGCATCAACCCCAATGCATTGCTTCGGCTGACAGCGCGCACGTTAAAACCGCTTTCCACTTCCATTACGGCATAAATCAGCGCCTGCGGAATCAAAAACTGATCCGAAAAACGCTTCACCCATTCACGAAAAGGGCGTGCCTTATTCGGCAACTCGCTGGTATCCAGCGGAATCTTCAAGCTCAAATATTGAGATTGGTCATCATATTTCGGTGGTGTTTTTTCCAGAAGGTATCGGGCATAGGCACTGGCCTGAGCCGGATAACGAATATCCCGGCCGACGGCATCTTTCACCCATCCCAAGAGAAAAGGTTCTTCCGATAAATCCAGAGGCTCACGCGCCAGCGGAGCGATTTTCAGAGGGGACGATCTGCTTAATAGAACCCGGCTGACAGCACGCACAAAGTTTCCCTTGCTGGCTAAAGTGCCTGGCAAAACGATTTCAAGGTAATGACGAGAAGCGCGCGAAGTATTTTCCCCTTGATCGACTTCACGCCATCTGACGAAAGCTTGTTGTTTTCCCGACGAAGCAATAACCCCGCCCGAAACAGGCGGTGAATTCAAAGATGGCGAATCCTGTTCAGCAAGGTGCTTTACAGGCAAAAATACCGGAGAATCCGAACCGGAAGAAACGGCTTGAGCCGCTGACGGCAACACACTAACCTCCGTCGCGGCAGGAATTGCCGCCGGAGCTTTTTCCGACTCGGGCGCAGGATGAATCGATCGTTGAGCAGAAGAAAGTGGTTTGATCGCTTCAAAGTTCTTTTCAACCTGACGAGCCGTGTTACCTTCGAAAAAAACAGTCTTTTTTACGCCAGCCGAAGCAGTCGCGCCAAGCGGATCAGATGACATTTCACTTAGAATCTGCGGCGTTTTCGCCAGCCAGTCACTCACAACAAACAGGGCGCCGCATATTCCCAGCAGACCCGCGACAGCCAGATTTTTCAAACGAGACGATCCCATCCACAGCTCCGTCCATTTTGCGACGTTTTACTTCAGATAATTAAACAGACTGAGGTTCTGCACTCTGGTAAAAATCAATTGCGCCATTTCCAGAGCGTTTTGCGTCTGAGTCAAATCGGTAATACCCTGAACTTCATCCACATCCTCCAGAGTCTGGCGTCGTTCTTCGAGACTGAGTTTAAAAGACTCTCCGGCATTGGATTGCGACTCGATGCGATTCTGGCGCCCGCCGACTTCAGTCAATACGACCGACAACTGCTGAATTGACGAATCGATATCATCAATCACGCTGTCGCTGGGTGCCGTTCCGGCGACCAGCTGGTTCTGAAATTCAACCAGAACATTCAAAACGTTTTTATCCACCCCCGCCGGTAAGGAATCTCCGTCCACCTTAAACACCTTGGCACCGTTATCGGTGGTTCGAACCCGACTGGAATCACCGTTATCGTCCGGCTTAACCACATTGTCGTTGTCGAAACCGATTTGCACAAACCGCGCGCCATAATTCGCCTGAGGATCGTATTCTGCTTCTCCGATCAGATTATCGCTACCGATATAAGCGTAGTAGCCCGGATTCGTCGGATCTTCAACAAATACCGAATCGGCTTTCACACTACTGCCGGCGAACAGTTTTTCCCCTTCGGACGTTGTGTAGTTCATCATGCTTTTGACCTGATCGATCAACTGACCGACTTCTTCGGCCGCGGCTTGACGATTCTCGGCATTGTAGGTTCCGCTGGACATCTGTACCGCAAGCACCCGGGCTCTTTGCAAAGAATCGGTAATATCGCTGATGGCAGTCTCTTCCTGCTCCAACTGAGTCTGAGCATAACTACCATTTTCCGCATACTGATCAATCATTGCCATGGTATTTTTCAGCGCATGAATCTGCGACGTCGCAACCGGGTCGTCACTGGCATTATTGACTCGCTTACCGGTACTCAACTGCAGCTGCAAGTTCAGAATTTCTTCCTGATGTTTCTGAATCGAGCTGACACCCTGACTGTAGAATTGATTGCTTGAAATTCTCATAAACCTATCCTTTTACCGCACCCAGCAGGGTCTGAAACAGAGACTGCGATGTCGAAATAATCTGTGCCGCCGCTTCGTAAGCCTGTTGGAAGCGCAACAGGTTCGCAGCTTCTTCGTCCAGGCTGACGCCGGAAATTGAATCTCTCTGCTCTGTCAATTGCGCCAGCACACTCTCCTGAGCAGTCAACTGAATATCGGAACTGTTCACATAGGAACCGGCATGCGTCACCATCAGTGAATAGCCTCCCAGAAGCGTTTCCGATGCCCGACCACTGTTATCGGCCAAAAGCAGGTTTCTTGACTGCAGTCCCGCCAGATTGGCAATATTGACATTGTCGCCATCTCCCGCAGCGGCCGGAACTTCATCGTCCAGAGAACCGTCATTATTACTGTCAAGCGAACTCTGTCCCCGTGCGGCAATCAGATCGGTATCGTTCATCTCCAGTGCAAAGTTATCCAAAATTTCTTTGTTAGGCTGAACCAGAAAACGGTCATTGTCTGCCGGCGCCGTGGTTACCGAACTGAAATCGAAATTCAAACCGTCAACATTGGCGCTACTGCCTCGGGCTACCGAAACCGGGTTGCCAGACGTGTCAACAATCGGAGCCTGAGTTTTGTAATCATAGAAATCAAAAGCGTCCGTCGCGGCGTTATAGCGTAACTCATACTCTTTCGCTTCAAGCTGGCCTATCTGTGACAGAGCGTTTTCGAAATAAGCCTGCTTATCGCCGTAAGTTGCCGGTTGTGCATTCACGCCGCTACCGCTGTAAGGCGGCTCCGACACACCGGCATTCGGGTTGAAGCTGACCGAAATCTGCGTTCCGGATACCGTTCCCGAATTGGAAGCGTTATCCAGCGCACTCATGTTTAAAGGAGTAAAAAAATTTCCGCCGGCATCACCGTTGGCATCGTAACCTTGATAGTTTTGCCAATTGGTTGCCGCCACCAGACCATTCAACATCAGGCCGAGATCGTTTTCCGCCTGATCAAGCATATTGCTTCGAAAATCCAGAACGCCGCCAAGCTGACCACCGCTGATCTGATCACTGATCTCTCGGCGCTGCCCTCCGATAGTCATATAAATTTCCTGACGATTTTCGTCGCTGTATTCACTCGAACCGACTTCGAGACGGCTCAGGGTATTGTCACTCAATAAAGGGAGGCGGCCGTTACCGGTATGGATATCGATACTGCCGTCTTCCTGCTCGTAAACTTGAATGTCAATGTACTGACTGAGTTCTAGTATCGCCTGATCTCGCTGATCAAGCAGATCATTCGGCGTTGTCTGGCCGCTCGCCTGAGCGCGCATTACCTGCTGACTGATCGCCTGAATCGATTCAAGCCGCTCATTCACGGCACCTGCCAGATCAGCAACGTAATCGTTGACCTGACTATGGGTTTCCTGCAAAACTGCCGCAAGGTTTCCGATGTGACTCTCCAGACTGCTGGCTTCATCCAGCATAGACTGACGGCCGGATTCGGAGGTCGGATTATTGGCAACCGTCTGCACCGCTTCGAAAAACTGCTGCATAAACGCCTGGATGCCCTCATCATTACTGGAAATCACCCCTTCGACCTGCTGGGCCAGCTGCGTCTGAGTATCGTAACGGGAAACCAGCGACTGACTGCTGTTGAGTTGAGACTGGATATAATCGGCATGAATCCGAGCGATCGAATCCACCGTCGAACCGCCACCGAGAAAAGAAGAACCCACCACATTCGGCGTGTTACTGCTGATTTCCGCCCTTTGACGGCTATAACCTTCCGTCTCGAGGTTTGCAACGTTATGACTGGTTACGTCCAAAGCTTTTTTAAAGGTATTGGTTGCAACACTACCGATGGTTAACATGTCTGCCATGAGTTCGTCCTATTTGATCCCGTTTTGGAGCGGATACTGTCTAGCCTAATCCCAACGCACGTAAAGTCAACGCTTTCTGTGTTGTCTGCATCGCTTCGTCGTCAGTGTTTGGTTCCTGCGCCGCCGGAATGGCCGGGCTTAATTGTTCCACTAATTTATCGGCCAAACCGATCGAGCCTTTAGTCGCCAGATCCTGAGCCAGCTGTTTATCAAACCAGTCCTGATAAAAATCGGTCTGGCCGCCGTTCAGAAAACCGTCGTCGAATTTCACCTGGCGAGCTGCCTTTAGCACCTGCTGTAAAAACAGAGCTTCAAACTGTTCCGCAACCGGTTTTAGAGCCTGTTGCTGATCCTGTCTGGCCTGACCTTTCAAACTTTCAAATCCTTGCAGATCTGTATAGTTGGTATAAGCCGGCAGGGCTTCGTTCACCTTTGCCATCTTCGCTCTCCCGAACCGTCTCTAAATAATCATTAGTTCTGCTTTCAAAGCACCGGCCTGTTTGAGGGCTTCAAGAATCGCGACCAGATCCCCCGGCGCGGCGCCGACTTTGTTTACCGCCTGAACGATGTCATTCAAAGAAACGCCTTCCGGAAATTTAAACATCCGGCCATCGCCGCCCTGCTCGACTTCAACCGATGAATTTGGTTGAAAAGCCGTCGTTCCGCCACTGAAAGGATTCGGCTGAGAAATTTGCCCTGCTTCAGTAATTTTGACGGTCAAGCCGCCATGCGTCACCGCCGCCGGACTAACCGTCACATGCTGACCGATCACCACGGTTCCGGTGCGAGAATTGACAATAATTTTGGCGGCTTCTTCACCGGGAGTCACTTCCAGATTTTCCAAAAACGACAGGAATGCAACCCGCTGATTACGTTGCCGGGGTGCCAGTACTTCAACCGACTCGGCATCCAGCGCATTGGCCGTTCCTTCACCGAGCTCGGCATTAATCGCTTTCACCAGATTGGTCGCCGTCGTAAAGTCGGCGTTTTTGAGATTCAAACGAATGGTATTTCCAAGATCGAACCCGGTATTGACGGTTCTCTCGACCGTCGCACCATCCGGAATACGTCCGACACTCGGTACATTAATGGTGATTCTAGAACCGTCGGCTCCGGACGCATCCAAGCCTCCGACCACCAGATTTCCCTGACTCAGCGCATACACATTCCCGTCAACACCTTTCAACGGTGTCAACAGCAGGGTTCCGCCGCGCAGGCTTTTGGCATTTCCCAGAGAAGAAACCGTCACATCGATTTTCTGGCCGGACTTGGCGAACGCCGGCAATTCTGCGTGAACAGCTACGGCGGCAATATTTTTCGATTTGGTTTTAACTCCGGCCGGAACATGGATACCGAACTTATTCAACATACTCAGCAAGCTTTGTTCGGCAAACGGCGTTTTGTCACCTGAACCGTTCAAGCCGACGACCAGTCCGTAGCCGACCAGCTGGTTGGTTCTCACACCACCGACATTGGCCAGATCCTTAATGCGTTCCGCATAAGCGTTCACGCTGAGAGACAGTAGTAACATCACCAGTAACGGGAAGGTTTTCTTGCTCATATCATTTTCCTGCCAGCGGCAAAATCTGCCGATCAATTAAAAGTCTATTCGATACCAAGCATAGCGCATGCCACTTTTTCGGCAACTAAAGTGTCCGTTTTTGGACAATCGTTACCTTATGCATGAAAGCGCAGAATTTTTAGCCGCAATTCTGTAAAAAACGCGGACTTTGAGCGGTCAGAAGAACAAGCTTGAGAAGGGAAAAACTTTGATGGAAAGAGCCCGTTTTCAAAAAAGAAAAAACCAGCCTGCAAAAAAGGAGATAAGAAAAAACAGGCTGGTTGAAAAGAGAATACGGCCGAACGACCGTTCCGTTTCTAAACAAGGTTACTTTACCCGATTTTCTCTATAAATCCAAGAATATAGCAAAAATCATCCAAGTTTTTCTCCACCGTTTTTTTGCATATTGAAACCACGGCCGGAAGCAAAATTGAACCCTGTCAGATCAGAATGGCCAATATTTTGACAGCCACTGAGACGCAACCCCTGCCCGGGCATTATCTCCGGTCATGCCGACATCCTTGTAAACCAAGCGGACATCGGCCACTTTGGTCGACGAAATCGTATTATCCGGCTGGATATCTTCCGGACGAATAATGCCGGCAAACTGCACAACTTCATCGCCGTCGTGGATGGTAATCCACTTTTCACCGCGGATGACCAGATTACCGTTTGAAATCACTTCCACAACCGTAACGGCAATCGAACCGTCCAGGCTGGAATTTTGTTTGACGTCACTTTTGCCCGAAAAGGCGCCGTTGGAGCCATAACCGATTCCCAGTCCCTGTATCGGAGAAGTGACCCCGTTAATCGCTTTACCGATCAGATTGTTCGGTGTTGCCACTGAAATCGGTGTCGTAATCCCGTAATCCTGGGAATTGGATTTATTGTATTTGGCTTCATCCTTCTTGTTGGCGGAAATACTTTCGGTCAACTGGATGGTGATAATGTCTCCGACTCTGTGTGCCCGTGAATCATCGAACAACGTCATGGCTCCAGCCTGAAACAGCGAACCATTATTCGGCTGAGTCGGTTTCGGGATATCCAGAGGATACGTCGGCGCGTAACTGATATGTTCGACCCTTTGCGGTGTCGAACTGCATCCCGATAAAGCAACGGAAGCCGCAAGGGCCCACGCCCCCAAAGCAAATTTATTTCCGGTCAATCGATTCATTGTTCTCCCTCCCTGCAAATCCGCCTCGTTTCCAGACGTTAAACATTATTGTTCAAATACTGCATCATGCCGTCTGCGGCGGAGATCGCTTTAGAATTCATTTCATAGGTCCGCTGCGCTTCAATCATACCGATCAACTCTTCAACCGTGTTGACGTTAGAGGCTTCCAGCGCTCCTTGAACCAAAGCGCCAACCTCGTCGGTCTGCGGATTGTTGGTATTTGGTGTACCGCTGGCCGTCGTCTCTGCATAAAAATTGTGCCCCAGAGATTCCAGACCGGCCGGATTAATAAAGGTAGCCAGCTCAATCTGCCCCACTTCGGTCTGCTCGGTATTGCCGGGTTGCGTTACATAAACAACCCCGTCCGCAGTAATTGATATCTCGGTTGTATCCTGGGGGATATTGATATTCGGTTCAAGCAGATAACCCGACGATGTGGCGACATCACCATCCTGATTCACTTGAAAAGAACCGTCTCGGGTATACATCAGGTTGCCTTCCTGATCGAGAACCTGAAAGAATCCGCGCCCTTCGATCATAATATCCAGCTGATTATCGGTGACGATCGTATTCCCCTGAGTATGGATTTTCTGGACGCCGACGGCTTTCACCCCGGTTCCGAGCTGCAGCCCGGAAGGCAGAGTGTTCGACACTTCCTGGCTGGCCTGCGCTCCGGGCTGGCGAACATTTTGATACATCAAATCGTCGAACTCCGCACGCCCGGCTTTATAAGCATAGGTATTGGCATTGGCCAAATTGTTTGAAATAGCGGCCAAACGGAGTTGCTGGGCTTCCAGACCGGTTTTCGCGACATATAAAGCTCTGTTCATTTTTTCTCTCCAACTAACTCTTCAGGTGTCATCAACTTAAGGACAACAACTGATCCGATTTCTGATCATGCGACTTGCTGATCGACATCATCTTCACCTGCATTTCATATTTGCGCGACAGTTCAATCATTTCCGTCAATGCTTGAGCGGTATTGACATTACTGCTTTCCAGAGCGCCGCTGACAACCTGCACATTTGCCTGATCCAGCGCTGCTGTACCGTCTTTTAAACGGTTAAAACCGTCCAATCCCTTTTCCAGATCACCGATCTGCGGCTGAACCAAGCGCAAACGATCCAGCACAAGCAATTCATTTCCCGCTGCATCCGCCGGGACGATCGAAATGGTTCCGTCATCGCCGATGGCAAGGGATTTATAAGGCGGAAGGTTAATACCGATACCAGCTTCGTTCAGAATGGGATTCCCTTGAACATCAACCAGATCACCATTTTCCAATACCTGCATACTGGCGGTTCTCGTCAGAGCCTCCTCACCATCCGGCGTTTGAATGGCCATAAAACCGTCCGATTTGATTGCCACATCCAAATCTCGCCCGGTCACCTTGATCGAACCGGCACTGTAATCCGTCGCAGGCCGCTCATCCATAGAATAAGCACGGGAAGCAAACCCCGGCCCTTGCATATGCTGGGCGCGGAAGACGTTAAAATCCTGTTTAAACCCGTCGGTATTCGCATTCGCCAAATTATTGGCATTATTCGCCTGAGCCAAAGAAACTTCTTTCGCGCCGCTCATTGCGATATATAACATGCGATCCATAGTGACTCCTTTGTATTCGAAAACCGCCGAACCAAGCTCCATACAAGATACAGCAGATTCCATGCCATAAAAGGCAAGAGGCATGCAGACACAAAAAAGCCGGCAAAGCCGGCTGTGATATATAGGGATGGAACCTGACGAACCTCCCCGCTTCCCTTGGTGTTTAGCGACTTATAACATCGACTTTTTTCATTATAGATTCAGGATTGTTTGCGTCAGGGTCTGCGAAGTCGAAATCACCTGAGCCGATGCCTGATAGGTTCTCTGTGTCTGAATCATATTCACCAGTTCGGCCGCAGTGTCGACATTGGAGTATTCCAGCGCACCGCTGACAATTTCACCAAGCCCGTTGGATTGAGGTGTCCCTAACTGAGCGGTTCCGGAGCCGAACGACTCGGCATAAGTCTGGCTGCCCAGTTTTTCCATCGCATTCTTATCGGCAAAATTGGCCACGGCAAGTTGCGCGACCGAAACCGAACGCCCGTTGGAATAGTTCGCCTGGATCACACCATCCGCATCGGTACTCAGGCCGATCAGATCTCCAACCTGATAACCGTTCTGGCTGACGCCGCGAATATTATAGGTACCGGCATGACCGCTCATATCGGCAAAATCTGCCGTAAAATTAAGCGGATCCGAAGCTCCGGTCGTCGGATTATTCACCAGCCAACTCATGCTCGGATCAACCGATCCAACATCCGTCCAACCGGTCAGATTATCGAAAATCGGCTCCCCATTGGCATCCAGAGCCGGAGAGTCGCCGCTGATGGCGGCCGGGTCAGTATCGTTCGGTTCGTAAACCGCCTGTAAAGCGCCCTGATCATCAAAACGCAATTCAAACAACATGCTGGTGTTGCCGCCACTTGCCAGGCCGGTGGTGGTATTATCCACCCCACTGGTAATGTAGGTGCCGGTTGCTTCGTCGTAGTCTTCCAACGTATAGCTGACAATCCAGCTGCTGTATTTATCCGTGGTTCCGTCACCGTTGAAATCGGAATTAGAGGTTGCGGAATCAACCACTCCGCGTTTGTAGAAACTCGCGGTAATACGATGTTCCCCCCCTAGAGAATCGTAAATCAGCTTGCTGGTGGAGAAGTCGGCTGTTCCGCCGTATTCCGCCACAGCATTATCCGGGTCAAGCAGTGCCGCCAAGTTGGCCGCCGTTCCGACCGAACCGGTTGTCGCAACGGCTGTCGGTGAGGACAGGTTATAATCTTCCTGACCGTTCAGGTTAATATTGAAAATCATCTCCGAAGTCTCTTTCGGTACCTTGTTCAGATCATCCAGATCGATGTTACCCAACGTCGTTGCGAACACCGGATTAGTTTCGGTCGACAGCGCTTCGTTCAACAGGTAGCCTTGAACCGGATTGCCGCTCTGATCAGTCAAAATACCGTCTTTATCCAGTTTGAAAGAACCATTACGACTGTAAATATTGTCATACTGACCGCTCTTATCCGCTAAAACGAAAAAGCCTTCACCATCCAGCGCCATATCCAGATCGCGCCCGGTATTATTAATGGTTCCCTGCGTGAAATCCTGGGTAATAGCCTCGACTCTCACCCCGTTACCCGCTGAATTCTGCGACCCGGAAAACATATCGGAAAACTCCGCTCTCGAACTTTTAAAACCGACCGACTGGGAGTTGGCCAGGTTATTCGAGATGACCGCCAAACCGTTAGAGGCCGCATTTATTCCGCTCAAAGCGTTCAAGTCAAAATTTGCACTCATTTTTATTTCTCCTTCAAACCTGCCAAACCCGGCCGGTAACCTTGCACAATAACTGTGTTAATTTCATCTGATTGAATGTCAAAAACGTCTAATCTGACACCGTTTTAAGAACTGATTTCCCGAACATCATCCACATCGACTTCCTCTCCGGTTGCCAGAGTCAATGTCATGCTTCCGTCTTTATTAATACCGACCGTCGTGACTTCCGAGGAAACAACCGTGTTCACGGTTTGCAATTCGCCCTCCGCATCTGTGCCGTAAACGGTCAAACTGTAGACACCACCGGCACGAGCGTTCCCGTCATCGTCCAAGCCGTCCCAATCGATGATCGTTTCACCGGCAGCCAAATCACCAACCGTCATTTGTCTGACCAGCCCACTTTCGTCACTGATCACCACCGACACATCACTCAAGTCCTGATCTGGTTGCAGACGAATCTGCGAGACATCGCCTTCGGTGTGAGAAAAATCTTCGCCGTCGACCAGAACTTTCTTACCGATCATGGTCGCCGCCTGCATGGTTTGGATATTCTGGAAACTTTCCGTCATCGCCTGCATCGCCTGAGTCATACTGGTTGTCGCTTCCAACTGACTCATCTGTGTCAGATCACTGACAAAACTGGTCGGATCCATCGGCTGAGTCGGATCCTGATTCTGCAATTGCGTCGTCAGCAACATCAAAAAGTCTTGCTGATCCATAACCGTGTTCGGCGCACTCGCGGATGAGTCGGAACTTTGTTGCAAAGCCGAGAGATAATCGTTTGACGTTGTAGAGGTCGAAATGGTTGACATACTTGTTTGCCTCCGTAAGCGGGTTGCCTTATGCAGCCGTTAAAGAACGACACTTGGCCTTACCCGCAGAATCTAAAAAAATCGCTTAATAAATCCGTCAGTTGCCGAGTTGAATCGTACGCAGCAACAGCTGCTTGGAAGTATTCATCACTTCCACATTCGTTTCGTAAGAACGCGAAGCCGACAACATGTTTGCCATCTCTTCCACCGTATCGACATTCGGACGATAGATATATCCCTGTTCGTTTGCCAAAGGGTGGTTCGGATTGTATTCCATGACGAGCGGCGCCTGACTTTCAACGATCTCTTTTACCTGAACACCGCTACCGCCCTGTTGCTGTTGCAGAATTTCCTGAAATATCGGCTGTTTCGATCGATAGGTCGTTTCGGCATTCGAACTGACACTGTCCGCATTGGCCAGATTAGAAGCCACCGTATTCAGTCTCACGGTTTGTGCCTGCATCGCCGAAGCGGAAATATCGAGAATTGAAAAAACTGACATGATTTAACTCCTTGCAGCAAACACAGCGTTATTCACCCTTAAGGGCATTGCGAATGCCGGTAATTTTGCCGTTTAAAAATTCCAGCGTAGCCTGTTGCTGAATGGCGTTTTCCATGAACTTCGCTTTCTCGACATGACCTTCAACCGTATTGCCGTCCAGAGACGGTTGCAATGGCTGACGGTATTTCAGAAATTGCGAGGTTGTCAAACCTCCGTCACTCTGCAAATGTCCGGCATCGGTTTTAGCCAGCGGCAAATCGTTTTCACTTGCCCCGCTTGAAGTCGCTTCGCTCAAAGCCGCTCGGAAATCGATATCGCGCGCCTTGTAATTCGGTGTATCTGCATTGGCGATATTATTCGCCAGAACTTGAGCCCGCTGATTACGGATCAACAGCGCCTGTTCGTGAATGCCGAAAATCGAATCCGCCATCTTTACCTTATCCTTCATTGAACTTCGCAAAGGTAAAAGCAACCACAATGCCAAAATGGAAAAACACCGCCAGAAAGGCAGTCAGAAGAGAAGAAAACGCAGAAAGCGGCAAAGTTTTAACGGCAACAAGCGGCATCTGGAAAAAGTTGCCGCTTGCGCTGAATTCAATTGCCGAATCACCAGAAAAGAGGGAAACAAATGGAATCAAAAAAGAGGCTCAATGCGAAAGAGCATCTTACCAAGGCATCACTCGATCGCCGATCGAAACGATCTTATCGGCGGATTCGCTGATTTCCGCCACTGCAAATTCGGGCATAATCCGAGTCACTTTCAGAAAAGCGCCCGGCTGCATATCACTTCCGAGCGAAGTGCCTGCATAGCTCACAGGCCGATCCAGTTTATGATAGACCGCCAGCTCATCACCGACTTCAACTCCGGATGCCTGATTCAGATAAATAAAATACTCTCTACCGCGAATATCGGCAATCGAAGCTTGAAAAGGCTTGCACTGCAATGCTTTAACGGTGTCCTCTGCCGAAGTCTGAAGCAAAGTTCTAAAGCCTCCGCCGGTCTGCGTCCGCCAGAAAGCCGCACTGCCGAACGGGTGTTCGCGCCCGACTCGAACCTGGCCGTTAAGCTCGATGGATTTTTCAAAACGGTGTTCAACTCTGCCTTGAAGCAAATCAACGATATAGGTATCCAGCTTCAAAAAACGTTGATTCGCTTCAATCGAAAAATTATACATTCGCTTCACCTGGTTCCAGGTTTGGCTGTCGGTATTTCGTACCGATGCCGAACGCAATATGGACAAAAGAGCATATTGCGCGCCGCTGCGTTCGTATACCTCATTCAGAAAATCTCTATCCAAGTTCGGCCCTGTGGCTCGATCCGATACCGGAATATGAGTATTCTGCGACAGCGCCAAATTACGATACCCGAATTCCTTCAAGGTGTCGGCCAGAGCAAAAGAATACCCCTGCACCAAACTGCGGATATCCGAAACGGAAGCCGTATCCTCGACCACCAGCGGTGCCACCAGCAAACGCGCTTGATAGGCTTTCCCGCCATGCCCGCACTGCCCCTCCGCATCGCCAAGACAGACTTGGAGACGTACCTCGTAATTTAACGGTGCGGGCTTGGCGACGCCGTACATATCTTCAGAGGACTCCAGCCCCGCCTGAAGAACCGTAAAGCTTTGCACTTTTGATTCGGTTTGAAAATGTGTACGGTCTTCGGTGATCTGCATCTGCTTCATCGTCGTTTGCGAACGAACCTGCAACCCTCGACGCATGCTGGCGGATTTCAATGCATCTCGAATTGCCATTTTTTTGGCAAACCCTTCACTGACACCCTGCATCGAAGCGGTACCGACCACTTCAAAACATTCGTTTTGCGGCTCCACCTCATCCGCCGGGGCCGCTTGAATCAAAGCCAGCATTACCCCCGCAATTTTCAAAGCCATCCAGCCAGACGTTTTTCTCATTTCCATTACCCTATCGCTCTTTGACTAAACAGCCCGCTTATTTTCCACAACCTGACTCAGACGCTCGACGATGATTCTTGCCAGATCATCGGCATGCCATTTCGATAAAAATACGTTGGCTCCGACTTTTTCCGTCAGTTTTTCATTGAAACCGCCACTCAGCGAAGAATTCAAAACCACATACAAGGACTTTAAGCGATCATCCTTGCGAATACTGGTCGTCAGGGTATAACCATCCATTTCCGGCATTTCGATATCGGAAATCACCATTAATAGCTTTTCGGCACTGCCGGGGGCGTTCTCGCAACGTTCCGCCCAGCGATCCAACCACTGCAAGGCCATCTTCCCATTGCTGAGGATTTCATAATCCACACCGATTTTGTCGAAAATTCCCTTCAATTGTGTTCTGGCCACCGAAGAGTCGTCAGCCGCCAGAATGAAGTAATCGCCCGCCTCACTCTCAACCTGATGATTGCGTAAAAAGGTGTCGGCAGCCGAGTTAGAGATGCCGGACACTTCAACCAGAACCTTTTCGACATCGACAATTTCGACCAACTGATTCTGGGCGCGAGTTATCCCGGTCAGATAATTCAGATTTTGCAGCGAATCCGGCGGAGGCAGAATATCCTCCCAGCGCAGATGGACGATGCGATCGACGTTTTGCACCAGAAACCCCTGAATCGAGCTGTTGAATTCCGTCACAATGGTGAAGCTTTCCGCGTAGTTCTCCGGTGAAATCGCCGGGTAATCCAACGCTTTTCCCAAATCGATCATCGGCATGGTCTGACCGCGAATATCGGAAACCCCGACAATTCGGGAATCGGCTTTCGGCACCGGTGAAATCTGCGGTGTGCGAATCACTTCACGTACCTTAAAGACGTTAATTCCAAACAGCTGTTCTCCCTGAATTCGAAACAACAGCAACTCCATCCGGTTCATTCCGGCCAGAGACGTTCTTTGATCGACACCCTTAAGAAAATTCGACATGCTTTCACCTTAAAATCATCATTTGTCCAAACCGGAACTCAACGGCATTCCGCGAGATTCCGCCTCAACCCATCACGGCGACCAAAAAGAACACCGTAATCAGTTAAGTTAACGACTGTCACCCAAGCTAACTTTAAAAAGAATCACGTTATTGTTAGTATGCCAGTATGAAAAACGTCATTCACTCCGTCACCCTTGTCACTATCCGCAGCTTGATTCTGTTCCTGAGCTGCAGCTATTCCGGCTTGGTTTCCGCTCAGGAATACGAGTCGGTAGAGACTCTGAGCCATCAGGCTTCTGAATATATAAAGCAAAAAATCGACCAAAAGGTTTACCGACCCAAAATCGAACTGCGCTCTCTCAGCGAAAATCTACAGCTCCCCAAATGTCAGAACACGGTCGACATTGCCGACCGCAACCCCGATATTTATGCCGGTCGAATGACTCTCAGCCTATCCTGCAAGACGCCGAACTGGCGAATCTTTATCCCAGTCCGGGTAGAAGGCGATCTCAAAGTGGTGGTCGCTATTCAAGGAATTCTCAAAAATGCCGTTATAGAATCACAAGACGTTGCCTATCAGTACCGTTCTTATAAGGAAGTGCCGCGTTCGGGCAACGTCAGCCTGCAACAGGTTATCGGGATGAGAGCCCGGCAGAATATCGGTGCCGGCAAAATTTTGACACTGAATTACCTTTCTCCGCCCCTATGGGTGAGGAAAAGCCAACCCATCACCTTGATTACCCGTTTCAACGGCATTGAGGTAAAGGCTGACGGCACCGCTCTTGAAGACGGATCGGAAAAAGACACTGTTAAGGTTGAAAACACAACCTCAAAGAAAAAATTAAAAGGCATAGTTATTGCTCCGGGAACGGTGCGCATCCCGTAAAAGAAGGCTAATCACTTGATTTTACAAATTTAAAAACCGATGATAGATGCAGTGGGCGTCTTGTTCCGAAACGAAACGGCAACAGGCTCGAGCAGAAAAACCTGCTTTTATCCATCTAAAGTTTTTCGTTTCGCGCCGATACAAACAGAGTAGCGCATAAAAACAATACTGTTAAAATACATAGCTGATAATGTGAGGAAAGAAAAATGGATGTCAACAACAATTTAAATAACTCGGTAATGAGTACACGACCGAATGAAACGCCGACCAAACCACAGACCAATGCAGAAAGCGGCGTCGAAACAGCGGTTAGCGGAGGAGAGGACAAGGTGACTTTGACAGGCGGCCTTGGACAGGTTAAAGAACTGCAAGCGAAGGCTGAAAGCATGCCAATCGATAATTCACAGCGTATTTCAGAATTGAAAGCAGCGATTGCCGACGGTTCGTATCAAGTCAACGCCGACAGCGTTGCCAGTAAGTTGATGCAGACCGAAAACATGCTGGCTAAAGGTTAAATATTCTGAATGAGCCCGATGGATAATTTTTTCAACCAATCGCAAGTCCCCTCACTACTTGCCGAGTTGCATCATCTATTGGGTGAATTCCGTTCCACACTGGAACAAGAAGCGCAAGCCATTCAGAAAAACCGCTCCGAGGAGGTACTCGCCGTCCTCGGCGGCAAACAACAGCAAGCCGAAGCCCTGAATCTGCTTACCGAACAGATTAACAAACAGCTCTCCCCTCTTTCGCTTCAACTTTCCGATCTTTTCTCCTTACAGCATTTCGAGCGCCTGCCCGAATCTCAGCAAGAGTCGGTTCTGGCGATTCTACAACTGACCGAAGCCTGCCACACCCTCAACCAATCTAATGGAATGGCGATAAAATTGCTTAGTAATATCAACCAGCATGCCATCGATCTGGTTTTCGGCAAGGACAAAGGCGTTAAGCTTTACAGCCCCGAAGGCGTCACCCAAAGCGACACAACCAGAAAGTCCCTGGGAAAAGCTTAAACTTCTTTCGCCGCGAATGCTAAGACGGCAACCGACGGATATTATTTATAAGGCACAATGTTATGAACACCGCGCTCCAAGATCAACGCAACTACTTTCGCATCGATGTCAGCCTCCCGTGCAGTTATCGCATCCTGAATCAAGAAGAAGCCCAGCAGCTTCCAGCGGATCAATTTGACAACGGCGAACACCTGAAAGCATTTTTTACCCAGAATATCCATCAGCTGGATCAGCAGTTCGAACAGGCTCTGCAACAGATTCAAAGTCGCAGCACCATCGTTGCTGATGCGTTGAACGCCTTGAATGCCAAGCTGAACCTGCTGCTTGACTCTGTAGATCAGAAACAACTCAGCGCCAGCCTGCCACAGCGGCAGGTGAATCTGAGCGGTGGCGGTATCGCCATGCAGATCCATGAACACATTCAAATGAGCGACAAGGTGGATCTCCTGCTCAAACCGCTCGAAGATGAAGAACCGATTCTGGTGAGATGTGAGGTGATTAATATTCAGCCGGGAGACGGCAGCGGCTATAAAGTTGCCCTCAGCTACCAAAACCTCAAAGAAGAAGATCGCCGCAAACTGATTTACTTCATTCAATCCAAAGAAATCGAACTCGCCCAGCAACAGCGGGCTGCCCAGCAATAAGCTTTTTCTTTTGTCTCCTCAATGCCGATTCCAGGCATCCGATTGTAAGCGGGCGGCCTTGTGTCGCCGCTTGGCCAACCACCGTTTGAATACAGACATGCGCCCCCATCTCAGACAACCCGACGCCAGAGATTTTCATCCTTGGACGGGCTCATAAACTGGATGGTGGATGGTTAAAAACGCATTTTCAAAACCGATTTCGATCAGCAAACACGGCACACGCCTTAAAACGCTGCCTTAAAACTCTAGGGAAATGAGTAGCGATTGTTTTGACGTGCAATCGATTCCATTCGAAACCTCTCGCTTAACGCATCGATCTTGTTCTGCAACTGCCTTAACTGAATTTGGTTCAGTTCAACTTGACGGTCTTCACCACTGCGCCCTTCGGACATTTTCTGCAACTTGGACGCCTGGTACGCCATCTGTCTTTCGAGTTTACCGACCCGACTACTGATACTGGCAGCCTGAACCGTTGCGGATGCGATCAGAAAAATCGACATCGCGATTATCACCTTTTTTTTCATAAATGCCTCAGTTTTATATTTTTTATCTGAATTTAATCTTTCAATTTTTCGAGGACTTTGCCGGACTTTAAGCGCTATTCATACGAACTCACCTTATAGACCCGCTCGGCCTCCGATGCCGCTAAACTCCCGGAACGATAGACAAATGCCTCTTCGAAAAAGTGTTTATCGACATAAACTTCCATAATGGTTTCGTAGTTCTGATCAGCCATCGGCGTCACACTGACCACTCGTGCCCCACGCACCAGTGCATTTACACGAGCCCGAAAACTATCGTTCTTGGCCGTCAGGGTAGCCACCGTCGTGGTGCTGTCGATTTTAATGCCATAGAGTTGCTCTGCCAGAGAACGGTAAGCATCCAGCTTTGAAGAACGGATCGCCAGCAGGCGTCGCTGCCCGGTTGTATAGCCGCCATAAGTATCTTCCGCCCCGTAACCGATGCCGGTAATCTTAATCAACTCTGGCTTGCTGACCTCAGTAACCTTCATTACCGATTGTTTTACCTGAACCGATGCCTGATTTTCCGAAGCCTGAACTGCACCAGATCCCTCCGACACCATCGATTCCGTCAAAGCACAACCGCTCAGTGCCACACCGGCGAACAGTGCAAAAACCCATGTCCGTTTCATTGTTTTTCTCCCTTGAAATTCAGCGATATTTTTCATCTACCGTAAGCGTTACCTATTATTTTCTATTGATAAGGCTCCATAACCTTATCTTCATAGAATTTGGGCGGCTTGGGGCCCTTATATTCATAAGACTCCACATCGGCAGCCTGACGATTGACGGATTTTTCAATCACCGTCATCTCGGCCGCGATCTGGGACAACCTGCGTTCAATCCCGTTCAAACGCTTTAAAACAGCATCATCTTGAACCTTGCTCTCGCCAACCACAACCGGCGGCGAATTGTTTACGCTCATGACCTTGGCCAAACGCCGGCTTTGGGCTTTCAACAACGCTTTAATCGAGATTAATTCAGCATTCAACTTGCGATATTCTTCGCTGTCAATTGTTGTATCGGCCTGTTTCTCTGACTCTTGAGCCTGCTTTTCCGACATTAAATCCAAGGAAAGGCCATCGCCTTCGGCGGCTTTACTCTTAAACTGCTCAAGCTGGAAATGAATTCCATCCAGTTTTTTATCAAGCTTCTGCAGATATTCGGAATTAGCTTCACCAAGTGCGGCCTGCTTCATTAGAAGCTGTTGAATTGTTTCAAACTCGTCGGGATGGTTTTGTTCCTCCGGGGCAGAAGTGACCGCCCACAGAACCCAGACGGAAAGCACAAGAAGCAACATTAAAAACGCACTGATCACGCCCAAAAAGAGCATTACCGTCTTTTTGGAAACCGGTTCATAGGCATTCCGGGCGTTTGTTGGGGAATGAGAAGAGGAAGTCGGCCGAGCATCAGTCTGATGGGCAAATTCCTTTAAACGTTCAACCGGAGCATCTTGCTCGTCCGGCGCTTCAGGTCGGGAGTCTACGGAAGAAGGAGGAATTTTATCCAGATTGTCCGTCGCCTCGGAAAATCCCTCATTCGCCATTTTCGGTTTTTTGTCAGAAATGGTTTTGTCCGCCGGGGACAATGGCGTTTCAGAATCTTTTGCAGAGTTTTTTGCAGATGTTTGCGCACCCGTTTCGGCAGCCGTCTGCGACGCATCAAGTGCCGTTTCTTCTACTCTTTCTGTCGAATTGTCCGGTTCTTCAAGCAAATCCCCAGGAGGCTGCTCAACGTCTTGAGGCGAATTTTCCGAAGTCTGCACCACTTCTTTGCTGCTTTTCTCGATTTCCGCAGCATCGTCGGTTTTTTGACTGACCTCATCCAGTAAGGCATCAATACTATCAAGGTCGTTCGGATCAAACTGTTTTGGATTATTTGCCACGCGTCACACCTGCTTTTTCAACCCGTCACGCCAAGCGTTCCGGATTGCTTTCTTAATGTGCCGCATCTCCTTTTATCAAAGGTTTTACAGCACCCCTGTTCAGCCAATAAGCTCCCGGTAAATATTGAAAGCGGCCTTTATCATCCAACCAGACCCAACCTTCTTCAAGCGCAAAAGTACGGTTCTCAGCACTTTTTAAACTTTTCGAAGTTGCTATTTCAACTGCCGTGGAACCTAAAGCAGAAAACAGGCCATATTGATCGGGCGTAGCTGCATTCATCTGGTTCTGTAAATAATAAGATGGCAGAAGCGCCAATGTTTTCTGCCAATCAGGCAAACTGTCCGAGAATAAAACTGATGGCGGTAAATCCGGAGGATACCAGATATGGGTGCTGCGCTTTTGCTGATAAAGTTCTAGAAAAGGCGTTACCTGAATGGCTTTCTGCAAAGGTAGAAGCGAAATAATCGCATCGAAATCCTGACGAATCCGCGGAAAAAACGCCAGCGAATGCTGAATAGTTTTCCGCAAAACCGCCGCACGCTGCTCGGAAGCTTGAATTCGCAGACGCTCCTCCAAAAAATTCACGCTCTCCGAACGCCATTGCTCGGATTCAAAAGGCATTCCGGGATTGAGAATTTTCCAATTCGTCGTGAATTGATTCAACAGCGCTTTTGACGAGGGAGTTTCGTCGTATAAGACCAGCACTTTCCGATAATCCGCATTCTGCAGAACGGCAAAAAGTTGCAATAGACCACCTTTTTTTCCGAACAGTAAACTTCGTTCGTTGGCCGCCAGCTTACCCGCTGGCTCATTAAAATACAGAGCCGGAACCCCCACATCAAGCTGCTGCCATGCAGATACCCATTTTTTGCTTAACGGGCCGAAAATGAAATCGG
The DNA here is from genome assembly GCF_963677875.1 of Thiomicrorhabdus sp. Taxonomy (NCBI): domain Bacteria; kingdom Pseudomonadati; phylum Pseudomonadota; class Gammaproteobacteria; order Thiotrichales; family Piscirickettsiaceae; genus Thiomicrorhabdus; species Thiomicrorhabdus sp. The sequence goes on along the minus strand of NZ_OY782570.1, from coordinate 163,175 downwards.
GTTGATAGTTCTTCAGCAGATTCCACAAAGCCGCCGCTGACGAAAACTGATCGGTATCGAGGAAGATCAGTTTCCCGGGATAACCGTAAGCCTGCAAGCTTTCTTCAATACTGCGCTTCAGCGCTTTGGAAATCGAAGCGTACTGCGACGACATCGGCAAAAGTACCGCCGTCACAGAATCCGGATCATTTAAAGGGAATTCAAACAGACGTTGCGGCTCTGCGCCGAACCAGCGAGACACGCCTTGACCAATTCGTTCCAGAAATCCTCGTACGCCCTGAATTCTCTGCTCGAATTCAGGTAACGCATTTTCATCCTCCTCAATCGCTTCAAGCTGAAGGCGCGCACCTTGATCATCGCCATTCGCCTGGGCTTCTTCGGCTTTCAACAGATAAATTTCCTGTTGCAGCTGTCGGCTTTGTTTTTCAAGCTGATCTGCCGTCATCGCCTGTGAAGAATTATTTTCCTTCGACAAATCAAATACCTGAAAACGGTTTGGATCGGCAGAAGCGACCATTGGATTCGTCAGAATGGCTCCGGCAAGAATCCAAAGCACTTTGCACAAGGACATTTTTTTTACGATCATTGCCGGCATTTCTAATCCAATTTTTCTGGCCTGAAGTTTAGTTCTCGGAGAGAGATTTACTGACAATCTCATACACATCTTTGGAAAGCGTCTGGCTGGCAGCAATACTTTGCAGAGCCCGCTTCATTCTGTCTTGACGCGCAGGGTCATAACGTTTCCAATGGGTAAACGGCGCCACAATTCTCGCGGCAACCTGAGGGTTCAGCCGATCCAGTTTTAAAACCTGCTCGGCAAGGAACTCGTAGCCGGCTCCGTCACGTCGATGGAAGCCAAGCAGATTCAAGCGCCCAAAAACCCCAAGCACACTGCGCACGCGGTTTGGGTTTTTCATGGTGAAATCCGGGTGATCCATCAGCTCTTTGACATGTTCCAAAGCATGGATGTGATGCGATGATGCCTGCAAGGCAAACCATTTATCCAAAACCAGCGCCTCGTGACGCCATTGCCGATAGAAATCCTGCAGCCGCTCATCCCTCTGCGGAACATCCAGGTGTGAAAGCGCATCCAGCGCAGCCAGCACATCGGTCATATTACGCTTGGCATCGCATTGCTCCAATACAAGCGGTAAACCGTCTTGCAGCAAGGACAGATAAGCCAGACAGACATTTTTCAATTTTCTTTGCGCAATGTCTTCGCGCGCATAGCGATAAACTGCATCATGCTTGACGCTCCGATAGCGCTCGACAAACAACGGTTCAAAGCGTACCGCCAGCTGTTCGCGGAGCCACTTGTGAACGGTGTAGATGGCATCGACATCAACGACATCATACTGCTCTCCGATGTAGGTCAAATCGGGCAAATTAATCGCCAAGGCAATCAAGGCGGGATCGGCTTTCTCGTCTTGAAGCACTTTCTCGAACGCACAAAAATAGGCGGAAGAGATTTGCAGCTTTTCCCCTTGCTGTAAACGGGAAATATTCTGTTTGATTTCATTAAGCGATAATGTCTGCATTGATTCCCAACGGACAAAGCTGTCATTGTCATGCGCCGCCAAACAAGCCAGCTCATCCTGAGAATAGTCGTAAACCAGCTTCACCGGAGCCGAAAAACCTCTCAACAGAGAAGGAACCGGCTGAACAGCAACTGCTTCGAATTCAAATGACTGTTGCTCCTGATCAAGCAACAAAATCGCTTCGTCCGCATTCAAGCGGACTTTATCACAACAACCCTCCGCCGGATGCAACGGAATAACGCCACCTTCAGAATCAAACAATGCCATTTTAAGCGGAATCAGCAACGGGTCGAACGCTTCGGGGTGTCTTTTCGGCAACGATTGACAGACCTTCATCCGATAACGCTGCAACTCGGGAAAATACTCCGCGACAATTTCCAGCTTCGGGGTTCCCGCCTGCAAATACCAGGCTCTCATCTGTTGCAGATCCACACCATTGGCATCCGCCATTGCATTACGGAAACAATCCACGGTTACCGCCTGCCCATCGTGACGAGAAAAATACAGGTCCATCCCCTTTCTAAAGCCCTCTTCTCCGAGAATGGTGTGATAAAGTCGAACCACTTCGGCGCCTTTTTCATATACCGTCATGGTATAGAAATTATTCATTTCGATATACGACTGCGGCTGAATCGGATGCGACATCGGCCCGGCATCTTCCGGAAACTGATTGGTTCTCAGACGCTTGACGTCTTCAATGCGCTTTACCGCTGGTGACAGCATGTCCGCTGTAAACTCCTGATCCCGGAATACCGTCAATCCCTCTTTCAAGGTCAGCTGAAACCAGTCTCTGCAAGTCACGCGGTTCCCGGTCCAGTTATGAAAATATTCGTGACCGATTACAGATTCGATTCCTTCATAGTCAATATCGGTTGCCGTTTCCGGCTTGGCCAGAACGAATTTGGAATTGAAGACGTTCAATCCTTTATTTTCCATCGCGCCCATATTGAAATCATCGACGGCGACAATCATATAAATATCCAAATCGTAAATCAGCCCGAAACGTTCTTCATCCCATTTCATGGAACGCTTCAAAGATTCCATGGCGTGTTCACACTGATCGATATTTTTTGGCTCTACATAAATCCTCAGAGTGACCGAACGCTGGTCAGCAGTAATGAATTCGTCCTCAATAAACTCAAGGTTTCCCGCCACCAAAGCAAACAGATAACACGGCTTTTTAAAAGGATCGTGCCAGACGGCGTAATGACGGCCGTCATCCAATTCACCGGATTCGATTAAATTTCCGTTCGACAGCAAAACCCGATTCTCTTTGGTATCGGCAATGATTTTGGTCGTGAAATAACTCAAAATATCCGGTCGGTCGGGATAGTAGGTGATTTTTCGAAATCCTTCCGCCTCGCACTGTGTGCAGTAGTTTCCGCTGGTCCGGTACAGACCTTCCAATGCCGTGTTCCCTTGAGGATCGATCACGGTTTCGATCTGCAATACAAAGCGCTCACTCTTTACCGGCACCTCAAGCGAAGAATCGCTTAACGTACATTGCTCCGTGATCTCTTCACCCTCCAGAAAAACCGAAATCAGAGATAAATTTTCGCCATCCAGTTTGAGACTTTGCTGCGGTTCGGTAAGCTGAATTTGCATTCGATTAATCACCCGTGTCCGGTTCGGCTCCAACTCAAACTGTAACTCCACCTTCTCAACCTGAAATTTCGGAGCTTGATAATCTTTTAAATAGTTGACCTTCGGGGCTTGGTTCAACATACATCTTCCCTTTAAGAATATGAGTAAACAAAAAAAGCCTTTCGGCCACAGAGGCAGAAAGGCTTTTTACTTCATCTATTTCTAGATGATTTCAAATATTTCAACGGTAGCAGAACGCAATTTTAGTAAACAAATTCCGCGCGACGGTTTTCTGCCCATGCAGCTTCATTGTGAGCATCATTTACCGGCTTATCTTCACCAAAGCTGATCAGAGTAATACGGTTGGCATCGACACCCTCGTCAATCAAAGCGTCCTTAACGGCACCCGCACGTCTCTCACCCAGAGCCAAGTTGTACTCTCGAGTTCCGCGCTCGTCACAATTCCCTTCAATCGTTACTCGTGCATTCGGCTCCAACGCCATATAGCGGGCATTGTTTTTAATGATCTGATATTCATGTGGCGGAATCACTGAACGGTCGAAGTCAAAATGAATTACCTTTCCTCGAATCGAGGCCAGAAGCTGTGCTTTTTCTGCTTCAATTGCACTCATTGCTCCAGCATCTCCATCACCGTTGCCCGCGCCCATAGCACCGGTCGAATCGGAGCCATCGTCGCCTTTAGAACGCAAGGCCAATTCCGAACCACTTTGATACTCTTTATCGACGAGACGAGGATCATTCGGTTCGTTGTAGGCATATTTATCAACATCCCAAATACCGTCGAACAGTGAACTACAACCCGATAGAGTCATCCCCATCAAGCCAACAAGAAACAAATTCTTAATAGTGCTAAAAGACATATCCAATTCCTGCTTAAAATTACAGATAGGGATAATATACCGTAATCGCACAAAAAAAGTAGTGCCATGTGGAAAAATTGCGATCCAAATACCGAAAAAGCTCCCACAGCCTTCAATAAGAAAGAGGCAATAATGGGTTACAGAGATGAACTTCAGAGAAAAAAAGAGAAAAGTAAAAGACCCCAGCTTCAATAGCTGGGGAAGCGGGCTACATTATGAAAAACGTTACATTCAACGATTTCATGGTTGCTATTTAACCATGCGGGTGCCCGCGAATTATTGATTAGGATCAATTTAACATCGAAACCAATCTATAAATAAACCGCCGCTCTAAGCTTTCTGCTTTTTAGCAATCTGCTCAAGCGAGATTCCGGCAAGCGCCATCAAGCCTTCTCGATCATGGATCTGCACTTCTTTCTTTTTCCAGGAAGCGATCCCATCGGAATGCATTTTGGCAAGAATTCGCGAAACAGTCTCTGGCGTTAAACCAAGGTAAAGCGCAACGTCACGATGCAAAATCGCCAATCGGAAGGCATCGTACACATAACCTCTTTCGCGGTAGCGCTCCGACATGCCGAGAATAAACTGAGCCATACGCTGATCTGCACTTTTTTTCATCAGCAAATCCGTATGCAGCCGACTTTCATTAGCCTCTTTACTCATAACTTTCAGAATCTGGTTGTGTAGATTCGGAACCTGAAGGGAGAGATCGTTCAACTGATCGAAAGGCAAGCTGCAAACACTTAAAGAATCGAGCGCGGTGGCGTTAAACTGATGCTCTTTGTTTTCAACGCCATCCATGCCGAGAACATCTCCCGGCAGATAAAAACCATGAATAACCTCTTCACCGCTGTCGGTAATCTCATAGAGCTTTACCACTCCGGCACGAATCGCAAACAAAGATTGAAACTTATCGCCAACCTGATATAAATGCTGGCCTTTTTTCAGAGCAGGTTTTCGATCGACAATCGTATCCAGACGATCAACATCCGATTTTATCAACCCTGTCGGAAAACAAATTTTTTGTAAACCGCAGTTCCCACATCCTATATGAAACGCTGTTTTAATATCCGCCATAATGTAAACCCATACCCGTTAATTAAGTGTTCTATAATTTTTCAGGTCATTTTATCATTTAGAATTAAGCGCATCTCTTCATGGTCATTGATTTTTTTTATTCTTAAATTAACCTTAATTTTTATTTATAAACGAACCGCCCGACGAAATAAAAACCTGGTTGATTATTTTTTAAGCAATTTAATATTTATTCGCTAGTTTAAAGGACTTAAGCGAGTTTCTAGAAAATTACACACAAAGTTATCCACAGCTTTTGTGGAAAAGATTTCTGTCAATAAAAACTTTTTGACACTCGATCAAAAACATCGATTAACACTTTATTTTCAACAACTTACATAAATATCAAAACACCTGACTCTAACAATTAAAATTAAAAACAATTCCATTGATGTCAAGTTATTTTTAAGGTTATTCACTTTCCGGCTTGTCAAGTCATTTTTCCGTAACATTTCGATTTTTTTTACGGTGTGCTAAAATTTGCGGCCGTTTTCAGCCTTAAACCTTTTAAACTCAAGAGCATAAGCAATCCATGGCAAAAATACTCGGAATCGGCAACGCCGTCCTGGACACTCTACTTACCGTCGACCATTTTCCGGAAGAGAATGAAGAACTCCGTGCGCAGCAGAAAAAACAGCTGGTTGGCGGGAATATCAACAACAGCCTGTATGTTTTATCCCAGCTTGGACATCAATGCGCCATTTGTACATCGGTGGCCGCCGATCAGGAAGCCAAACAACTTCTTTCCGGCATCAAGGCACGCAACATTGATACCAAGCATGTTCAGACCTTTATCAAAGGCCGTACTCCGCATTCTTTCGTGACGCTAAATCAGCACAACGGTTCAAGAACGATTGTTCACTATCGAGATTTGCCGGAAGTCGGATTCGATTTTTTCGCCAAAATCGAAATCGAGGAGTACGACTGGTTGCACTTTGAAGGCCGGAATATGGAACACCTACCCGGAATGCTGAACATCGCCAAAACCTTTCTCGACCAGCAGCCGATCTCGCTTGAAATCGAAAAGCCGCGAGAAGGAATCGAGGCGCTTTTCTCTCAGGCAAATCTGTTGATTGTTTCGCATCACTATGCAAAAGCCAAGGGCTTTACCGACGGGGAAGCCCTGCTCTCTTCCATTCGAGAACTTGCTCCGCAAACAAACCTCGTCTGCACCTGGGGAGAAAATGGAGCCTGGTTCTGTACTCCTGGCGGAGAAATCAGGCATCAGAAGGCAGAAACCGTCGATCTCATCATTGATACGCTTGGAGCAGGTGATACTTTCAATGCGGGACTGATTCATTCATTGCACGCAACCGGCAACCTTCAGGAAGCGGTAGCTTTTGCATCACAGCTGGCTGCCAAAAAAATCCGCCAACAAGGTCTTGACGATATTCTGTCCGAAAAAAACGCTGACCGCCCTCTGGCCAATATCAAACAGGTCACCAACGCCAAAGCAACCGTCGTCGAAAGCCTGGATGGCACTTCCATCGTTTTAATCAAATACGAAACTGGAATAAAAGCCTACGAAAACAACTGCCCACACCAGAACGTACCACTTAATGAAGCCTATAAAATTGATGTAAACCCGTTTGAAAAAACCATGAAATGCTCCGTTCACGATGCTTTTTTTAACATCGAAGACGGACTATGTGTTGAAGGCCCATGCTGGAACGAATCGTTGAAAAGCCTGCCGATTCGAGTGGACGATCAAGGAGATATTTATCTGTTAGGCGACCGCTGACCCTGACAGCAAAAAGGCGTCATCAAGACGCCTTTTCAAATAGAAAGCAATCACCTTTATTTTCTCGAATGTCTTTGACGGTAAGCTTCATAAACCGCAACGCCGGTAGCTACCGAAACATTCAAGCTCTCAACCACGCCAACCATTGGGATCGCGGCCAAATGATCACAGGCTTCCTTCGTCAAACGCCGCAATCCACTGCCTTCTGCGCCCATAACGATACCGATCGAACCGGTCAGATCATGGTCATACACCGTCAAATCCGTTTCCCCGGCCAAACCAATCATCCACATTCCGGAAGACTGCAGCTGCTTTAGCGTCCGAACCAGATTCGAGACCACAATCAATTTCACATTGTCGGCAGCGCCACTGGCAACCTTGCGCACCGTCGCATTCATTCCTACCGAATTGTGCTTGGGAATCACCACCGCCGCGGCACCAACAGCGTCCGCAGTTCGCAAAATCGCTCCCAAATTATGCGGGTCCTGAACTTCATCCAAAAAAATCACCAGTGGATTCGGTGTATTCTCAACCAAGTCCAGCAGGTCATTCTCGGTCAAATCCGCCTGCTTGGCAACTTCCGCCAGAACCCCTTGATGATTCATCTCATCAAAAGCCTTAAACTCGGATTTGGCCACAAATTGCGGTGCCAATCCCAAGTTTTTTGCCTGATCGAACAAAGCCTGCTGACGGTTATTCAAACGCCCTTTCATAAAGCGTATCGAATATACCGACTGCGGAGATTGCTTGATGAACTTTTCCACCGCATGCAATCCGAAAATCACCTCACGACTCATGCTTTCGCCTTTGGCTTCGGAGTCTTACGTTTTTTCCGGTAATACCGCTTCTTGCGGGACTTTTTGTTCTTGTCGGAAGACGAGTCGTCCTCTTGCTCTTCAGCTGGCTCTTCATCCGCAAAAGCCGAACCGGAATCGGACAGACTTTCGATAAAACGTAAATCAACCTTGCGATCGTCCAGATTAACTTGCGCAACCTGAACACGAATACGATCCCCTAAACGGTAAACTTTCCCGGTTCTCTCGCCTTTGAGACAATGACGGGCATTATCGTAATGGAAATAATCTTCACCTAATTCGGTAATGTGTACCAATCCTTCAACATATAAAGGGTCGATTTCAACAAACAGACCGAAATTGGTCGCCGAAGTGATGACCGCATCGTACTCTTCGCCAAGGCGATGAGACAAAAATTCGCACTTCAGGAAAGTAACCGCATCGCGCGTCGCTTCGTCGGCACGGCGTTCTGTATCCGAACAGTGGCTTCCCATGTCGGCCATCTTCGTATCGTCATAAAGGAAAGTTGCCGGCCCCTGCTTGGTCCAGGCGTGTCGAATCGCACGATGCACCAACAGATCGGGATAACGGCGAATCGGCGAAGTGAAGTGGGTGTAATGCTCATAATTCAAGCCGAAATGGCCTTTATTGTCCGGTTGGTAAACCGCCTGATTCATGCTGCGAAGCAAGACGGTCTGCACCAGATGCTCATATGGCTGACCGGCAACCTGCTCAACCACTTCGGCATAATCATGCGCTGTCGGCTCATTTCCACCGTTCAAACCGAGACCAAAGTCCGCCAGGAAGGTACGCAGGTTTTTCAGACGTTCTTCTGTCGGTGGTTCATGCACGCGATAAATAATCGGCAACTTATGCCATTTCAAGTAACGTGCTGTGGCGACATTCGCCATCAACATGCATTCTTCAATCAACTTGTGCGCATCGTTACGCACAACCGGCACGATTTCTTGAATCTTTTTGGCATCATCAAAGACAATACGCGTTTCAGTGGTGTCAAATTCCAAAGCTCCACGCGCTTCTCTCGCTTTAAGCAAAACTTTGTACAACTCATACAAATCTTCCAGCGGAGAGAGCTGCTCTGCAAATTCCTCACGGAAATCGCTTTGCGGATTCGTCAGAATATCGTACACTTGGTTATAGGTGAGGCGGGCTTTGGAGTTCATTACCGCCTGATAGAACTGACTGCGTTCCAAACGGCCTTCTTCGTCAATCGCCAGATCGGCCACCATACACAAACGGTCGACATGCGGATTCAGTGAACACAAACCATCGGATAGCTTGGACGGCAGCATTGGTACGACTCTTTGCGGGAAATAGACTGAATTACCGCGTTTAAAAGCTTCTTTATCCAATTCGGTTCCGGGCTTGACGTAATGCGACACGTCGGCAATGGCGACAACCAGACGCCAACCGTTTTTTCGCCGTTTGGCAAAAACCGCATCGTCAAAGTCCTTGGTATCGGCACCGTCGATCGTCACCAGTGGCAAGGAACGCAAATCCTTGCGCCCTTCCATATCCGCTTCGGTGACTTCATCGCCGAAAGCTTTCAGCTCTTCCAGCAAAGCTTCCGACCATTCATTGGGGATACCGTAAGCGTGGATCGCCGAATCAATCTCCATTCCGGGAGCCATATAGTCGCCAACCACTTCGACTACCTTTCCAATCGGTCCCGATCTAGAAGACGGTTGATGAATAATATCGACCAGAACAATCTGTTCTTCTTTGGCTCCCATCAAACCATCTTGAGGAATAAACACATCCTGAGTAATGCGGTTATTGTTCGGACGAACCCATGCCAGTCCGTCTTCGAAGTTCAAACGCCCAAGCAACTGCTGGGTGCCATGCTCGGACACTTCAATGATCGCCCCTTCTTGGCGGCCACGACGATCCTCTCCGATAACCGAAGCAATCACCTTGTCGCCATGCAGCACTTTGTGCATCTCTTTCTCAGAAAGAAACAGATCCTTGCCACCTTCGTCCGGAACCAGAAACCCAAAACCGTCAGGGTGGCCCAGAACCCGACCCTTGATCAAGTCCATCTTTTTCAACAATCCGAAAGCGCCGCGACGGTTGCGAATCAACTGACCATCACGCACCATCGCTTTCAAACGACGGGACAAGGCTTCAAAACGATCTTCATCGTCTTCTGAAACATCTAACAATTCTGCGACCTGATGCAGTCTTAGCGGTTTCTGCTCGGCTTCGAGGCTTTCTAAAATAAACTCGCGGCTGGGGATAGGATTCTCGTATTTTTCAGCTTCACGCTGGGCATGTGGATCTTTCTGATCCAAAATTTTTTCTTTAGTCACTCTACAATTTCACTAACTGGTTTGGAAACATTCGCATTCGGCTAAGACTCCACTGCCGAAACAACAATCACAAACATTTCATTAAAAATCCGATGCATTATACCAAAAGCGCTTCGGAGTTTATTGCATTCCTGTTACGGCGCCTCTTTATTAAAGACAAAAATGCTTCTTCTTACTCGGCTGAACCTGTCAATCGGCATCGGCTCGCGGCGTTATTTTCATTTCTGAATTATCCTCATTTTTATTTTTTTAACGGGAGACAATCTAGCAGGAAGACCTGAAGGTCTTTGAGCGTGCCGCTCCCTAAGGGTATTTTATGTCCTTAGCCTTCCCTTAAACGGGATAAGCAAACCCCACAAATCCAAAATAAAAAAGTGGCGCCAACCCGCTGTTTTCCGGCAAATTTTCCAAGTAAAAAACTTGCAAATTCCCAATTGACCCTTTATTTTTCTTAAAAACTTCTCGAGATTGCCGAAAACCTCCGTGAAACATCGAAAACAGTGCTGCCTGCTTTCCATCCGCTCCTGAAACAGGGCGGAAGACAAAACACGACAGGCAACAACCTGCAAACCGCGGAGAAATGTATGCAACCAAAACTGGCCTTGAGGCGGCCTATGGTGCAGACAAACTCCCCCGAGAAGTCATAAAACAAACGGATTTGGACAGTCATGCAAACCAAATTGAACCGCTATCGCCGGACACTGCCGATCGCCTTGCTGGTCTTTTTTCTATTCGGCGCTCAACATCCGAATTCCGCACAGGCGCAAACTGCACCAATCTCTTTAAACAAACGCATTAATGCACCCTTCATTGGGGATTTAGACAAAATACGCGAGCGCCGAATCCTCCGAGTATTGATCAGTTATAACCGCACCAACTTCTTTCATACTCACAAAGGCGATCGTGGTATTGAACACGACCTTCTCAAAGCCTACGAAGACTACCTGAACCGTGGTCCAAGGCGGGAAAAATACAAAACGCATATCATCTTTCTGACTCAGCCGTTCAATCAGCTTATAGCCGGACTGCTGGCCGGATACGGCGACATTGTAGCCGCAGGTCTGACTGTCACGCCCGAACGCAGCATGCTGGTCGACTTTACCGATCCGTATATCCGTAATGTTCAGGAAATCCTGGTTGCCAATGCCGATGCCCAACCGATTCAGCGTCTGGAAGACCTATCCAACAAACAAATTGCCGTCGTTTCCAACAGCAGTTACGTCATTCACCTGCAGCAACTTAATCAAGCGCTCGGCAGACTGGGATTGCCGGGAATGGAAATCATCCAAGCCGACCCGCTTCTTGAAGGAGAAGACATTCTTGAGCTGGTCAATGCCGGACTTTACGACTATACGATCAGCGACGATCATATCGCAGAAATCTACAGCAGCATTTATCCAAAACTGAAAATCTACAACGGCTTTCCGATTTATCGCGGTGGACAGATTGCCTGGGCGATCAACCAGAACCTTCCCCAACTCAAAGCGTCTCTCAACAACTTTATTGAAAACTACGCCCGGCCGGGAAAACTGCTGGGCAACAGCCTCTACAAAAAATATTTTAAAAACCCCTATTGGATCAAAGCACCTTTAAGCTTGAGCGCACTGGATGAAAACCCTTGCCTGCAATATTATTTCGAAAAGTACGCCACTTTCTTCGATTTCGACTGGCACCTGATCGCAGCCCAGGCTTACCAGGAATCCCGTTTTGAACAAAATCTGCGCAGCCGCGTCGGCGCTTACGGCATCATGCAAATCCGTCAATCGACCGCCTCATCCAAAATTGTGAACATTCCGAATATCAAAGATTTGGAAACCAACATTCTGGCCGGCACCAAATATCTGGCATTTTTAAGAGATTACTATTTCAGTGGGGATGAATATACGCCGGAAGAACGGATTAATTTTTCCCTTGCCGCATACAATGCCGGTCCGGGAAGAGTACGCCAGTTCCAGAGAATGGCACGCAAAAAAGGCATTGATCCATACAAGTGGTTCTATAACGTCGAAAAAATGGCATTGGACACCGTCGGCTACGAAACCGTCAACTACGTCGCCACCATCCAGAAAACCAAAATCGCCTTCAAGCTGGCCAAGGAAGTCTCCGAACGCAAGCATCTGCTAAAAGAAGAAAGATTACTGCAAACAGTACAACCGCAAAACACCGAAGAAAACGCTTCGGAGAACTTTCAGAAGGAAGAGCGTCTCAGCGTGGACGATACACCTTAACGTTTTCCGCGCCCTTGTCGCGCAGATACTGAGCATGCAGCTGACTCATCACACCTTTCTCGCAATACAACAGGTATTCGCGCTCGGCATCTAACTTGAAGAATTCACGATTTAACTCATAAAACGGAATCGACAAGGAACCGGTAATCGCCAACGGATTCGCATCACTTTCCTGCGGGCGGCGGATATCAATCACAATCGTGCCTTCCGGTAAATCACGCACCACTTCTACCGCTTCCGCCTGGTTAACATCTTCAATAATCTGATCGACCGCCAGAGTTTGCGCCGAATCAATCGCTGCCTGCAAAACGTCATAATCGAATCTGGCCGCCTCTTTATGCATACGCTCGAAGGAGGCGTTCGTTACCGGATTTTTGGAAATAACGCCGCAATATTCAGGCATATTTTCAGCGAAATGACGGGTACCGATCTGATCGGCAATCTGGATAATCTCCGGCTTATTCATCGTTGCCAGCGGACGCAGAACCAGCTTATCCGTAGCTTCGTCAATCACCGCCAGATTTCGTAATGTCTGGCTACTGACTTGGGCCACACTTTCCCCGGTTACCAAAGCATCGATCCCCATTTGATCAGCAATTTTTTCCGCAGCTTGCAGCATCAAGCGTTTTAAGGTGACGCCCATATAGCTTTCGTGCGTCGATCGAAAAATTTCTTCGACCACGGCCTCGAAAGGCACACTGATAAAAAACGCTCTATGCGAAGCAGCAAACTGGCTCCACAAATAGAGCGCAACCTGCTTCACGCCGATTTCATGCGCCGCGCCGCCAAGATTGAAAAAAATAAAATGCGTCTTGATTCCGCGTTTAATGGTTAAGTAACTTGCCACCGTCGAGTCAAACCCGCCGGACATGAGCGACAAGACTTCACCCTGAGCCCCCATCGGAAAACCGCCCAGTCCGATGCGACGCTCGGTAATGACGTTCAAAGTATTTTGTTCCAGTTCAAATTCAACTTTTACTTCGGGATGCCGCAAATCGACCCCTTGCGGATCACCGTGTCGGCACAGATAAGAACCGACATAACGCTCGATTTCGAAAGAACTCACACTATGGGTACCGCTGCGCTTGGCACGCGCCACAAAGGTTTTTCCCTTAATCAAGGAAAGTTTATGCTCGGCAACCTTCTCGGCGATCTGTTCCAGATCTTCCCCGGTCTGATACTGGACGACTTCCAGGAACTGTTCGACTCCCGGCGTTTGACCCAACACTCGACGAACCTCATCGACACACTCTTCAGGGCTCTGCACTTCCAGCTTGTCCCAAAAGCGCTTGACCTCAATCCGTCCGTCTACTCGCGCCAGCAAAGTCCGTAAATTGTCAAACAGCAGGCTGATCATTCTTTTTTTGACCGGGCCGCCTTTAATCATAATTTCCGGAAACAATTTAACGATAAACTTCATGGCACTCTCTAATAAATTTCAGAACAACAAATAAACCCACGCTATACAAAGCAGCGTTTTTTGATCGCTTTGACCGATTCAAAACAAAACGCCATTTTACACTTCGCCCCGCCATTTCCGAAAGTTTTGCGCTTTTCCTTGCCACTTTTAACAGGCAGGCATCACTTGTAAAAGTCCGAATGTAAAAAATAATTGAATTGATAAGCCCGCATCGAAAGTGTAAGATTACGCTAATTTTTAACTTTCAATTTTGACTACATAGAGAGAAAACCTCGATGAAAAGACTTGACCAAGTATTGGCAGCGGACGGTGTTCCAGCGGAATTAGAACTAGTAATCAATGACGTAATCGTTGCGTGTAAAGACATCGCATTCAAACTTCGTCAAGGTGAGCTGGCAGGTATCCTGGGCGCAACTGAAGATGAAAACGTTCAGGGCGAAACTCAGAAAATGCTTGATGTTATCTCTAACGATCTATTAAAAGACACTTTAATCGACAATCCTTACGTTAAAGCAATCGGCTCAGAAGAAGAAGATTACACTGTCGCCAGCACCACTCCAGGTAAATACCTGGTTACTTTCGATCCTCTAGACGGTTCTTCTAACATTGATGTTAACCTGTCAGTAGGAACCATTTTCTCTATTTTAGAAGCGCCAGAAGACGATAGAGCAGCAGACGATCAATCGATCTTCTTACAAAACGGTCGCAAGCAAGTCGCTGCGGGTTACGTTCTTTACGGGCCATCTGCACTACTTGTTATGTCTACCGGTAACGGTGTAAACATCTTCACTCTAGACACAACTGTTGGTGAGTTCATCCTGACCAAGTCCGGTGTTCAAATCCCGGAAGACACTGCTGAATTCGCAATCAACATGTCTAACCAACGTTTCTGGGAACCGGAAATGAAGCAGTACATCGATGACTGCCTACAGGGTGAAGAAGGTCCTTTAGGTAAGCGTTACAACATGCGTTGGGTTGCTTCTATGGTAGCTGAAGTACACCGTATTCTTATGCGTGGCGGTATCTTCATGTACCCTTATGACAACCGTGATCCGTCAAAAGCCGGTAAACTTCGCCTAATGTACGAAGGTAACCCGATGTCTATGCTTGTTGAACAAGCGGGTGGTGCTTCTTCAACTGGTCGCATGGATATTATGGACGTAGCACCTCAAGGGATTCACGACCGCGTTCCTGTTGTTCTAGGTTCTAAGAACGAAGTGGCTAAGGTTGTTGCTTACCACACTAAATAATCGAATTTACAGCAATTCGAACAACACCCGCTTTATGCGGGTGTTTTGCGTTTATCACTGAATTAAAGGAATTTTTATTATGGGTTTTGCAGCTGTTCCAGCCGGTAAAGACGTACCGAATGACGTAAACGTAATCATCGAAATCCCGGCGTTTGCTCCACCGATCAAATACGAAGTCGACAAAGAGACCGATCTTGTCTGGGTAGACCGCCTACAGGGTTCAACTCTTTCTTATCCTGCCAACTACGGTTACATTAACGACACTCTGTCCGACGACGGCGACCCGGTTGACGTTCTGGTTGTCACTCCGCATCCATTGTTGGTCGGCTCGGTTATTCGTTGTCGCCCGATCGGCATTTTCAAAATGACCGATGACGGCGGTCAGGATGCCAAAGTTATCGCCGTACCGGTCGACAAACTTTCTCCGATCTATTCAAACATCGAAAAAGTGGAAGATATTCCGCTTTTGAAAGAACAGGTCGAACACTTTTTCAGCCACTATAAAGACCTTGAACCTGGTAAATGGGTTAAGGTTGACGGCTGGGGAGATGCCGAAGAAGCCCGTCAGGAAATTCTAGGCGGAGTTGAAACCTTCAACGCCAAAGGTTAATCCCTTATCAGGCTTCGCCACACCTTGGGCGGAGCCGAATTCACCCAGTCAAATCGCCCCAAACTGGTGCAAGCCACCCACCAATTTAACTCTCCAGCCCTGGCTTTTCATCCCATCCTCACCCTGCCATAAAAAAATAACCGATTGATTAAAAAAGACTTTTTTAAACCATACTGATTTTCTGCTTATAGAGTTACAAAAGACGACATTTTGTAACCCGTTGCACCACCGCAATAGACTTGAGCCGAAATCCATGAACCAAGCAACACTTAATTACCCCCTTAACGATTTTTACGACGAAGCTTTTGACAGTCCCCACTCCTTAAGACCCTCCGCGCGAGAATTTTTTCACCGCCTCGACGGCCTTCCTCTCGAAGCCTTGAACGAACTGCAGAAAAATGCCGAAAGCACCATTGCACAAATGGGGATCTCCTTTACCGTCTACAGCGACAAAGGCAACATTGACCGCCTATGGCCGTTTGATGTTTTTCCACGCACCATCGAAGCTCAGGAATGGGAAAACATCTCGATTGGATTAAAACAGCGCCTCAAAGCTTTAAACGCATTCATTGAAGACGTCTATAACGACCAGAACATCTTTAAAGACGGAATTGTCCCGGAAGAAGTGATTCTGTCGTCCAAAGATTATCGAAAAGAAAGTTGCGGAATGCGCCTGAAACATCAATCATGGGCGTGCATCTGCGGCACCGATCTGGTTCGCAACAGTGATGGAAAAGTCTACGTTCTTGAGGATAACCTGCGCGTCCCTTCGGGCGTGTCCTACATGCTGGAAAATCGCGCGGTAATGAAACAGGTCATCCCGGAAGCTTTCCGCGATATCAATATCATGCCGGTAGACGGCTATACCTCCGAACTCAATCGAATGCTACGCTCCATCTGCCCGAACGAAACTCTCACACCGGAAATCGTGGTATTGACTCCCGGCATCTATAATTCGGCATATTATGAACACGCTTTTCTCGCCCATGAAATCGGCGCCGAACTTGTCGAAGGCAACGATCTGGTCGTTCGGGAAGACAATTGCGTCTACATGCGCACCATCGACGGCTTGACTCAGGTTGACGTTATCTATCGCCGTATTGACGACGACTTTATCGACCCGGAAGTCTTCCGCGAAGACTCCATTCTGGGCGTTCCCGGTTTGATGCGCGCATGGCGGGCAGGAAATGTCGCTATTGCAAACGCTCCCGGTTGCGGCGTAGCCGATGACAAAGTCGTCTATGCTTATGTTCCGGATATGATTCGCTATTACCTAAACGAAGAACCGATTCTGTCCAATGTTCCAACGTATCTGTGCAGCAACCCGCAAGACAAGGCATACGTTCTGGAACATTTGCAGGAGCTTGTCGTCAAGCCGGCTAACGAATCCGGTGGCTACGGGCTTTTAATCGGCCCGAATGCCAGTAATGAAGAATTACAGACCTTCGCCAAGCTGATTCAGGAAAATCCACGTAATTACATTGCTCAACCGACGCTTGGGCTATCCACTGCGCCGACTTTATGTGAAGAAGGAATCGAACCACGACACATTGATCTAAGACCATTTATTCTCCAAGGAGCCAGCACCTATGTCACGGCCGGCGGGCTGACACGGGTTGCGTTACGAAAAGGCTCGCTTGTCGTCAACTCCTCCCAGGGAGGCGGAAGTAAAGACACATGGATTGTACAAACGGAGGAGAATTAAGATGTTGTCAAAAGTTGCCGAACGAGTTTACTGGTTAGCCCGTTATATTGAACGCGTCGAAAACACGGCGCGCCTCGCCCGCATTCACTCCCAGCTGATGTTCGACCTGCCGAAATCTGTCAAACTGAACTGGTATACCTTGGTGCAAATCACCAGTAACGAGGACTATTTCGACCAGTTCTACGATGTAAAAACCGAAAAAAAACTGCATGAAAATGCTTTTGTGCGACCTGGATAACCCCGCTTCCCTGATCGCTTCTCTCTGGTGGGCACGGGAAAATACCCGCACCACTCGCGACATCCTGCCGCGCGAAGCCTGGATTCATATTAACGAACTTTATCTAATGGTGAAGGCGCGCGAAGGGGACTTCAAAACCCGCAGCAAACGCAATGAACTCCTGAAAGAAATCATCCGTTCCTGCCAAGCCTGGTCCGGAATGCTTGCCGGCACCATGAGTCAGAACGACACCTACCGTTTCATCAAGCTCGGCATGAGCATCGAACGCGCCGACATGACCTCGAGACTGCTCGATGTCGGAGGCCTGTTCATCGCTCAGGAAACCCTTCCCGGCGAAGAACACGCCTTCGACAGCGTCCTCTGGGCGCACCTGTTAAAATCATCCAGCGCCTATTTCATGTACCGCCAGAAGTTCCAAACCGAAATCAGCGGCCAGCAGGTGATCGACTTTCTGATTCAGGACGAAGATTTTGCCCGGGCATTGCTTTTCAATATTGGCATAATTGAACGCACGGCGCTAAAATTACCGCACGGAGAAAACCTCAATCCGCAAATCGAGGCCCTAAAAGCTGCATTACTGCAAAGTAAAGACTACCAAGTCGGATCTCTGGACTTACACAACTATCTGGATCGAATTCAGATCAAACTCTCTGCACTGCATTCCGAGTTTTACCACCTGTGGTTTAATCCAAAGGAGGTTGCGTAAGTTCGTAAGCGGGCCGACTTCCCCGGAACCGACTATCAACGGGAAGTCACAGCAGTCCAATTCGACTAGAGAAAAAAGATGAAACGATTTTTTTGTCAATGCGATCAGGAAGTGTTCTTTAACGATCTTTTCTGCCCGAACTGCGGCCGTGACCTCTGTTACGACCCCGACGTCCAGACTATGTGGAGCGGAGAAATCGCACTAGACGGCTTATTCTATACCGACACAAGCACTTCCTCCGAAACCATCAGCTTTAAACTCTGTGAAAATCGTTATCAGGTGGTCGAATGCAATTGGGCACTGAGCAGACAGGCCCCCGACAGCAGCTGTCAATGCATCAGCTGCCGCACCACGCGTACAATTCCGGATCAGACGGTGGATCGCAACCGTTTTCGCTGGCAGAGACTGGAAAACGCCAAACGGCGTTTATTCCATACCCTGCTGGAATTGCAGCTTTTTACCACGGTCCGCTTCGACGAACATAACAATCTGTGTTTTGACTTTATGGAAGATCAGCGCTCCAATCCTAATGTTGCCATCGAGCATCTTCTGACTGGCCACAATAACGGCTTGATAACCATCAACGCCGCCGAAGCCGACGAGGGGTTTCTGCATGCGATGAAAGAACAGATGAAAGAGCGCTATCGCACGCTTCTTGGTCACTTCAGACACGAGATCGGCCACTACTTCTGGGATAAGCTGATGCATAACGAAAGCAGCCGGGAACGATTTCGCGAAGTATTCGGCGACGAGCGGCAGAATTACGAACAGGCGCTAAAATACTACTACGATTCCGGAAAACAGCACCATTGGCGCGGTCGCTACATCACGCCATACGCCGGAAGCCATCCGCATGAAGACTGGGCGGAAACCTGGGCACATTATCTGCACATCGTCGACACGCTTGAAACCGCCGTCGGCTACGGATTAAGCGTTTACGAGCCCAAAGAAAACGATTTTGACAGCTGGTTCGACGAATGGGGCCGCGTCGCCCAAGTGATGAATGCCCTGAATCGAAGCATGGGCCTGGCGCCACCCTACCCGTTTAAATTATCCGATATCGTTGCCGGAAAATTACGCTTTATTGATGAACGGATTGAAAGCTTTAACGCCGAATTAAGCTTCAACCCTCACAGTTGCAACAATTTCGGCAACAGTATTCAGACCGACCCTTTTTAAACCTTCGGAAGCGCAAAGTCAGCCATAATTTGGAATTTACCGGGAATTCCCGGGCTCATAAATTCCATCTCAAGGCGACTAAAAACTTCTGATATAATGTTTCGCAATTTTTTTATAAACTGAGAGTAAATATGGCTGTTGAACAACGTGATAAACAACTGAGAGCACGTGTCAAATTATTGGGTAAAGTTCTGGGAAAAGTAATTGAATCCCAGGTCGGAAAAGAAATTTACGACGCTGTGGAACGCCTGAGAAAGGGCTACATTCAGTTACAGAAAGAGGACAACCCTCAACTCCGATCCGAACTGACCGCCTTCATTGAATCTCTACCGGCGGACGACCTCACCCAAATCATCCGCGCCTTCAACATCTATTTCAGTTTAGTCAACCTTGCCGAAGAAGAGCACCAATATCACGAAAGACAAGGCCAATTGCGCCGCGACGGGCCACACTGGGCAGGTTCGGTACTGAACACCATCGCCGAATTCAAAGAACAGGGGCTGGATGCAGGCCAGATGCAAACCCTGCTAAACAAGCTCAACTACATTCCGGTTTTCACCGCTCACCCGACCGAATCGAAACGCCGTTCGGTGATGGACAACCTGCGACGCATTTTCCTGGACATCGGCGCTCTCAACGATGCCGACAATTTCAATAACCAGTACGCCATCGAAACCATTCACCAGCAGCTGGAATCTCAGGTTCAAGTGCTGTGGCAAACCGATGAAGTCCGTCGTCAAAAACCGACCGTGGAAGACGAAATCCGTAATGGTATCTACTACTTCCGTCAATCGCTGTTCGACGCGGTCCCAACCGTATACCGCTATGTGGAACGCGCTTTGGCACGCCACTATCCGGAAGACGAGATCGAAACACCTAATTTCCTGACGTTCGGCTCCTGGATCGGCGGCGACCGAGACGGAAACCCGTTTGTCACCCACGATACCACCGTACACGCATTGCTGCTGCAAAGCCGCGCCGTCATTTACGAATATCAGAAACGCGTTTTCGATCTGAGTTCGAAACTGACCCATTCGCGTTATCTGTGCAATATCTCTAAGGATATTATCAACCGCGCAACGATTGTCGATGCCGACCTGATCGAATCGGTCTTCAGAAGACGCCCTGAACGTTTCAGAGACGAACCTTACCGTCGCTTCCTTTATCTGATGCGAGGCCGCCTGCAACACAACATTAACTATATCGAAGGACGCTTGAACGACGAAAATGTCGAAAAACACCGTTTCGCCTATTCGTCCGAAGCCGAATTCCTGCGTGATCTGGAGCTGATTTACACCTCCCTGTGCGGACATGGCGACGAAAATGTGGCCAACGAAGAACTTCAAGACCTGATCCGTCTGGTTAAAACTTTCGGTTTCTATCTGATGCGTCTGGACATCCGTCAGGAATCAACGGTTCACAGCGAAGCAGTTGCCGACCTGTTGATTCACCTTGACATCGATTACACCAGCCTCAGCGAAAACGAAAAGCTGGCATTGCTCGCCAAGCACGTTGCTTCAGCAACGATTATCGATACTCAGCATCTTGCCCTCAAGGACATGACCAAAGAAGTTCTGGAAGTCTTCAATGTCATTCGTGAAATGCGCAAGGAAATCAGTCCGAACGCCTTCAACAATTACGTAATCTCTATGACCCACGATGCCAGCCATGTGATGGAAGTTCTCTTCCTGGCGCACCAGGCCGGTTTAGCGGGCTACAATGCCGGTGAACCTTACTGCGATATCCGTATTTCGCCTTTGTTCGAAACCATCGAAGATTTGGAACATATCGTACCGGTAACCGAAGCACTGTTCGAAAACCCGACTTATAAAGCACTGTTGCAGGCCTCCGGCAACCAGCAGGAGATCATGCTGGGTTATTCCGACTCTGCAAAAGATGGCGGTAATCTGTCTTCTGCCTGGAGCTTGTACCAGGCTCAACAACAGATTATGAAACTGGCCGATGAACATCAGGTCGACTGCCGATTGTTCCATGGCCGAGGCGGTACTGTCGGTCGCGGCGGCGGCCCGACTCACAATGCGATTCTATCCCAGCCGACCGGCACCGTACGCGGCTCGATCAAGTTCACCGAGCAAGGCGAAGTGCTATCCTATAAATACAGCAATACCGAAACCGCAATGTATGAGCTGTCCCTTGGTGTCACCGGTCTGATGAAAGCCAGCCTTGGCCTGGTCAAACCGCTGCAAAGCGACAAGGATGAATATCTGGAAACCATGAAAGTTCTGGCCAAGGACGGAGAATACAGTTTCCGAGAACTAACAGACCGCACCGAAGGCTTCTTCAATTTCTTCTACGAAGCGACTCCGGTCACCGAAATCGGTCTTTTGAACATCGGTTCCAGACCTTCCCACCGTAAAAAAGGCAATCTGTCGAAATCTTCGATTCGAGCAATTCCGTGGATTTTCGGTTGGGCGCAGGCTCGCCTGACCTTCCCTGCCTGGCAAGGAACCGGTTATGCGATCAATAACTGGATCGAACAGCACGGCGACGAAAGACTTAAGGAAATGTACCAAAACTGGCCGTTTTTCCGCGCTCTAATGAGTAACATCCAGATGTCTCTGTTCAAAACCGATCTGACAATCGGTGCAGAATACAGCAAACTAGGGCAGAATCAGAACGAAGCGCAGAAAATCTACACCATGATTGCCGAGGAACATACCCGAGCGGTAAAACGTATTCTGGAAATCAGCGGCAACGAATATCTCATGGCGGAAACTCCGACAATTGCCTTGTCTCTGAAACGCCGAAACCCGTATCTGGTTCCTCTGAACAACATCCAAATCGCCATTCTGCGCCGTTATAAAGCGGTGGATGCAACCGATGAAGAACGCGATCTGTGGTTAGGGCCCTTGCTGAACAGCATCAATGCCATTGCCGCCGGAATGCGAAACACAGGATAAGCTTCCGACACATAACAATCTCCCGCCAACCGGCGGGATTTTTTGTTAAGCCGACTTGAAAAGGCTCGAATACATCCATATTAATACCCATATTAGAATTTTCTGAAAATCCGGGTATAATATTGATCCGATTAAACATTCTTAAAAAGCGGTGATCCCGCTTGCAAAGAAATAAGAGAAGACAATGCAAATTACGCTATTAAAATCAAAACTTCACCGCGTGACCACCACGCATTCGGAAGTCGATTATGAAGGCTCCTGCGCGATTGACGGTCATCTTCTGGATGTTGCAGGAATCCGTGAATACGAACAAATTCAAATTTATAACGTCAATAACGGCAAACGCTTCACGACCTACGCCATTCGAGCGGAAGATCACAGCGGAATTATTTCCGTCAACGGTGCTGCCGCTCACAAAGCCAGCCCTCAGGATTTACTGATTATCGCGACCTATGTGAGCATGGATGAAGCCGAAGCGGAGCAGTTCAAACCAAAACTGGTGTATTTCAACGAACGCAATGAGATCACCCATACGCGCAATACGATCCCAACGCAAATGGCGGATATAAAAGCCGGTTGAATGCTTAACTCACCTTCGCAACCCAATAAAAAACGCTCAATCAAGAGCGTTTTTTTATTATGAAACTTCCAAGCAGATATTATCCAATAACCGCGTTGTTCCAAGACGGGCAACAGCTAAGATCACAAACCGGCGATCGGCCTCTTGAGAGGGCCTTAAGGTCTCAGGATCGCAAATTTTCAGGTAATCCACTTCCTCGAATCCAGCACTCAGCAAACGTTTCTCCGCTTCCAAGCACAATGGATCAAACGCTCTTTCTCCCGCACGCAACGCCACTTCAACACTCTTCAAAACCCTCTGAAGCACTGGAGCCACCGCTCTTTGAGCAGTATTTAAATACTGATTTCGTGAACTCAGTGCCAAACCGTCATGCTCACGGGCAATTTGCGCCGGCAAAATTTCAATCGGCATATTCAAGTCGGTGACCATGCGCTGAATAATCTTCAACTGCTGAAAATCCTTCTGGCCAAAAACCGCGACATCGGGACGAACCAACTGAAACAATTTCATCACAATGGTCGTCACACCGTCGAAATGACCGGGGCGGCTCTGACCTTCCAGCACCTCCGTCAAAAAGGCCGGTGCGCAAACTCGCGTCTGATCCTGAAAACCGTTAGGGTAAACTTCTTCCTCTCGCGGAACGAACAGAATATCGGCTCCTTGCTTTTCCAGTGCTTGAGCATCGGCCTCGAAAGTTCTTGGATAGCGCTCATAATCTTCGTCCGGCCCAAATTGCATCGGATTCACAAAAACACTGACAACGACAAAACCGCAATGCTCTCTGGCAAGGTTCACCAAACTCAAATGCCCCTGATGCAAATTTCCCATTGTAGGAACGAACCCGATCGATTCGCTGGCACGGCGTCTCGATTCCAAAGCAGAGTCCAACTCTGCCAGACTGTTACAAATAATCATGACAACTCACTGAAAGAATAAAGAATTTAAGCGATTTGATGGCATTTGGCCGGAAAAGCGCCGCTTTTGACCTCTTGAACAAAAGCCTGTAACGCCTCCTGAACGGAAGCAGAATCCTGAAGATAATTTTTACTGAAACTGGGTGGTTTGCCCAGCGTGATTCCGAGAATATCGTGCAGAACAAGAACCTGACCGGACGTGGCAGAACCGGCTCCGATACCAATCACCGGAATAGCCAATTCTGCCGTAATACGTTCGGCTAACGCAGCCGGAACACATTCCAAAACCAGCATATCAGCCCCAGCAGCCTGCAAATCAAGCGCTTCTTGCAGAATCTGCGCAGCACCTTCTTCATCACGCCCCTGAACTTTGTAACCGTGTTTTTCGACAGACTGCGGTAACAATCCAAGATGACAACACACCGGAATACCGATATCAGCCATCGCCTTGACACGATCGACAATGCGGCGCCCGCCTTCCAGCTTAACCATATTGGCTCCACCTTCTTTCATTAAGCGCCCGGCAGCTTTCAAG
Source organism: Thiomicrorhabdus sp. (assembly GCF_963677875.1). NCBI lineage: Bacteria > Pseudomonadati > Pseudomonadota > Gammaproteobacteria > Thiotrichales > Piscirickettsiaceae > Thiomicrorhabdus > Thiomicrorhabdus sp. Next base: position 138,947 of record NZ_OY782570.1, on the reverse strand, counting down.
GTCGAAGGCAAATCGACATCTTCCATAAATGGCAGATCAGCAATACACCACGCTGAAGTATTCCCCCTCTGCACCATTCGAGTGTGATAAACCATTTCGTCCAACGTTACCGGCAAGGTTGTCGCATGCCCCTGCACCACCATGCCAAGAGAATCACCTACCAGAATCATATCAACTCCGGCCTCGGCAACCCAATGCGCAAAACCGGCATCATAAGCCGTCAGACAGGTAATTTTTTCGCCTTGACGATACATTTTTCTAAGACTGGAAAGAGTTGTACGCATTTCAGTGGTCCGTTATATCATCCGAGGAGTTAAATTTTACCAAAGGTTTCAAATAACTCGTTTTTAATCCATCCATCAGACTTTGAATCGATCCGCATCCGGGAACATTCAGCTCTGAGTCCAATTCATGTAACGGAACCAGAACAAAATCCCGTAAAGCAAGCTGCGGGTGCGGAATCGTCAACCGCTCGCCTGCAAAATTCAGTTCATCGTACAGCAGAATATCCAGGTCGATCAGACGCTCGCCCCAATGGCGTTTTTTGATTCGCCCCTGATGAGTTTCTATCGCCTGCAATGCATCCAGAAGCGCTTCCGGCGACAATGCCGTGCGCAACTCGGCAACAGCGTTGATGAAATCAGGTTGGTCCTGCGGACCTAATGGTGTGGAGCCATAAAAAGAAGAAACGGCTTGCACCCGGGTATCGGGCAAATGCCGCAAGGCATTTAATGCCTCTTGCAATTGTCCGACGGGGTGATCAAGATTACTGCCTAAACCGATATAAACCCGGTGAATCATTGAGATTCAGTACCGTTTTGCGAACCGCTCTGACTGCGCTTGCGATAGAAATTTCGATTCCGGCGAGTTCGTTTTTTAGGCTTGTTTTTTTTCACTTCATTAGCAAAGGCAATCCGCTCTACCGGTTCTTTTTCCTGATATTCAGTCCACCAATCAAAAACGGCCTGCAAATCCGCCTCGCCGGAAGCGGCCCGAATCCCCATAAAGTCGTATGCCGCCCGGAAACGGGGATGTTCCATTAACTTCTGAGCGCGGTCACCGTGCCGATTTGGTAAGCGGAACTGCAATCCCCAGATATCCCGAACCTGTGCGCTGAAGCGTTTGGGAATCGCAGTACAGCGAATTTGCTGCTCAAGCACATCGTTGGCAGCAGCAAACAAAGCATCCTGATGATTCAGGCCGCTTTCCAAATGCTGGGCTCGTCTGCGTATCAAAGGCCCCCATAACATCGCCGCAAACAAAAACGACGGATTTACCGTCATATTTGAATTAATCCGCCGGTCTGTGCTTTTCAGCGCTTCCAAAACCAGCTGGCGTGCGTTTGAGTCTTCTGCCTGATCAAGCATTTCATCAGTCATCGGGAACAGGTAGCCGAAAAGATCATAATGACGCAGTTTTTCCAGCACTTCTAAGGCAACACCGCTATGGAACAATTTCAGCACCTCTTCGAACATGCGCGCATGCGAAACATCTTTTAACAGATGCCCCAAGGGTTCAATCGGCGCTTCGGTTTCATGTTCAATCCTGAATCCCAATTTAGCGGCAAAACGCACCGCGCGAATCAGTCTTACGGGATCTTCCCGATAACGGGTAGCCGGATCGCCGATCAGACGCAACTGGCCTTTTTCGATATCCTGCAAACCGCCGGCATAATCGAGAATACTGAAATCTTTGATATCGTAATAAAGCGCGTTGACGGTAAAGTCACGACGCCAGACATCTTCATCAATCGTTCCGTAAATATTATCTCTTACCAAGCGACCGGACTCGTCAACCTCGCGACTCTGTCCCTGTGTTTTGTGCCCGAAGCCGAGACGCTTTCCTTTGGACTCCCCTTCACCGCTACCGCGAAAAGTCGCAACTTCGATCACATTGCGGCCAAAACGGACATGAGCGAGGCGAAATCTTCTCCCGATCAGCCGGCAACGATGTTTGAAAACCCGTTTGATCTGTTCAGGTTCCGCATTGGTCACGACATCAAAATCTTTTGGTTCCAGTCCCAACAAAAGATCCCGGACTCCGCCGCCAACCAGATAGGCTTCGAAATTGGCCCGCTTCAAACCGTATAAAACATCCAAAGCATTTTTATCAATCGAATTGCGGGAAATATTGTGTTGCTGTCGTTTGAGAATATCCGGTTGTCGGTTGGCGCCTGGCGGAAGCGGATTGTGCGAGGATCGCGAGAAGAAGGCACTGATTTTACGAATAATTCGTTGCATATGGAATTCTAAAGGAACGTCAAAAATATGGATCATTTTAACCGGTTTTACCTAGACTTCAATCTCACAGCGCTTTTTTTGCGGTTCTATCGTCCAATCAATCGATAATTGCACCTCTCCCGGCGATTACAGAGGATTTCGGAAACATAAAAGGTTACACTGAAATCCGTTGATTCTTTTTTGATGGAACCTGCTCATGCCGACCAAAATCCGCCACCCTTTCATCTCATTCAGTCTGGTCTTCCTTCAATTTGCTCTCATTGCGGTTTTACTTCTCCTTTTACCATTGAAAAACTCGAATCCAACCTATCTTGTCCAACTCCTCTCAATACTTCTCGGGCTGTGGGCGGTGAAAACCATGCATCTTGGCCACTTTAATATCATTCCTGACCCCATGCCGGATATCGAGCTGGTCACTACCGGACCGTACCAATGGATTCGCCATCCGATGTATGCATCCATTCTGCTGTTTTTTCTGCCGATGATTATCGAACACTTCAGTGCGATCAACGGTGCTATTTACTTGCTACTGGGAGCAACATTGCTGATCAAACTAAGCTATGAAGAGCGCTTACTGACAGAAACATTAAACGACTATGCGATTTATCAGAGCCGAACGTCCCGGCTTCTACCGAAAATTTATTGACGGGTCACCGACCTCCCGCCCTCAAAAACCGCTGGTCTCCGCTATTCCTCTGGTTATTCGGCGGTAAAAGTGCGAAAATAGCCGCCATTAATTTTGTTATTAAAAAACGGCAAGCAGGACTATGAGCAATAAACCCATTCTTTTCAGCGGCATTCAACCATCTGGCGACCTTATGATCGGTAACTACATCGGTTCGATTAAGAATTGGGTCAAAATGCAGGACGATTACAACTGTCTGTTCTCACTGGTAAACATGCACGCCATCACGGTAGAACAAGATCCGAAAGACTTACTGAAACGCTCTTTGGATTTCGTCGCCCTCTATTTGGCATCCGGCATTGATCCGGAAAAAAGCACCGTTTTTATACAATCACATGTCCCGGAACATGCCGAACTTGCCTGGGTATTGAATTGCTCGACCTATATGGGTGAATTGAACCGCATGACGCAGTTTAAGGATAAATCGCAAAAACATGCGCAAAATATCAATGTCGGTCTGTTCGACTATCCGGTCCTGATGGCAGCCGACATTCTGCTCTATCAGGCAGAAATGGTACCGGTCGGCGCCGATCAGAAGCAACACCTAGAACTGACTCGTGATCTTGCGATACGTTACAACAATCGCTTCGACAAAGAGTTATTTAAAGTTCCGGAACCCTTCATCCCACCTTCGACTTCCGGTGGACGCATTATGAGTTTGCAGGATCCTTTATCCAAAATGTCCAAATCGGATGAAAACAAGGACAGCCTCATCGCGCTTCTCGACGAGCCTAAAACCATCATCAAAAAATTCAAAAAAGCGGTCACCGACTCCGGAAACGAAATTTATTACGACCCGGAAAACAAACCAGGAGTTTCCAACCTGCTGACCATCTATTCGGTTATCAGTGGTAAAAGTATTGATGAAGTTGTGCAGCACTTTGAAGGCAAAATGTATGGACACCTTAAAGTTGAACTGGGTGAATTGGTCGTCGATTACCTGCAACCCATTCAGCAAAACTTCCATGAGATCCGCAACGATGAGGCACACTTGCGCGCCATTCTGAAACAAGGAGCCGAGCGAGCCAGAGAACAAGCGCAAGCAACCCTGCGAAGCGTTCACGAAACCATCGGATTCGTCCTGCCTTAAAGAAAAAATTTCAGATCATTCCCGGCGGCTTTCCATTCGGCGGAAAACTCTCTTCGCATTCCTTTAAGCCTTTGATCTCTGCAAAGCGCTTAAAGGCTTCCGCCCAGGATTGCCCCACATTTTTTCTCAGAGCTCTCTCAAAATCATCATTCAAAGCCGTCAAAATTTGCATCAGCTGCCGATTTTCAACAAGCAATAAAAAACCCGTTGTGGAAAATCACTCTTCCGACAACGGGTTTTGACCAACTCGATTTAACAAAAAACCGAGTTTTTTTACAGTGCGATTAGCCTAGCAAGCCGCCTAGCAAACCATCGGTACCAAGGTTAAGAATCCCCAGCAGACCGACATTCGCCGATGCATCAGTGCTACCTGAAGATGACGCCGAACCACCTGTCAGACCGCCAAGCAATCCACCAAGAATATCACCATCGCCCAACAGATCATCCAAAGCCAGCACTTCGGTTAGCAGACCTTCTTCACCGATAACCGCATTGACGACCTGAAAGCCAGGAGTTACTTCGTGCAGAATTGAAGCGATCGCAACCCCGTTTTCACCCAGACCCAGTGGGAAAATATTCGGGATAACAGCTTCAACAACATCTCCAACAACCGGTAGAGATTTAGCGAAACCAACAACAACATCAACCGTATCAAGACCTGAACGATCGTCAAATTGTTCAGAAGCCAGATCGGTACCTGCCGGGATGGTTCCATCAAGCAGATGCCCACCCAGAGACAAGTTATGCAATAAGCCGGTTACCAAACCAAGTTGCTCACCCACAACAGGCAGGCTGAAAGCGGTGCTTAAAGCTTCGGAAACGATCGGTTCAAGAACTGGAATGGATTTCAGGTGACCGACAACCGCACCCAAAGCATCACCACCGAAAGTCGGTTCGTTGACAACATCGCCAGCCACACCCAGAAGGTATTTGAACGTTGAAGATTCCAACAAGGTGGATTTGACTTCTTCAACCAGCATCGGGCCAGGCGCAACGGAATGAACCAGAGACAACACTTCACTACCGGCAGGAAGTGACTTAACGGTACCGATGATGTCCATAAGGTTAGTGGTGGCCGCATTTGGGTCTTGGTCCAGAGCGCCGGCGTTATTGAAACCGGTAATAGGTTTTGTATTTAGAATGTTTACCAGAGAGTAAATAGCGTCGGAAGACTCAGTCTTTCCTGCAAATAGAATATCTAACATGTTGATCCTCAAATTCTTCGAGATAAAATTTATTATTTTTGAGTTTAAAACAATGATCGATTTTGCAATGGATCATTATTTAATTAGGATTAATACCCGCACAATTCAGAATCCTATTTTCCACATCGTAAAGTCCCGGTCAACGGTAAATCGGCCAGAAGCGGAAAAACTTTACCCAAAAATTTTTATAGCTCATCTATAAATTTTATTTTGAAGCCTTCCGCCGTTTCGAAAATCCTGCCCGGAATTCAAATTGGCAAACACCGCCGCATCGTCGAATACAACCGGTTGTACCGACGAATGCGCCTTCAGCCAGCCGCATATCGAGCGCCCTCCCTGATCCAAATAAGCGGACACATCTGAAAGGCATGTTCCTGGAAGAGACAGAAAAGCATAATGATCGCGCGAGCCCTGACGGGCAAAACACACCGTGCGCTGTTCGACCCGGAGCATTTTCTCGACAAACCCGTCGGGAAGGCATACAGCATCCACCGGAATAATCAACCAGCGATTAATCGTTACCGCCACCGGTAATCCCATCGCACTTTCAATTCCGGCGAGCGGGCCCTGATAGCCCACACGCCAGTCGGCGACAACCTGTTCTCCGAGCTGAGCATACCGTTTCATGTTACGGTTGGCGCTTATGAAAATACGATATTCTTCTTGCGGCATGAACTGCAATTGCTCCCGGATAGACGCCAGCAACCAAGCAATCAAAGGCCGGCCTTGACAAAGAATCCAGCCTTTATCCCTTCCGGCGACTCTGCGCCCTTTTCCCGCCAGCCAATACCAAAATTCCAATCACCAGACACCCCCTTAAGATGAATAACACCAGTATTCGATTGTCTGCCCGGAAAGCAGATCTTGATTTGGCGGGACACACAAATAACCGTCAGCGAGCGTCAGATCCAGTAATCGACTGCTTGAACCAGATTGAATGATCGACACTCCCTTAGAGCTCTTTCGAACCTGAAGCCAAAGCAACTTCCCGGGATCCGACTTAACCCCCTCGACAAGCACTCCCGATTCTTTCGTCACCAATGGCGCTTCTTTTCCGCACAACTTCTGAATAAACGGTGTCGCAAACAGCTGAAAACTCATAAACCCCGCCACCGGATTTCCTGGCAAAGCCAACCAGTGTTTGCCGGCACCGGCATTTTGTTTCCAGCTCGCATAAGCGAGCGGTTTGGCCGGTTTCATATTTAAGCGCCAGCGACAGCTTCTCGCTTCTTCACCCAGATTCTGTAAACAATCGTAGACAAAATCCCGGTCCCCGACTGAAACCCCTCCGGCACTGATGACCAGATCAATCTGCTCCAGCCACGGCTGCAAGCTACTCTGCATAGACGGCAAATCGTCTTGCCAGTTCAAGACTGTCACAACTTCACAGCCTAACTCTGTCAATTCCGCCTGCAACCACCAGGAATTGGCGTCGTAAATCTGTCCTGCCTGCAACGGCACACCCGGTGATTGCAGCTCATCTCCGCCGACTGCTATTAACACTTTGGGTCGGCGCAACACTGGACATGCAGCGATTCCGCAGGACGCTAACAGGCCGATTTCCCTCGCACCCAAGACGACCCCTTTTTCGAGTAACAACTCTCCTTCACTCAAATCACAGCCCACTTGTTTAATATGCGATTTTCGGAATTTATTCGTATCGAGGAGCAAACAGTCATCAAGTAGTTGCGCCTCTTCGACAGGTATCACCAGACCGGCATTTCCAGGTAAAGCGGCACCGGTCATCACTTTATAGGCGGCATCTTGCGGAAGTGAAACCGGAATATCGGCCCCGGCAAAGAGCGTTCCAAGTACCGGCAACCGGGCAGGAAAACCACCCTCCAGACATTGCTTGGAGACAACATAGCCGTCCATTGCACTGGTCGGCAGAGCGGGAAGACTGATCGGACTATGGATAGCCTCGGCTAATACACGCGCATTTGCGTCCAATAGACAGACGGTTTCGGATTCGTTAATGGCTTTGGCTTGCGCCAACAACCAAGCCTTAATTGCCTGAAACTCCTGTAGAGGATTCAAAACTCCACTCATAGCGCCTCCCTCGACTGCCACAACGCAGTCGCTTTTTCTTTGGCCTCATCCAAAGACAAGGATTCCATCAACACCAACGCTGCAGCGGTCGTCGTGATCACACAGGCTTCACCGTAGCTATCCTGCAAACCTCCGTTCCATAAAGCGCGCAAAGCGTGTAAATCCCATTGACTTGGACGCTTCTGTCGCTCAATAACTGCCGGAAAAGCCGATTCCGATAAAATACCGTCCTCGGAAATAAACAGCTTATTTAAAGCATCCGGACGAATTTCGGCTTCACCGCCTTCGCCTTTAAAAACCAGATTACGCCGCGTTGCATTAAAATTTGTTCCGGCATGATGCAGTTGCTCAACCCCTTTATGAAAGATACCCTGTATCGCACAAGGCGCGTTCAAAGGATTCAGCAATTTCACCACCGTATTGAATACGCTTCTGACTCCCAACTCCTGCTTTAGATGCAGAATTCTTTGCAGAGGCGCGGCAAAATTCGCCAACGGCAGATATACCTCCTGTCCTTGCGATAGTTTTTCAGCCGCATCCGCAAGAGTTTCGGCGATTTCAAAACCGAGTAACGCCATCGCCTCTTCGGCATACACTCGGTCGGCAAATTGCCCGGAATCACCATGCAGCAAAATTCGGTAACCTTTACCGACGAGCAGTTTAATCGCCAACAAGTAATAGGGAGGATAGCGCCACTTTCCGGCATAAGCCGACCAGTCGAGATCGACATTCCCGCGCAAGTCTTCCAAACCAAAGTGCTCTCTGCACGCACTCATAAAGCCACGCAACTCATCCGGCGACTCGCCATTAGCACGCATTAACAGTAGAAAAGCCCCAAGCTGCAAATCGCTGACCTGATTGCCCAATACTTGAAGGAAAGCCGCCTTAGCCTCCTCCATTGTCAGGCTCCTGCGCGTTTTCGGGCCTTTTCCAAGAATACGCAGATAGTCACTGAAAGGCAGTGATGCTTCTTTGTTCGGCTCACTGTTATATTGATCGCTCATACCGCCAACCTTGTCCAAGGCTCGTCTCGACGACCGGGACGTTCAATATCGGCCCGTTTGGCTTGACGCTCCAGCGCCTGGCGCTTCAATGCATGCAGTTTTTCACGCACGGTCACAACTTCGCCAATCACCAACAGTGCCGGGGGTTGGATTTTTTGTCTGCGGATGGTTTCGGCCAGTTCGGCCAGAGTCACGACCGTCACCTTTTGATCGACCCGCGTCCCTCTTTCGATAATCGCTGCCGGCATCTGTGAAGAAACCCCATGTGCAAGTAACCCCTGCTGGATTTCAGCGGCATTTTTCACCCCCATATAGAAAACCATGGTGTCGCCAGACTGAGCCAGACGCGCATAGTCGATCGCCTGATCCCCTTCTTTCTGATGCCCGGTCACAAACGAAACCGAATGGGCATAATCGCGATGCGTCAACGGAAAATCGGCATAGGCGGTACAACCTGCGGCAGCAGTAATGCCCGGCACAACCTGAAAATCGATACCGTGTTCAGCCAGTAATTCAACTTCCTCTGCACCGCGACCGAAAATATACGGATCACCGCCTTTCAAACGCGCAACCTTTTTTCCCTGCTGCGCCAATTCCAGAAGCATGCGGTTAATGCGACTTTGCGGCACACGATGCCACTTATCCTTTTTGCCGACATAAATCCGCTCGGCCTCACGGCGAGCCATATCCAGAATTTCCGTTGAAACCAAGCGGTCATAAACCACTACGTCTGCCTGCTGCAACAATCGGAGCGCTTTGAAAGTCATCAATTCAGGATCGCCCGGCCCGGCACCTATCAGATAGACTTCACCCACCTCATTCAGCCCGCCCTGTTCTTCGAGTCGAGCCGCCTGCAATTTTTGCTGCAGAATCGCCTCGGCTTCATCAGAAGACTCAAGGCGCGATGCTTTATCGATAAAGGCACTGTCGAGCAGTTTTTCCCAGAAGCGCTTGCGATTTTCTGCATCTTGCAAGGTCTTTTTCACCGCATTTCGGTAGCGGCCGACCAGATCGGTCACAGCGGACAATCCCTGTGGCAGCAGACTTTCCAAACGTGCTTTCATCACTCTGGCCAACACAGGAGATCGCCCGCCGGTCGATACCGCCACCGTCATCGGTTCGCGTTCGATAATCGCCGGCAGGATAAAATCGCAATACTCGGTCTGATCGGCGACATTAACTTCGATCTGCTGCTGTCGACAATATTCGTACACAGCCTCATTAACCGCCTGCTCGTCGGTGGCGGAAATAACCAGTTTCGGTTTCGGCAGCGCGCACATTAATTCACGATCAAAACCAGCCTCAACCCATTCGATTTTCCCGAGCTGTAAATGACGTTGCATCTCTTCTTTCAATAGCGGAGCGATCACCGTTACCTTGGCTCCGGCTTTGATAAACAAGTCTGCTTTACGTGCTGCAACCGCACCGCCGCCAACGATCAGACACGGCTGACCCTTGATATTCATAAAAATCGGTAAATAATCCATGTCGCTCTCCTTAAATCTCTTTGAGAAACGTGTTCAAGCGCGCAATTCGTGATATTGCGACTGCAGAATTTCAGTCAGCTCCGGCAGACAGCTGCCGCAGTTGGTTCCGGCTTTCAAAGCCTTGCCAATCTCTTCGACCGAGGTTAAAGATTGGGTTTCGATGGCTTCCAGAATGGTGTTGAGCCCGACGCCGAAACAGGAACAGATCGTCTTGCCGGCATCTTTGGCGCCACTGAGCTTGCCTGCCAGTAAAAAGCGTCTGTCACGTTCGGAGAGAACCTCTTGAGAAAAGCACTGCCCAACCCAACGCCGTTCCGGCAATTTGTCCTTGGAAACGAATACCGCCAGTTGTAACTTCCCGTTTTGCAGCATGGCCAGACGGAACACGCCTTCTGTCTCATCGACGTAACTGAGCCAGTCCGTTGAATCGTTACCGTTCATAGCGCTTTGCAAGCAGTCCATCCAGGATCGAGCGCTGCGATCCTGAGCTTCAACCTCATAGCGCTGAAACTGCTCGCCGGTGATTCGGCTCCAATAGAGTCCTTCTAAAAACGCTTGCTCCAGAGAATCGCGACTCAACACAAAACCTTTCCAGCTAGAGTGATAAGCCTCAATCGCCACTACCGCATGCTTGGATTCCGGCTGGCCGGACAGCGGATCAACTCGTGCCGCTACCAATCGATCAACATTCGCATGACCGGTATATTGACGGTTCCAATGCATCGGCACAAACAGCTCTCCGCGTCTTTGCGAAGCCTGACATTCAACGCGCAGGATCAGCTCCCCCAGATCGTTGAACACGCGCGCCAAACCGCCATTGGTCAGTCCTTTCTCTTCGGCATCTTGCGGGTGAATGGCGACAAACGGCTCGGCAACATGCGTCATCAATTTCGGTGTTTTAGCGGTTCGCGTCATGGTATGCCACTGATCGCGAACCCGCCCGGTATTCAAAACAAACGGATATTGAGCGTTCGGGCTGCTTTGCGGCGCCCGAGGTGTAACCGCAATAAAACGCGCTTTGCGATCCGGAGTAAAAAATTGCCCGTCGCAGAACAGGCGCGGCGTACCGAGCGGCTTTCCCTGGTCGTCCTTATCGACAATCGGCCAAGGTGTCGGCGGGAAATTCAAATAGTCGTCCAGAGAAATATCCGCCAAGGCCGCCAGATTAAAATCCCGAATCGTTCCCGTTTCGTCATTTTCAAAAGCGCTTAAAGCGGCATGCTCGCGAAAGATTTCTACCGGATGCCGGTACTCAAACGCTTCGCCAAACCCCATGCGTTTGGCCACTTCGCAGATCATCCACCAGTCGGCTTGCGCCTGTTCGGGGCCGGAAATAAAAGCGCGTTGCATTGAGATCGTTCGGTCGGAATTGGTCACGGAACCGTCAGTCTCTCCCCAGGTCAAAGCCGGTAGAAGAATATCCGCCACCTCAGTGGTATCGGTCTGTGCCATACAGTCGGAAACCACGACGGTTTCGCAATCCAGCAAAGCCTGACGCACCCGATCGGCATCCGGCATGGAAACCACCGGATTGGTATTCATAATCCAGATCGCTTTGATTTTCCCTGCCGCAACCGCATCAAACATATCGACCGCTTTCAAACCATCTTGTGTCGCCATGTTCTGGGCTCGCCAAAAACGGGCAACCCGATCGATCGACTCTTCAGAGGTAAAATCCATGTGCGCCGCCAACTGATTGGCAAGACCGCCGACTTCACGTCCACCCATGGCATTCGGCTGCCCGGTAATGGAAAAAGGACCGCATCCGACTTTACCGATGCGTCCGGTCGCCAGATGACAGTTAATAATGGCATTCGACTTATCGACGCCGCTGGTTGACTGGTTGACACCTTGAGAGTAGAGCGTCAGCATTTTCGGCGATTGGCGACACCATTCGAACCATTGATGCAGGTCTTCAACGGCAAGATCGCACAATTCGGCCAGTTCCTGAATATCCGCTTGCTGACGCGCGGCATACAATGCTTCGGCAAAACCGTTACAGTGCCTGGCGACAAAATCGACATCGATCTCCCCATGCTCGGAAAAATACGCCAGCAGACCGTTAAACAGTGCGGCATCCATTCCCGGCTTAATTGCCAAGTGTAAATCGGCCAGATCGCAAGTCGCCGTGCGGCGCGGGTCAACCACCACCACTCTCATCTGCGGGTTAGCTTTTTTGACTGCGGCAATTCGTTGATAGATGATCGGATGCGCCCAGGCGGTATTGGAACCGACCAGAGTAATCAATTCCGCCTGTTCAAGATCTTCATAGCTGCACGGCACACTGTCACTGCCGAAAGCGCGCTTGTAGCCAACCACCGCCGAAGCCATGCACAGACGCGAGTTAGTATCGATATTGGCACAGCCGATAAAACCTTTCATCAGCTTATTGGCAACGTAATAGTCTTCGGTCAACAACTGACCGGAAACGTAGAAAGCGACACTTTCGGGGCCATATTGATCGATGATTTTGTTGAAGCGCCCGGCTACTTCACTCAACGCGGTTTCCCAATCGACTTCTTGCCCATTGATCAGAGGACTGAGCAATCGACCTTCAAACCCCAGTGTTTCCGCCGCCGACGCTCCCTTAACGCACAAACGGCCGAAATTCGCCGGATGTGTTTTATCACCGCTCAAATCCCAACCACTTTGCATGGTCGGATTCGGACTTAAAAGCATGCCGCAACCGACGCCACAATACGGACAGGTCGTTTTGACAGAACTTTTGATAGAGGTCTTAATAAGAGAAGAGGAATTCTTGGCCGCCATACATCAACCTTCAAACCTTGGCGTGCATGTCAACCCAGACAAAACCGTCTTCGATCTTGCCAGGAAAAATACTGAGGGAATAGCCTTCCTTATCCAGGCAGACACCGCTGATCAAGCTATAACATTCTTTGTGTAAAGGTGAAGCGACAAAAAGCTCACCGTCACGGTCACCGACCATTCCGCGGGACATGACCTCCGCTTCCCTGATCGGATCGGTATTGGAGGTGATATAGACTTGCGAATCGATATAGAACAGAGCCAGTTGCTGATCGTCGATCAGCGCGGCAACTCCCGAATTTTCTACTAAATCGTTCTCACCGCATACTTTGATAAAGTCTGCCATTTCATTATCCTTCACGGCCTTTTTTTGTTTTTAGCCGAATTTGAAACAAAAAAAAGGCCCATCCAGTCTAATGACCGGATGAGCCTCAACACTCGATTAACCTCTTCTACTTAAAAGCCGATTTCAAACCAACTTTTAAAAATTACTTTATTTTCAATACGATAAACAAAAAAAACTATAAGAACCGGATAAATCCACCTTCCGGCGCGCCTTAATTGCACCAACTTTGTTTTTTTCGCGCCCCAACATCTATCAGAATTGGCCACACCTGGGTCATTCGAAAATAACCCTCTACGAAAACCGCCTGCTTTTGTTCTCTGAAGCGTTGTTTACAGCCCTCTTCAAGCACCGGAAATCACTGAATAACCCACAGAGCGATTTAAATGTGACCCCACACTCTCTTCTTCAACATCAATAACCGCTCTGCATTAACCACAAAGCCAGCCAGGGAACAAAGTTAAACACCGTAATCAGAAGCTTGTAACGCCCAAGATAACTTTGGATAGAAGACATGACCTCTTTTTCATTCATCGAAAACAGATAGAGGTGCATCAAAACTACCGGCTTTCTAAACCACATCACCGCAACCAGCGTCAGCAAATACAAACCGAGATTAATCAAGGTACACCACATAAGCAGGGTTTGCAGGGTCTGCCAATCCATCTTTTTATCCTCCCTAACCATTGCCACTCATTCACAATTCTGACACGAAAACACCAGAAAAACTTCAAAAAAGCCGTCGGCATTTTCTCTAAATTAATCCGCTTCGGCTGGCAAACGATGCCTCACTTATAACAATATCAAACCGCATCGACACAAACCTTTTGCGCCAAACAGCCGGGCAATATTTACATTCAATTAGGACAAAGGAAGAGATATGTTGAAGAAAACTCTATTAGCCAGCGCCGTTCTCGGCACCCTGCTATTGACCGCCTGTAACGATTCCGATTCAGACGAATCACTGAAAAATGCAATTGATACCCTTTCAACAGAGGGTGCCTCTTTGCCGTATAGCATTTTGCGCAGCGATCTAATCGACGCCGATACCCAGCAACCGTTTGAAGTTCGCAACGGTGGTTTCGGCTCTGCCATGACAGCGGTTCCCGGCGAAACTGATCAATTTTACGCCTTGACCGACCGCGGCCCAAATGCCACTTTCACCGGTAATTACGGTAAAGGCAAAAAATTCCCGACACCGGACTATACTCCTCGAATCGGTCAATTCAAAATCACCGACAAAGGCGAAATCGAGCTGGTTAAAGAAATTCTTCTTAAAGATCGCGATGGCAAAAACATTTCCGGCCTGCCAAACACCTCCGCACTGGGCGGAACCGGCGAAACGCCTTACAATGCCGACGGTTCTCCGGTATTGGTCGATCCAAGCAAAGCTTACAACGACAATTCCGCCAGTCCCGACTACAACCCACTCAAACTTGACGACTACGGCCTGGATGGCGAAGGCCTTGCAGCACTTGACGACGGCACCTTCTGGGTCAGCGACGAATACGGCCCGCACATGGTACATTTTGATGCCGAAGGAAAAGAAATCGGTCGCATTAATCCTTTCGCAGGTGACGCCCGGGTAACGATTCACCTGCCGGCGGAGTTTGCCAATCGTCGGGCCAACCGTGGAATGGAAGGCTTGGCGATCACGCCGGATCAAACGACGCTGGTCGGCATCATGCAGTCCACCATGTATAACCCGAACAGCTCCGTAAAAGACCTGGATATTACCCGCATCGTAACGGTTAACCTTCAGGACGGCACGATCGGACAATACCTGTACAAACAAGAAAAGCCGCAAAACTCCAATTCAGAAATCGTTGCAATCAGCGCCAATGAATTTCTGATCATCGAGCGTGATGGAAGCTTCCTGTTCGGCGGCCCGGACGGTACCGACGCCGCCACACCGGATGCGCAGAAGCACGTCTATCGCATCGACCTTCGCAATGCCACCGACCTTGAAAGTGTCGGCACCCAGGGCGACTTCGTGCAAGATGCCGATCTAGGCCTATTGATGAACGGCTCAACACTTGAAGAAGTGGTGCTGAACAATGGATGGGATGCTCTGACAACTGCACAGATCTACCCGGTTTCCAAAGAACTTGTAGTCGACATGGTCTCTGCTGTTGAATACCCGCACGACAAGATGGAAGGTCTATGGCTGATTGACGATCAACACCTTGGGGTTTTGAATGATGACGACTTTGCAACCTGGTCAACTTCCGGCGAACTGACGCAGAAAATGTTGAACGATAGCGATATTGACGGTAACCGTCTCTACATCATCAAAGACCTTGATCTGTCTCCTCGCGATTAAAACTTCACTTTTCTAATGCCGGTCTCATGCCGGACTTCTCTTTATCTGGCGAAACCGGAAACCGCGTACAAAACAGGTGCGCGGTTTTCCAGCCTTTCCTCTACTTCCTAAATCCTCTCAATTGCCCTTGCAGGCTATTCAAATCATCCCGGAAAATATTTTCCTTATACAGGTATTCTAAAATTTGATCGTAAAACCAATTGTTTATCACAATTGAACTCGACTAGAATGAAAATTCTAGAATCAGTATTCTAAGTTGAAATCTATGTCCTACCTGAACAATCCCGAACTCAGCGAAGTCAAACTGAAAGTGCTGAACAGCGCTTTGCACCTGTTTGTCGAAAAAGGCTATTTCAACACCTCAATTCCCGATCTGGTCAAACACTCAGGCGTCAGCACCGGATCGATTTACCACGGATTCAAAGACAAACAAAACATCGCCGAAGCGCTGATGCAGCAGCTGTTATGGCAGATTGAAGGCGAGCAAAATGCCCTTCTCCTCGACCCGACCCAAAACGCCTGGCAACAGTATCAGGCGCTATGCCGCTGGCTCATTCAAACCGCTCAGGATCACCCACATGTCAGCCAGTTCGTCCTCAGAGCCCAGCACAAAGAATTCATGCCGGATCTGGCCCCGATCTGCTCTTCAAAACCGTTTATCAAATTAAGAGAAGTATTGGAAAACGGCATGCAGCAAGGGCTTGTTAGAGAAATGGATCCGATGATTGCCGCTGCCTCAGCCTACGGTGGAGTTCTGCGGTTGATACAACTTTCGCTCGACCAGATGCTTCCCAAGCCAGCGCTTGAATATCTGGACGAGATCAGCGAAACCTGTTGGCGAAGCGTGGCCGCCGACATCCAAAAATAACAACGCCACCACCTACCTCAACACCGATAGGAGCCTCACATGCAAACATTTAAACTCGCGCTCGGATTCAGCTTACTCGGCAGCGTGCTGCCTTTAGCCAATGCCTCGGACGCTTACACCGAGGGGTTTCAGCACTACGCTCAGGAAATGAAAGGCTATGCCGATGGCGGCATCATTCCTCTGTCAGTGGATGAATACGCCCGCGACCTGGAAAAAACCATCAAAAAAGAAGGTTACATCGGCAGAACACTGCCGATTCCGCAAGCCGAAGAAGTCGCCGACGGCATCTACACCGTGGTCGGCAGCCTGATCTGGCATAACCCGAGCAACTTCGGCCTGAACAACAACCTAAGCTTCATGGTATTCGAAGACGGGGTTTTTGTATTCAATGCCGGTGCCAATACGGCCCTGGCCTATTCTCTTCACCAGCAAATCAAACAAGTGACCGACAAACCGGTAAAATGGGTCGCTGTGGAAAACAGTCAGGGACACGCTTATCTGGGAGCGAGCTACTGGGTTGATCAAGGCGTAAAACACCTTTACTCTCATTCCGTCGCAAACGACGACTTCCATAACGGTTTTGCTGCAATCAAAAACAGCTGGGGCACTCGAGTCGGCCATGAACTGACCGAAGACGCCCGCGACGTGTCTGATCTCTTCACCACCTTCGACGACCGCATCACAGTCGATGTCGGCGGCGGTGAAAGCGTACAGATTATGAATTTCGGCCCGGGCCATACTCCCGGCTCCACCATTGTCTACCTGCCAAAACGCAATATCGTCTTCCCTGGCGACCTGGCCTACAATAAACGCATGTTGGCACTATTCTCCTATACAGACACTCGTAAATGGGTTGAAACCTTTGAAGTCTTTATGGATGCCATGCCAAAAGACGTCAAGGTCGTACCCGGCCATGGCAGCCCGACCAGTCTGCAACAAGTCAAAAAAGATACTTACGACTATCTGAAAGACATGCATACACAGATCGAAAAACTGATTGCCGCCGGCGGTAACGAACAGAATCTGGATCAGATCGACCAAACCGCTTACAGCGACCGTCCGGTTTTCGAGCAGACCTACCGCAATAATGCCGTGCATATTTACCGTGAATTTACCGGCGGTGATTTAGGCGAAAGCAACGAATAACCTCTGGCGCCGGTTCAATCTTCTTAAGCTCCAAGCTGTCAAGCAAAGGCTTAAGAAATCCAAACCGGCGATTCCCCCCAAGGATAAGGCAAAGACGTGAATTCTTGGAACCTCAAGATAACGCTCGGGTAACGGAGGCTCCGGGCAGGTTAAATTTTGATGTAACGCCAACCGGAAATCAGCCTCTCAGCCAGCGCATCGATTCCAGCCCGATCCTGAACAACCTGCGGAAGCATCTGGATATCTTCCCCGCGATTAATTGCTCTTTGCAAGGCACGATGACAGGCATACAGCGTCAGATTCGGATACTGCTCCAAAAGAGATTCCAACTGCGAACGATTAGGGTTATCGACTTCAAACAGATTCACTCCATGATAGTTGGAAATCATGTCCACCTGAACTTCCGGCCCTCCGTCAGATAATAATTTGCGAGCTTCCTGAAGCGCCAGTATCTCTTTTTGTGGATCATCCGAATCCAGGTGAATAACATATTTCGACGCCAACATCTGCTGCTGAACCGCTCCGACAGCCGTCGCCTGCCCGCCGTTCAAATACAGATTCAATGCCCCGGCGCCAAGAAACATCCCCAGCACCACCGATGCCGCAATACTTCTCGGAAAGCCGGAAAGCCGCGATACATCCGCTTTATGCAAATGCTTTTTCGGAACGGGAATATCGTTATAAACCTCTTTCAGCTTC
Organism: Thiomicrorhabdus sp.; assembly: GCF_963677875.1. Classification (NCBI taxonomy): domain Bacteria; kingdom Pseudomonadati; phylum Pseudomonadota; class Gammaproteobacteria; order Thiotrichales; family Piscirickettsiaceae; genus Thiomicrorhabdus; species Thiomicrorhabdus sp. The sequence goes on along the minus strand of NZ_OY782570.1, from coordinate 121,042 downwards.
GACTTTAATCCGCGTAACTGACAGATACGCTGTTCCAGCTCCGGTTCATGCTGCATCGCCATTTCAATTTCCAGGCACTCCTCACGACTTAACTGACCATCGACATAGGCATGAATTTGATAACTTTCTATTTTTCTTGACATCAACTTCTCCAAAGAGAGATCACTCTGTTCTGCTGGGTCTCAGCCTGCTGCAGTAATTCTTTTAATTTTTCGCGTCCGCGTGAAATCCGGCTCATAACCGTACCGATTGGCGTTTCGGTTATCTCAGCAATTTCCTGATAACTGAACCCTTGCAGATCAGCAAGCGTAATCGCCTCTCTCTGTGAGAAAGAAAGGCGTGATAACGCCTGATAAAAACGCTCGGCAGTCTGCTGTCTGATCAGCTGGGTTTCGGTGCAATCAGCACAAAAATACTGATCGATTTCCGACTCCTCCACCCACTCCCAGCGACGGTTATAACGGATATTATCCAAAAACTGATTATGCATGATCCGGCACAACCATGCATTCAAATGCTCCAAACACTCAAGATCTTTGCGGCTTTCTATCGCTTTAAGCAGAGTTTCCTGAACCAGATCTTCCGCCACTGCAGCCTGATGACACCAGGCAAATGCCAGACGATACAACCCGGAATACTGCTTCTCAATGGCGCTGTTAAATCTCTGTTTTTCCCGCGCATCACACAGAAAACCGGTTACTTTTTTTGAAAAATTCATAATGAGGCTTCACTATCGAAATTGGCTCTTTTTTTCGATACTAAATGAAGATCGAAGCCGAATGCAAATTTTTATTCACGGTTATTTTTACTCAAATATTAACAACTTATGAAATAAAAATAACTATCTCTCTAATAAAAAACTTTGTCTCAAAAATATGGAATAAAAACCACCCGCCAAGCGTTTACCCACTAAGCGCGCTTAATTTCACCTCTTGAAGAATCAGAAGGAATTTAACCCATGTTAAAAAACACCACGCAACGGATCCTCTGGCTAATCGGTCTGTTTATCTCCTGCCAGGCCTTCGCCGCCCAGCAGGAAGCGCCGCTTCCGGAAACCTTTGCAGAACACAAAGTCGTCCTGCAAATCAGTGACAGTGACCCCTTCAAACAGACGCTGGTTCTGAACGTTGCCGGAAACCTGCAACGCTACTACGGTGCAGAAAATGTTGATATCGAAGTCGTCTCTTTCGGGCCCGGCGTTCGCTTGATGCTGAAGGGAAACCCGAATCAGGTTCGGATGCAGTCAATGATGGCGGCGGGAATTCGCTTCAGTGCCTGCGCCAATACCCTGAAAAACTTTGCCGGAAAATTGGGACATGAACTTGAAACCGGCAACGGCATTCAAGTTGTTCCTGCCGGCGCAGGACGACTTTTGCAACTCAATGCCGCAGGCTGGCAGCTGCTGAAACCTTAAAAAACCGAATCCGGCGGATTCACCTAACCAAAAATATCAGAAAACAATCTTGGAGAAACCATTATGAGAAACTTTAGCTGGAGCAAACTATTCATCGCATCTGTGTTGACACTGGTCGCGTTCGCAAGTCAGGCCGCCGAACAAAACCGATACGGATTCCAGAAAGTGGTTTACCACATCAATTACGACGATGCCAAAAAGCAATCCTCAACCCTGCGGAACATTCAAAACCACATCAACGCCGTCGGCGAAGACAAGTTGGACATTCAAGTGGTGCTGCACGGTAACGGCCTGTCCTTGCTGCTCAAGCCGGACGCTTTGCAGAATGTGCCAAAGTTCAAAGCCGCCAATGCCGACACCCAGATGACGCAAAAAATCGACCAGCTCAAAATGCAGGGAGTCCATTTCAATGTGTGCGCCAACACCGTCAAAGGTCGTGACGTAAACATCGAACGCGATCTTTACGATGTTGAGCCTTCCAGTGTCGTTCCGAGCGGTGTCGCCGAACTGGCTTATCTGCAATCGAAAGGTTACCTGTATCTGCGTCCGTAACCGGCGCCCCATACAGAAAATACACTCTTGAAATGACGATGTAGAGGACTCTTAATGTTTACGTATAAAAACAACATGAAACGCACCGCTTTGACAACTGCTCTTGGTTGCGCCTTGCTGGCGCCCAGCGCTCAGGCCACCAACTGGCTGATGTTGCAGGGAACCGAAAAACCCAATCAGGCTCCGGCAGCAAAACTCTGGGGATTTGCTCAGGTGGAATACCAGTCAACCGACGACACAAAACTCAAAGCCGGGCCATGGGCCGGGCAAAAAGCGGCTTTCAACCAGATGGCTCCGCAACTGGATTCCGCGAGCGGTTTCAATATCCGTCGAGCCCGTGTCAGCATCCGTGGAGCAAATTTTCCGCTGGACAGCAATATCAATTATTTCCTGATGGCGGAACTCGGCAATAACGGAATTACCACCGGCGGCAAGGCGTCACAAGGTCAACTCACCGATGCCAGTGTCACCTTCAATCACCTGCCGGGCGCCCGGGTACGTGTCGGTTTATTTAAAACTCCGGGTTCGGAAGAACTTTTGAAAGCCATTCCGGTCTTTAACTATGTCAACTTTACCAACGGAACCAATCGCTTGCTTCTGGAGCGCTTTTTCGACAACAGCAGCGGCGATTTGGGCCGTAACGCTTCCGTTGGCGCCGGTCGCGACACGGGGCTTCAAATCTTCGACGCCTTCCGCCAGGGCGATTGGGAACACAGTTACGCGCTGATGCTCGGAAACGGCAATGGTCTGGCTCTGACAGACAATGACGAAAACAAAGATCTTTACCTGTATCTTTCTACGGAAAAAGTCTTCGACAACACCTCCGGGCCCCGCCGCCACGGCGTAAAACTCTATGCCTGGATGCAAGACGGAAAACGCACCATTAACATTAGCGGAGCCGCAACCGAAAAAAACCGCAAGCGTGCCGGTCTCGGGATGACCTACTTTGACGGCAAATATCGTATGGCGGCCGAATACATCACTGCCGACGGTATGATTTATGGCGGAACCAGCGGAGCAGCTGTCCCGGGCGCGCTTTCCAACAACGGCACCCAAACTTCTTCGTTCAGTGTTCAGACCGACGAAAAAGCCTACGCTTATCAACTGGATTTCGGTTATCGCATTCAACCGAAAATTGAGCTGAACCTGCGCTATGACGCTTTGGACAGCGGCACCGAGGTCGACGCCAACTATCGTGAATTCCGAACCACAACCCTTGGGGCTCAGTACTTCTTCAATAAGAAAACTTCAGCTCGCTTGAACTACGAAATCCGTTCAATCGATGCACCAAAGCTGCCAAGCTCCTCTCCGGTTCACGATATTCTGAAGACCATCGACAACCGCGTATCCGCGCAAGTAACCATGGTGTTCTAAACGATCTTTTCATTGATTCTTTTTTGATTATGCTCCCCGGGGAGAATTGGCTCTCTCCCTTTTTTTGCCCCGTTCAGCATACGGGGCTTTTTTCTTCATTCGATCCCTGCGGCTTATCTTCTGTATATTTTTGCTTTTACAGCAACAGTGTTTTCCATATTTGCAGATTTATTCTCCTTTAAAGAACGAATAAAATGGGATTCCACTTATATGAAACCGTAAAGGAAACTGCATTATGGCAACCTTGCTACAGATCGATTCCAGCGCCTCCGGCGTACATTCACACTCCAAAGCACTGGCGGAATATTTCTCCGAAAAATGGAAAAACCAAACCGCCGAAGCCGAAACGATTGAAATCAACCTTGCCGATAATCCGCCACCGCACATCAACAGTGACATAATCGGTGCCATGTATACAAAGCCAGCGGATCGCAACGAGCAGCAAACACAACATCTGGCACAATCCGAGGAGTATCTACAACAACTTAAAGACGCCGATGTCCTTGTCATCAGCAGTCCAATGTATAACTTCGGCATTCCTTCGGTATTGAAAGCCTATCTGGATCACGTTATCCGTGTAGGTGAAACCTTCGTATATGGCGAAAACGGCCCGGAAGGCCTGTTAAAGGGCAAAAAAGCCTATTTGTTTATCGCCTCTGGCGGGAACTACACCCAACCGCCCCTGGATCAGATGAATTTTGTCACCCCTTATCTGAAGACGGCCCTGGCCTTTATGGGCATCACGGATGTCACCGTTTTTGAAGCGGCAAACATGGGAATGGGAGAAGATGCGGTTACCGAATCGATGAATGCCGTCAAACAACAGATCGATCAGACACTCTGATCAGACAGAGCTGGCAACTCATTCGAACGGATCACAGCCAAACGCTGCGACCCGTTCGATTTTTTTGATGCTGGAAAGTTTTCAGCCTTGACTATTCGTGCCTCAAGGCATCAATCGGATTCAACCTCGCCGCATTGCGCGCCGGGAAATAACCGAAAACAACCCCGACAACCGCCGAGAACACAAACGAAAGCGTGATGATCCCGTAATTCAACATAAACGGAACCCCCATCAGAATACTGCCGATCGAAGAGGCGATCAACGCCAAAACAATGCCGATCAAACCGCCCAGAGAAGACAATACCACCGCTTCAACCAGAAACTGTAGCAAGACCTCTTTCTCCAAGGCGCCGATCGCCATGCGGATACCGATCTCCCGCGTACGTTCCGTCACCGAAACCAGCATAATATTCATAATACCGATGCCACCAACAATCAGACTGACCGCGGCAACCGCCCCCAGCAGCATGGTCATTATCCGCGTCGTTCCGGTTAGCGTATTGGTGATTTCACGGGTATCCATTACCATAAAATCATTCTTTTCGTTATCGCTCAAATGACGCCGGTCGCGCAAAAGCAAGGTAATCGCACGGTTCACGACATCGGTATCGATATTCGGTTTCACCGAGATGCGAATCATCTGAATATCCTGATTTCCGGTCAGACGGCGTTGCACGGTTTTAATCGGCATGATAATCGTGTCGTCCTGGTCATTGCCCATCATCGACTGGCCTTTAGACTCCAGCAGACCGATCACATCACAAGAAAAACTACCAAGACGAAGTTTCCGACCCAACACGTTTTCGGTACTGCCAAACAGCTCTCTGGCAACCGTGTTACCGATCACACAGCTGGTTTTGCCCGATTTCAGTTCTGCGTCGGTAAATTTACGACCCTCGGCCAACTCCCAGTTTCCGGTAATAAAATAATCATTGTTGCTGCCAACGACACTGGTTGACCAGTTTTCATTGCTGTAAACCGCCGTAACGCTTGAACTGGCCGTCGGGGCAACTGCGACAATAGAAGCCACTTCTTCACGAATCGCATCCGCATCCTCAATTTTAAAACTCTTGGCGCCGCTGGAATCACGCCCCGGCCCCATTCTCTGGCCGGGACGCACCATCAGCAGGTTACTGCCCAAACTGGAAATTTCCGCTGTAACCTGAGCGGTGGCTCCGTTGCCGAGAGTGACCATGGTAATCACCGCCGCAACCCCGATAATGATACCGAGCATGGTCAGAATCGAGCGCATCAAGTTTCGCCGTATCTCGCGCACCGCCAGTAAAAACGCATTCAGAATCATGTTTTAGGCTCCTGATAAACATCCTGTTCAACCTTCCCGTCCACAAAATGGATCAACCGATTCGCATAGGCCGCCATCTCGGGTTCGTGCGTTACCATCAGAACGGTAATGCCCAACTCGGAATTCAATTGACTGAGCAACTCCATAATTTCCTGACTTCGTGCAGTATCCAGATTTCCGGTCGGTTCATCGGCCAGCAACACTTTCGGACTGGTTACCAATGCCCGGGCGATGGCAACCCGCTGCTGCTGTCCGCCAGACAATTCCCCCGGAGCATGCTCTTCCCAACCGTCCAGACCGACCAGTGCGAGGGCCTTTCGTGCTTCCGCATGGCGTTCGTGGCGCGTCATCCCCCGATAAATCAGCGGAAGTTCTACATTTTCCAGCGCCGAAGTTCTCGCCAGCAGGTTAAACCCCTGAAAGACGAAGCCGAGATAATTTCGCCGCAACAGCGCCCGCTGATCACGGTCAAGAGCTTCGACATGAATCCCCTGAAACAGATAGTGTCCGGCTGTCGGGGTATCCAAACAGCCCAGAGTATTCATAACCGTAGACTTACCGGACCCACTTGGCCCCATAATGGCAACAAACTCCCCCTGATGAATCTGAAAATCCACTCCTTTAAGCGCCTTAAATTCCGAAGCGCCCTTGCCGTAAACTTTTTCGACCCCGTTGAATTCAATCAGCGGAACATCCGAAGACGAAGCTCTGTTATCCGAGTTCATTTTAACGGCACCTCAACCCCGACGATCAGTTCGTCCCCCGCCTTCAAATCACCTTCCAACACTTCGACCCGACTACCGCTACTTTCACCGGTTTTGATCAAAACCGCCTGCGGCTGACCATTCATCAAACGCCAAACTTGCTGCTCTCCGTTCGTCGTCTGCACTTTTTTGATCGTCATATTACCCTGCCTCGATGGACGCGGCATCAAAGACTCGATCACGCTTTTTTCATTCTTCTGCTCGCCATTGCCCAACAGATCGGGCGTAAAACGCAAAGCAGCAATCGGAATCATCAGTATTCCGCTCTTTTCCTTGACCAGGATATCTGCGGTTGCCGTCATCCCCCGGACGCAGTTTCATTTCGGGATTGGAAACTTCCAACAGCGTCGTATAGGTCACAACGCCATCCGTACTTTCCGCACCATAACGTACCTGTTTGATTTTGGCCGGGAAATTGCGGTTCGGATAGGCATCCACCGTAAAGGTGGCATTCTGTCCGGCTTCGACCAGACCGACATCGGCTTCGTCCACATCCACCTGCAACTCCATTTTGGTCAAGTCTTCAGCCAGCGTAAACAAAACCGGAGCCGTCATGGAAGCGGCAACTGTCTGCCCGACTTCAATAGAACGAATCAACACCAATGCCATCGATCGGCGAAACGATTCTGGCTTTGGAGATATCGGTCAGATTCTGTTCCAGACTGGCTTTGGCCTGTTCCACCTGCGCTTTCGCCGTTTGACCGGCCGCTTTCGCACGCTTCATTGTCGCTTCTGCGGCGATCAAATCCGCTTTGGACGGCAACTTGCCTCCGCTCATTTTCCGCACTTCCAATAACCGATCATACTGTGCAACGGCTTCCTTCAGAGTCGCTTCCGCTTCAAGAACTCCCGCCTCTGCAACCTGTAGTGCCGCCTTGGACTGCAACACCTGCGCCTGCAACTTGTCAGTATTCAATTTTGCCAGCAGCTGACCGACCTGAACCTTGTCGTTGTAATCGACCAACACTTCATCAATGGTTCCGGAAAGCTCACTCCCGACCTCCACTTCATTGGTCGGCTGCAAAGTTCCCGTCGCCGAAACCGTTACCCGAATATCGCCGGTTTCCGCTTTACCGGTATCAAAAACCGGTTTGCCGGCCGGAGCCGATAAAGCGAATTGCCACACAACATATCCGCCGATTGCCAGCACCAGCGCCAACAGGATCCAACGCCAGATTCTTACTTTCGGTTTTTTATCCAGCTTCAACTCTTGCTTCAGACGATCCGTCTCGTTATTCGTTTGCATTATTGTCCTCTCTCCGTATGACTCATCGCATCTTGATTCGCTTTCTGCATCGCCCAATTTCCGGCAATCGCTTTTGACAAGGTAACTATTTGTCCAAGTTCGCTTGCCTGAGCTTCCACACTCTGCTTACGCAACGAGAGACGCGTTCTCTGAGCGTTCAGCACCTCGGAAAAACTCAATTCACCCGCCTGATATTGAATCAAGGCCAATTTCTCTTCCTCTTTAGAAGTTTCCAAAGCCCTCTGCAACGCTTGAAACGTTTCTCTGCTATGCTGCAAATTGGCAAGGGCGCTTTCGGTCTCCTGCAAAGCCTGCAAGACCGTCTTGCGATAGGCGAGCAAGGCCTGAACTTCAGCTTCCTGCTGGATCTCGACCTGCGCTTCAAGCTGGCCGCCGTCAAACAGGGGTCTGCACCACGCCAGCCGACAGACTGGTAACCAGCGATGACACGCTGAACAGATCGCTCAAATTGCTTGCTCCCAAGCCCAGGCTTCCGCCAAGCGAGAACCCCGGCAACTGATTTGCTCTTGCGGCATCGGTTTTTGCCATTGCCGCCACAACCCGTTGCTCGGCGGCACGAACATCCGGTCTTTGGCGCAGAACATTCGCGGGCAGAGGGAGAAACACCGACTCCGGGGAGGCTGGCAAGGCGGAATGATTCCGTAAATGCTGTGGAAGATTCTCCGGCTGCTGCCCCAATAAAACCGCAAGTTGATACTGCGCCTCGACAATGCTCTGACGCAAACTCGGAATCGTTGCCAGAGTCTGCTCGTAACTGCGTTTCGCCTGCTCCACATCCAACTGGGTCACAATCCCGGCTTTTTCCTGCCAGACCGTAAGCTGAACACTCTCTTCCCAGCTCCGTAAAGATTCTTCGGTGATCTGTAACTGTGCCTGACTGTTGCGCAAAGCGATGTAATTGGTGGCGACTTCCGCACTCAGACTGATCAGCACGTCGGCATAATCGGCTTGCGAGGCCAGTTCCTGTGCCTGAGCGGCCGAAAGCGCGCTCTGATTCGCTCCGAAAATATCCGGTTCCCAAGCTGCGTCCAAAACTGCCGAATAAGAATCGGTGGTCTTTTCGGTATCGTGGTTATAGCTGGAACTGATCCCGCCACTCGCTTTCAAGGTTGGCAAAAGTGCAGCATCAGCCTGTTTCCGGTAAGCTCTGGCTTCGCGAATTGCCGACAAAGCACTCAGAGCGTCCGGATTGGCCTCGATCGCTTCCTTGATCAAACGATCCAGTTCGGGGTCTTTCAACTCCACCCACCATGGAGTTTCAGCTGCCTGCCCGGACATCACCGATGCGCTTTTACCAACCCATTGCGTCGGCATCGATTCTTGCGGCACCTCCCGCATCTGCACCGTCGAACAGCCGGTCAACAGCCAGACGGCTGCCAGCCCCCCATATCAGAGAAGGTTTCATACAGATTCTCCAGTTGACATATTTAAAGAAGGTTTGAATTCAATCACGGTGACATGCTCTCCATCAATCGCATGGCTGGAATAGTGCCAGGAGAACTGGCGGCATAATTTTTCAATCAACAAAATGCCCAAACCAAATCCCTGCTCTGCATCGAATGCCCCGTCTTCATGCAGACGATTGCGGATTTCGATTTTTTCTGCACGCTGGCAAATTCGAATCCGTCCCGACCAACAATGCTGAAAAGCATTACGAATCAGGTTATTAAGCACAATCTGACATGCCACCTTAGCCAAATGTACTTTGCAGAACTCGGTATGACACTCCAGCTGAATGTTTTTCTTATCCACCAGGTAACGCAGTGATTTGACCGTCTCTTCCACTTCTTCATCCAGTCGCACGTCTTCCTCGAACGGAGCCGTCCTCTCTTCGCGATTCAACCACAATAAAGTATTAATCAGATCGGTCATGGTCACACCGGCTCGACTCAATCGCTGCAAAACCGCCTGCTCCTTGTCGGAGCGGGCATTATTCAGCCGTTCCAGTAATTCAATGTTATTAACGGATCACTGCAATCGGCGTTCTTAATTCATGGCTGGCGTATTGCAAAAACCGCTGTTCCCGTTCCAACGAACGGTGCGATGCAACCAATCCATGCCGAATCAACCCCGCCAGATCGTTCAGCTCTTTATATCTGAAATCGGGAATTGGCTCACCAACCGTATCTACGGATAGATTTTTTGACCACTCACCAAGACGCTCGATCGGCTTACCGACCGCCTTCAGAAGCCAAAACAGCACGGCCGATCAGAACCAGCAGAATCACACCGCCGACAAGGTGCAGAAACATAAAAGAGCGCCCGGCTTTCTCTATACCAATCTGCGGTATTTCCGACGGTTTGAATTCTCTCCCGACAAAAACCGGCGACTGGTGTTCTCCGGAAACCTTCAATACGAACAACAGATGCCCTTTTGAAGGAGGATTCTCCGGAAGCATTTGTTTATGCAGAATATTGTCTTTCAACTCGGAGAGTTGAAAAGTCTGTTGAAAATCCTGCGGAAATTCACTCCAATTCCCAGAAACCACAAACCCTTCCTGTCGATTGAAACCGCCTTCTCTGCCATCACTGCTTCGGAAATTCTCGGCCATCCGGTACATCTGGCTCACCGTATAGGTATCAATGCCCTCTTTAAAAAAAGAACCCGCCAGAAAAGTATATCCAACAACCAGACCCACCCCGATAAACAGCACAATTCCTGCCAGATAAGATTTTAATCCCCAGTGCATTCAGGCGCTTCTCCTGTTGGCATGCTTTTCAAAGCCACCCCGCGATTGGTAAAGGTATGCAGCAGAGGCGGTTCACCCGGAGCATCTACCCATTTGCGCAATTTATATAGATGCACTTTCAGAGGATCACTGTTCGGCAGATCATCACCCCACAGAGCCTGCTCCAATTCGGCTTTACGCACAATTTGCGGGCTGGCGCGCATCAAAACTTCAAGCAGCTTCCATAAAGTAGGTGAGAGACGCAGTTCTCGATTCCCCCTGCGGGCGGATTGCTGCTGTAAATCCAATACCAGATCTGCGACCTGAAAACGTCTGGCAAGCCCGCTCCGTCGCAATGACAAAGCTCCGAGCCGGGCCACCAGTTCGGCCATCTCGAAGGGTTTAACCAGATAATCGTCACTGCCAACAGAAAATCCCTGCAGTTTATCCTGCAAGGCATCTCTCGCCGTCAAAAAGAGAACCGGCGTATCCACCCCCCGACAAACGTAGATTGTGGCAACTTCGAAACCCGTCCTGACCCGGCAGATTGACATCCAGTACCAAAACATCGTAATCATTCCGGCAGGCCAGTTCTTCGCCACCGATGCCATTGGAAACGTGGTCACAAACAATATCTTCCAATGCCAGGTACTCCACCAGCGTCTGAGCCAGATCCAGATCATCTTCAACTAACAGAATTTTCAACCTCTTCCCCTGACATTTCACTCCCCCATACTATAAAACAATGCCGGTTAACGGGAAGTTAACTGAAACGAACTTTGCGGTGTTTTTTCGATTGTTTTCTCTTTAGGGCACCGATCCCAAAAGTTGCGCACCTGCCAATCTTTATTGAAGCGCCAAAACGACTTGAGAATGTTGAACAATTAAGAAAGAAAGTGAAAAAATAGGATCGAAAAAGGAGGCGATAAAAAAGATGGCAAAAACGATGAGGAAAGCCAATTGAAGACAAGATTTGAAAGTGTGCGGAAGCACTTATGAAAAGGCCTGCATTTATGCAGGCCGGGTTTGCGGTTTTAGAATTGAGCGTTAATGCTTAACCAGAAGCTGCGAGCCTTGGCTTTTACATTGTAATCATCCAGATAATTCGGCGTGTAACCGCCGGAACCATCATCAGTAAAGATGGTTTTATAACTCGTGAAATCTTCATCCAGCAGATTGTTGATTCGCGCATTGACGGTAAAGGTCTTGTTGATCTTGTAACCGGCGCCAAGATGCAGAATGGTGTAATCCTCGTAATATTCCGGGTACTCCAGACCGGACGGCCATCCGCGCGCTGCAGAACGATATCGTTCCAAACGCATTTCCGCAGTCAGATACGTATTGAACTTCGGATTCACCTGCCAGTCCAAAGTGGCATTCGCCATGTGCTTGGCTGTCCCCGCCAGAGGATCGCCTTTATTGGCACCACTGGTGATTTTGGCATCGGTATAAGTATAGTTGGCTCTGATCGATAACGGCTTGGAAAGCTGATAACGGCCGGCTAACTCAACACCGTTAATTTCGGCTTTATCGACATTATACAATTGCGAGAATTCATAACCGTCACCTAACAACTGATGCCATTCGGAGGCAAGATCAGCGCAATTGCTTCCGGCATTCGTATCATCACAGTGCAGTATTCCGTCACCGCTTTCGATTTTGTTGTTAAACAGATTCGAAAAAACCGTAACGTTGAAATTATGCCCCTGAGGATGTTCGAAATAAACGGCCAGTTCACTATTAATACTGGTTTCCGGTTTAAGATCCGGCGTTCCGATAAAAGGGCGGGTTCCCTGTCCGCCGAAACCGGTAATACCAGCATATAGATCGCTTGCTTTCGGCGCTTTGTAACCGGTACTCACACCACCTTTTAAAGTCCACATAGGGTCAATTTCCCAATTGGCGTACAGACGCGGACTGGTATGACCACCGAAGATCTCGTGATCGTCATAACGCACACCGCCGGTCAAGGTAAAGTCGTCGGAAATTTCCCAGTTATCTTCAATGAACAGTGCCCACTGCTTATGCGGCTGAACGGCTCCCTTGCTGAAACCGTTGCCGGTCATACCGAAAGTGCCGTCTTCCATTTCCGCATTGATGTATTGTCCGCCGTAGACGAGCAGATGCTTGTCAACCAAGCTGTCGAACTTCACGTCCAAAGTCGTTTGCCGAGTCTCCAGCACACGTTTCGGTCTCGGAAGGAAAGCCGCTTCGATTTCGGCATCCGTGGCTCCGTTTGCAACCATATCCTCGTATTGCAGACGCTCCGTTGCCGTCAACGGCAAAGTACGCCCGTCATTACTGGTATTGATATGGTGCAAGGTAATGTCGCTATTACCGAAATCCCACCGCCCTTCATGGCGAATCGAAAACTGCTCACGGTTAAATTCCTGATCCAGCGCATAACCTGCACGCGGTAAACGCCCGACACTGTCAGTCGTTCCAAGCGGATTACTACCGCTTACCGGCTTATTGTCATACACTTGTTTGGACGTTTCGTAATCCAACGTCAAATCCTGTTTGTCATCGATTTTATAATCAAGGCGTAACCCCAAATTGGTGTTTTCATTATCGACGGTTCGCCCGCCGCTGCCATAACCAAGACTTCTGTCGTGAACCACCCCGTTCGGATCGGTCGTCGGGTCAAAAGATGGACTTGACGCATCACGATCGTACAAACTGCCTCGTAAACCGAGGCCAAGTTTGCCTGGAATCAGCGGGCCGTTGAGAGAGACTTCGGTGGTGCGGTCGTTTCCGAAATCGGAATCGGTTTCAAACGTTTGACTATGGGTGATCGACCCGCTCCATCGATCACCGATTTTCTTGGTGATAATATTGATTACTCCACCCAGAGCGTCGGCTCCGTACAGAGTCGATGCCGGGCCGCGGATAATCTCAATGCGCTCGATCATCTCCTTCGGCGGAATGTGGTTGAACTGATTTCCCCCAAAGTTGTTCGGGTAAAGATCACCGATATTGTTCTGACGCTTGCCGTCGATCAGAATCAGTGTGTAATCCGCTCCCATACCACGAATACTAATGGACCCCTGACCGGTTTTATCCGTTGTCTCACCGACATCGACCCCTTCGATCTCACGCACCGCATCCAGAAGCGTCATATAGGGTTTTTTATCCAGCTCGGCTTTGGTAATCACTGAAATACTCGCCGGAGCATCGGTAATTTTCTGCTCGACACCAGCCGCTGATTTGACCGTAACTGCCGGCAATACCGAACCGGGTATGAGGGTAGCGGTAGAAACCGGCGCTGAAGATTGAATGAAGACCTGGTTATCGCCCTCGAAACGCGCACTTAAAGCCTGACCGGACAACAACTTATCCAAAGCCTCGACAACCGTATAATTGCCGTGCAGCCCGGAAGACGTTTTTCCTTTTAACAAAGCGCCGTCGACACTGAGCAGAAGACCAGCTTCGGATGCAAAACGCGTCAATACCGAAGAAAGTTCCCCAGCGGCAATATCAAATTCCCGGGATTCATTCTTTTCAGCGTAAGCAACACTGGGAACAGCCCAAAGAACAGGAACGCTCGTCGCCAAAGCCCCGGACAACATCATGGCTCTGGCCAGCTTGCGCTTTCGTGTCAAAGGCACTGCAGGTGTGTTTGATAGATACATTTTCAATAGCCCTTTTATTTAATAATAATTATCAAAATTAATAAGATTCTCAAATATAAAGACGATTGAAGACAAGAAAAGGGGAAGTGAAAAAATGAAATTTTTCAAACAATATGCAAAAAAGTGCAAAAAATGTGCATTTTTCAAGCAGTGTGAATCAACCAGCTCCGTTTTGCAGGCTGATCCACTTGAACATTCAGCGTCAACCCGATGGCGCGAAGCGTTTGAGGGATATTCCGCACCGAAAAAACACCGGCCAGGCGATAAGCCGCAACGGAGGGATCAACCTCGATCCGACCGTCGACGTAACGGTTTAACTCCTTCACAACATCCGCCAACAACCAGTTATCGACCAGCAGTATTCCATCCACCCAGCTAGAACGAAATGCCTCGGCCTCTTCCACTTCGGCCACTTGTGACGCATTAAAGCGGATCTGTTCGCCAGAACGAATCTGTTTCGTGAGCCCGGAGAGTGTCCGGATTTCAGCAAGACCGTCAAACACGGTCAGCAAGGTATCTTCAAAGCGGCTTCTAACCGCAAAACGGCTTCCTTTAGCCAGAATGGTTCCATGGGCCGACTCCACCCAAAGCGGGGAGCGGAATTGCCGGGCATCAGCCGGGGCTTCAAGCAGAATCTCTCCATTTCTCAAAAAAATGCCACTTTCCACGTCCACCGATGACGCCGTATTGACCCATAGCCGGGCCGACTTGGAGAGCGCCACTTCGCGCAATTCGCCGATTCGAGTGCGATATTCCGCAGAAAAGCCCTGCACCTGGAAATACAGCTGATGGCTATAGTGACTCTGTGCAGCATAGCCGGCTCCGAATATTCCCAATGCTGCAACCGACAATTTTTTCAATGCCGCTCGACGCCCGACACCCCTGGGAGCGGACAACGCCGCCTTTGCCGGAAGGGTTTCAAGTCCGGAAAGCCCTGAGCCGAACTGCTCAACTTGTTTCCAGGCTTCATGGTGAAGACTCGAACGGGTCAGCCATTTCTGCCAGTCAGCATAATCTTCTGCCGAGGCCGATTCGCTGTTGAGGAGGATGAACCATTCGCAAGCGTCCTGCAGAACCTGATGATCGATTCTAAAATCCATCAGAAGCTCCATCCTCGTTCGAAGCCAGAATACAAGCCATCATCGCTTGAGCCATATATTTCTTCACCATCCGTTCACTGACCTCCAACACTTCGGCAATTTCCCGGTATTTCATACCTTCGAACTGCGCCATCATAAAAGCCGAACGCGGTTTTTCGGGAAGTTTCGCCAGAGCTTTATCGATGGTCTGCAGGGTTTCGATGATTTCGTTGAGTGCTTCAGAAGACGGTGATGTCGCTTCCGGAAGCTGTGCCAGAGCTTCCAGGTAGGCCTTTTCAATTTCTTCACGCCGCCATTTATCAATCATCAGACTTTTGGCTACCGTGAGCAGATAAGCCCTCGGCGTCTTGCATAAGAGACAAGCTCCCGAATTTTTCAAAATCCGGACAAACGTATCCTGGGTAAGATCCTGCGCATCGTACGCGCACCCCATACGTCGGCATAACCATGATTGCAGCCAGTTTTGATGCTCTTTATACAGCACTTCAACAGAAATGGATTCAAGCTCGGACATAGACGGACATCGTATTTTATAAAAAATAAAAATGATAACATATCTCATTTCTATTTATCAAAGTACACGATACCGAATTGACAAAACAGTTTGTTAAGACAAAGCGACTTTGAGCAAGACGATCTCAAGTGACATTTCCGCCCGCCCGAAACCGAACACAAAACCATCGCTCCAGCAGGTTTTTCAGGAAGGTTTCCAGCCGCCGCCAAGCACTTTATACAGGCTCGCCATGGCATCCAACCGCAACTGACGAATCTGTACGGCACTCTCTTTGGCCTGAAACAGGGTGCGCTGCGCATCCAATACGGTCGACAGCTCATCGGCACCTTCCGTATAGCGCAATTCAGCCAATAGCAAAGAACGCTCGGCTTCTTTCAACGCCGCCTGCTGACTGAGTTCCTGCAATTTGTACGCATGGACATTGCCCAATGCCTGTTCAACTTCAAGCAAAGCGGTCAACACGCTTTTATGATAGGTCTGCACGCTCTCCCGATATCTGGACTCCGCACTCTGCACAGCACTCTCTTTGCGTCCACCGTCAAACAACGTCTGGGAAATCCCCCGCCGCCAGAGCCAGCGAACCGGCCGGACTCACCAATGAAAGCAGAACATCGCTGGCAAGCCCTCCCGAGGCCGATAAAGTAATCTGCGGAAAACGCTCCGCCGAAGCAGCTTGAATATCAGCTTGCGCACTTTGCAGACGGAATTCTTCAGCGGCAATATCCGGACGTCTTTTTAGCAACTCGGATGGAATCCCAGGATTGACTTCAACCATTGTCAGCGTCTCGATCGGCCGCATCTCCATACGAAAATTTTGCGGGATGCTACCGGTCAAAACAGCCAGAGCCGCCTGCGACTGATCCAGCTGGTTTTTCAGCGGGGCAATCTCCGTTTTCCGGGTCAAAACCTCGGTTTTCTGACGACTGACATCCAGCGAAGTCGCAACTCCATTTTCCTGTCGGGCTTGAACAATTTCCAGCAAACGTTCTGCCAGACGGACATTGCGTCGAGCCAGCTCGAGACGTTCGTTCAAAGAAAGAATATCGAAATAAGTCTGGGCAACCGTTGCCGCCAAGCTGAGACGCGAGGCGGCCAAATCAAACCGGCTCGCTTGCAATCCGGCCTCGCTGCCGCGAATTGCGGCGGCATTTTTCTGCCAGAAGTCCAGCTCGTAACTGACCCCAAGAGTGACACTGCTCGAATCAGAATACTCGGACGCGCCCCGATTCGGATAATGGCCGTTGGTGCCGCTGCGCCCCGACACATCGAGAGTCGGGAAACGTGATGCGCCGGCACTGCGCAATGCATACTCGGCCTGCAGCACTCTTTCGGTTGCCACTTTAATGTCCGGGCTGTCCTGCAATGCTTTGTCGATCAATTGATCCAAATCCGGACTATTAAAACTTTGCCACCACATCCGATCGAGTTCTCCGTCAGCCACCAGCGTGCCGAGATAAGCTGCCGGCATTTGCGGCGTCACATCGGCTTGCTGAGGCAAATTGGAACAGCCGCCCAAAACCAGCACAGCAACGGGGAATAAGAAGGTTTTCATAGAATTTGACAGCATACAGTTACTCGGTTGATAAGGCGGCAACCGGATCAAGCCTTGCCGCTTTTTTAGCCGGTAAATACCCGAAGGCAAGACCGGTCAGAAATGCACAGGTAAACGCCAGCAGAACCGGCATGACGGAAAACTGAATTGCCGTTCCCAATGCCTGCAGAATCAGTGAAACCCCGATTCCGATTACCACGCCGATCAAACCGCCCAGCGCAGAGACCGTAACCGCCTCGATCAGAAATTGCTGCAGAATATTCCGCATTCTGGCTCCCGTGGCCATGCGAATACCGATTTCGCGCGTGCGTTCCGTTACACTGACCAGCATGATATTCATCACCCCGATGCCACCGACAAGCAGTGAAATCGCTGCGATCGACCCAAGCAGAACCGTCAGCGTGTTTTGCGTTTCCGAAACATTCTCCAGCAGTGACGTCATATTGCGAATCTGAAAATCCTCAATGCCGCCATGCCTCTGAAGCAGCAAATCATGTATCGCCTGCTGGGAAGCTTCGATGCGATCGACGTCTTTAACCGCCACTGTGGCATTGCGCAGATGCGTCTGGCCGAACAGCCGCAGACTCCCGGTTGAAAAAGGAACAAACACCACATCGTCCTGATCGTCTCCTCTCGCCGAAGCCCCTTTCGGCGACATCACGCCGATAACTTGAAACAGAATGTTGTTTGCCATCACAAACTGTCCCAGAGGGTTCTGCCCGGGAAACAGCGCTTTGGCAACGGTTTCACCCAGCACCGCCACCGTTGCAAACGTCTCCTCGTCCTCTTGGCTTAAAAAAGTTCCCTGGGCAACCGTCCATTGGCGTACTTTGGTAAAGTCGGCCGAAGTAGCATTCACCGTTGTTCGGTGATCCGCATCACCGAAACGCATGGTCACGGTCGAAGAAATTTCCGGAACCGCCGCCAGTATATTGTCCAACTCCTTGATTGCCCGAAGATCTTCTGGAACCAGAGTGGCAATCGTACTCCTGCCGCGCATATTCGGTGCGCCGGGCCGGACAATCAGCAGATTCGTCCCCATCGAACTGATTCGATCAACCACCGCTTGTTTCGCCCCATCACCGAATCGCCAGCATAACAATGACCGACGCCACACCGATCATTACCCCAAGCAGCGTAAGAACCGATCGAAAAATATTGGCTCGCAAAGAACGAAATGCCGTCAGAGATGCTTCGAAGATATCCGATAGCGCCGAAGCGCCGGGATGCAGGTGCGGATTGGAAACGGCAGCGATCTTCGCCTCTCGTTTGGATTGGTCGGAAAGGACTCTGCCATCGCGCATCTCAATCATTCTATCCGCATGCGCGGCGACATCCGCATCGTGTGTGATCAGAATAATTGTGTGCCCCTGCTGAGAAAGCTCGGAAAGTAGCGTCATCACGTCCCGTCCGCTTTTGCTGTCCAGCGCGCCGGTCGGTTCATCAGCCAGAATCACCTGACCGCCATTCATTAAAGCTCTGGCAATCGACACCCGTTGCTGTTGCCCTCCCGAAAGCTGATTCGGTTTATGATCAACCCGGTCACCCAACCCCAGATCGCCAAGCAGCGTGCTTGCACGTTCGTGCCGCTCTTCGGCAGGGAAGCCTGCATAAACGGCCGGTACTTCCACATTTTCTCTGGCGCTTGCCGTCGAAATCAGATTGTAACTCTGAAAAATAAAACCGAACGCTTCACGACGTAATTGCGCCAAACCATCGTGATCCAGCAGAGCAACATCCTCACCACGGAATTCATAACGACCGGAGGAGGCTTGATCCAGACAACCAAGTATGTTCATCAGGGTAGTTTTTCCCGAACCGGAGGCGCCGACAATGGCCACAAACTCACCTGCTTCAATCTGCAGATCAATGCCGTGCAACACCGGTACGCTCAATTCGCCGTTTCGGTAAGTGCGTGTAATGTTTTCCAGCTTGATTAAGGGCTTTCTGCTCTCCATGCACTACCCCAATCTCGGACCGGGCGGTCCCATGCGACGGTTCCCCTTTTCCGAGGTCTTATTCCCGGAACGCTTGGCAGCTTTGTTGGTAATGACCACCTCTCCCTCGGCAACGCCGGAAAGAATCTGGGCCTGAACCCGGTTGGAAACCCCCACTTCGACCTCACGTGTCTCTCTACTGCCATCGACTTTCAAAAGCTGGACATCCGCTTTTCGTACCCCGCCTCTCGAGGGCCGTTTGAACTTCAACGCCGATACGGGAACCAGTAAAGCATCTCTGGCGGCATCCACAACAAAAAAGACCTGTGCCGTCATTTGGCTCATCAAACGCGACCGACGGTTCGGTACCTCAAACAAAGCGTTATACAGTACGACATTATTCACCACCTCCGGAGTCGGTTCGATTTTCTGAAGCACGCCTTGCCAGCGTCTCTGGCCGCTGCCCAGGGTCGTGAAATAAACCTCCATTCCCGGCTGCAGCTTGGAAACGTCAGCTTCGGAAACCTGAGTCTGCACCGTCATGGTCGTCAAATCAGCAATCTGCAGGATAATCGGCGCTTGTTGGTTAGCGTTCAACGTCTGACCCTGCTTGGCGGAAATACTGACGATGGTTCCATCCATCGGCGCATAAATCTGCGCATACTTGAGATTGGCTTCATCGGCACGCAGACCGGATTCGGTCTGATCGATCTGCGCCTGAATCATTTCGATCTGCGCCTGATTGGCCACCAGCTCGGCCTTGGCAGTCAGCATCGCCTCTTCGGTCGTCGCCTGCTTTTTAAATAATCTTTGCTGACGCTTGGCATTGATTCTTGCCAGTTCCAGTTTGGCTTGTTTTTCTTTCAGCTGCGCCTTCTGATAGCGCAACTGTGCGCGACTCTCATCCACTTTGGCCAGAAATACAGTCGGATCGATTTCCGCCAGAAGGTCGCCCGCTTTTACCTGTGAACCGACTTCAACATGCAAAATTTTTAACTGGCCGGAAACCTGTGCGCCGACATCGACATAGTCCCGCGGCTGCAAACTGCCGGTTGCCGTCACAAGATGATCAATATCACCTCTGACTACCTCGGCAGTGGAAAATGTCGTGGCCGGGCCGGACTCGGTTTTCCAGACAAACCAATACAGTGACCAAGCGGCGGCCACAAGGAGAATCACCACAAGCAACACAGCCAGCTTGCCCGTTTTCGCGGAACGTTTCGTCATACTTGCCTCAAAATTAGCTCAAAATTAGTAGATATCGCGCAAATATCGGCCGGACTCGACCAGTTGCCGGTAATCACTCTCCAGAATCGTCTGCAAGGCTTCATCAACCGCTTTGGCCATCGTATCCGCACT
Organism: Thiomicrorhabdus sp.; assembly: GCF_963677875.1. Lineage (NCBI taxonomy): Bacteria > Pseudomonadati > Pseudomonadota > Gammaproteobacteria > Thiotrichales > Piscirickettsiaceae > Thiomicrorhabdus > Thiomicrorhabdus sp. The sequence continues at coordinate 100,761 of NZ_OY782570.1, read as the reverse complement.
GCCACAGACCATAATGAAAGCCCCTTCCTGCACCCAGGAGCGGATTTCTTCAGACAAAGCCGCCAGTTGGTCCTGAACATAACCGCCGTCATCACGGGAGAAAGCCAGACTCATCTTCGCTAAATGCCCGTTTGATAACATCGCATGCAATTCTTCCCCGAAATAGAGATCTTGCGCACGGCTGCGCTCGCCGAAAAACAGCCAGTTGCGGAAATGACCGTGGATAATACGCTGTAACAAATGCGCTCTTAACCCGGCCAGACCGGTGCCGTTCCCGATCAGAATCAGAGGCGCGTCAGATTCCTTATCCAGGTGGAAACTGCGATTCGCCTGTACCGTAAGGTTTACGGAGTCGCCAGGTTTCAGGCCATCGGTCAAGAAGCCCGATCCGCAACCAAGCTTTCCGTTTTCCAGCTGTACCTGGCGAACCAGTAATTGCAGGGAGCCGCTGTCGGGAATCGAGGCAATCGAATATTGACGGGTGATCCCGTCATAAGCCAATTCGACCAGATCGTCGGCCGCCTGCCAATCGGTCTCTTGTGCCTGATCAGGCTCGAAGCTCAGATGATAAGTCGGCATCCCCTGACTGCCCGGATTTAACAGAGTTCGCTCCAGCAGTCGCCATTGATCCGATTGCGTTTGCAGAGAGACCTGACGATCGCCACCAAGCCCAACCAGGAAGTCATGCCAAACCTGCAGGGGGGGGGGGGGGGGGGGGGGGGGCTTGCGGATCAAGTTTATCGACTGTAATGCATGGGCGGAGGGCTTGCGCGCCGCTTTGCCGCATCCATTCATCCAACTGCAGACCAAAAGCGCAAAATGACTCATAATGGCGGTCGCCAAGTGCCAAAACAGCATAATCCGGTGCGCAATCAAACTCTGCAGTCTGCTTCATTGCTTTGGCAAACCGACGGGTGCTATCCGGCGCTTCGCCTTCGCCAAACGTTGAAGCGATCAGCAGAACCAGCGATTTTCCGTTCAACTGCATACCCCGTAAATCCTGAAGATTGCATACACTGATCGTCCTGCCGGAGGAATGCAGCATTTGAGCGCTCAACCACGCCAAGCGTTCCGCATGGCCGTTTTGAGTCGCATACACAATCAACGTATCCGCCTGCTCTACGGATATTGCAGGCAAGCCAGCCTGCTTGCGGGCATCACGCCGTTGCTTTTTACTGCGGCGGCGATCCAGGTAAAGCAGAATGCCGGTGATTCCGAACAGCGGCAGAGCCAAAGCATTCACAAACATCAGAATCCGCCCGATCATCCCGAAATATTCACCGGTATGCAACGGCAAAATACTCGACATCAGCTGCTCGTTCAGCGGCTTGTCGGCATAACGCTCATGGCTGACAACCTGCATTTGATCGGCATTTAAAACCAGTTTATTACGCGCCCGCGAGTGCTGAGGTGCCGCATCCAAATAGAAAAATTCATAGTTTCCCTGACGTTTCTGCAAACGCAAGGTCGCTGTCGAATAACCATGCTCGCCCATTTGCCGTTCAAATACCTGCCAGACCTGAGCGACTTCGGCAAAATTCTGTTTCGGTGAAACGTCTGCTCTCTCGCGTTTGCCGGAAACGCGCTCCTCGCCGGGGACGCTTTCGCTCTCCCTGCGCCATTTCGGTATTTTTAGCCCCTTTCGGCGGCCCTCCTCGAACCGGTTGAGGAACACCACTGATTTGATACAGTCCGGCCCGATACCAGTCGTAAGACCAATAAAGCCCTGTCAAGGATGCCAACAGAAGAAAGATCAATGCCCAGGTGCCCGCCACGGCATGCAGGCTGGAAAGAAAGCTGCGTCCGGTTTTACGGGGATTGAAGGTCAGCCAGGTCTTCAAACTGGTCCAGGTCTTCGGCCAACGCAGGTATAGCCCACTTAAAATCAAAATGATCAAAGCGATGGTAGAAGCGCCGACAATCTGTTTTCCGACTTCGCCGCTCAATAAACGGCGGTGCAGGCTCTCGACCGTATGCATGAATTCATGCCCGAATTCCTCTTCCCAACGGACGGTACCGTTGTACGGATCGACATATCGCGTTTCGCCTTTTCGAGCCCTCCGGCCTTCTCCCTCTACGGCAAAGTTCACTTTTGCGGCTTCATACGGATCCTTCGACAGGGTTAATCCGTTAATCTTTCTGTCCGGATGGTTCTGCTGAATCCGCTGCAATAACGCTTCCGGCGTCAAGGCAACAGCGTCTTTTGCCGGTGTCACCTTCACCAGATCGGGGTTTAAAACCTTGAGAATTTCTTTTTCGAACGACAAGGTCGCACCGGTGACTCCGACTACCATCAGAATCAAGCCGGCTGTGATTCCCAAAATCCAATGCAGTTGGAACCAAGCCTTTTTAAAGCTCATGTTGTTTTTCCTCTTTCGTCAATGAGAGAGATTTCAAATACTGTTTTTGTGTTTTAAATGCAGCCCGCTGAAATCTGTAGAGACATACCTGAAAAGTATCCCATTCATGGTAATAGACGAGCGAAAGCGAAAAAGGGGAACAAAAAAGGAAAGCGTGAGGCAAAAATGCTCTTGCCGCTTATCCGGAGTAACGGGAAAGACACGACACGCAGCCGACGGCGCGATCAACCCCCCAAAAGCGAAAGAAGAAAAGATCAAAAAAGCAATTTACGGAAACACTTATCACATAGTTAGAAGAAGAAAGAAGAGTTTCGCCAATAGGGCGACACATTTTATGACGATCAGGATAATGCGCACGCTTTTCTACGCGGATTGCTTCGATAATGTTTGCATCCCTTTCTGATTCACCGGCCAGATAAAGCGTACCACGGAAGCGAACTCGCTTTTTCCCACCGTTTCACGCGGAATTTCGATGGCCCGGCAAAGTTCTTGAATCCACCCTTAAAACCACCAATGCGACGACTGCAGAATTCTATCCGCCATTTTCGAATACCCGACTGCGCCGGGATGAAAACCATCATTTGCAGAGATTTCCTGAATAAATGCTTCATCGTCTCGAAAAACAGCAAACAGATCGATAAAAGGAATCTGCAAATCTGCGGCCAGAGCCGCATAGGCCGACGACAATTCCTGAATACGCCGATTCTGCCGGTCTTCGCCGACACAGGGCGGCCCGATCAGAATCCGCGGAAAGGATTCGGCGCCCAGTAAAAGTTCACGGACATTTTCAATCGATTCCATAAGCGGAACCCGCGGAATGCCTCGTTCAATCACCGTATCGTTGACACCGCAGGACAAAACGATTCGACCATCCACCTCACCGGGCAGACGCAACGCCACTTCAGATTGCCATCTCAGCAAAACGTCGCGACTGGTATTACGCCGCACGCCAAGATTGTAGCAGGTTACCTCGTGACCTTTTTTGCGAGCATCCGCACATAAGCGTCCGGTCCAACCCAATGCTTCTTCATCTCCCGTGCCGTTTACGAAAGAGTCACCTAAAAAACAGATTCGAATATCTTTCATTGTCCACCTATCCGCTGAATGCGTTTAATCTTGAATGAACGCCGTAACGGCCCTCAATTAAATTTCACTTCGACTTCTTAGTAACTTTCCGACAAAAACGATATGATGCAGTCATGCAGGAAACAATTCGGGAGATCTTCACATGGCCAGCGGCATTTTCGTGATTCTGGACGACATCGCCACCCTTTTCGACGACGTGGCAACTCAATCTAAAGTCGCAACCCGACAAACGGTCGGCGTACTCGGAGACGACCTTGCCGTCGGCGCCCAACGCGCTTCCGGCTTTCACGCCAGTCGCGAACTGCCGGTACTATGGGCCATTACCAAGGGGGCATTTCTCAACAAGTTGATTATTTTGCCGATCGCCTTTTTATTAAGCGCTTTTTTACCTCAGCTGATTGTACCGATTCTATTGCTCGGCGGCATTTACTTAAGCTACGAAGGGGCGGAAAAAATTTACGAAACCCTGTTTCATCGCCATCACTCTGCTCCGGCAGCGCAGAAAATCGAGGATAAAACCACCCTCCTGACTCTGGAAAAACGTAAAATCCGTTCAGCCATACTGACAGATTTCATTCTCTCCATCGAAATCATTATTATCGCTCTCAGTTCCGTTGCCGATCAATCCCTGCCGATTCAAATCGGCGCTGTTACTTTTGTCGCCCTGCTGGCAACCGTCGGGGTTTACGGACTGGTGGCGCTCATGGTTCGCATGGACGATGCCGGTTTCGCTCTGGTGAACAATGCGCAGGGAAAAAACGGACTTAAGGCCTCTTTGTTCCGCAATGTCGGGCGCATGCTCATCGCCGCCTTACCCAAATTGATTCGCATACTCGGCGTGGTCGGTACTCTGGCCATGCTATTAGTCGGCGGCGGCATTTTCGTTCACAATCTCGAATCGGTTCATCATGCCATTCAGTGGATGCCCATTTTGCTCGGAGAACTTCTGCTTGGACTCTTGATCGGTGCAACTGTCTTACTTGCCGTTGCAATCATCAAAAAGCTGCTTCCTTCCTCTGCACATCCTAAATCACCGGAAGCTTGATTCAGTGTTCCTTTCCCAAGCTGGCCCGGCGCAATAGAATTGTAGCAATCAATAGCAGACAGACAAACGCGACCGCGGCAGGAAATGTCACCGTTGTCCACGAATAATGCTCCAGGGCGGCAATCACCAGCAAATTGCGCAGCATGAAAATTGCAAAAAACAACGGTTGCTCCTCATACGGAAAATCATATGCCTTGCGGAAAGTCGGCCCGAAGCCGAGCAGATCGATCAAAGTCAGCAAAAGCACGGCATACAGCGGATCCGAGGTCAGAAACCACAACGGCAAAGACGCAAAAGCGGCCATCAGGAAACACCAATCGACCCGGGTAATACTCAAATCCCCGCGTTTGCGGTACGCCAAAACCACCACATAAAACGTAATCAAGGCAGAAACACCAATCGGCCAAGCACCACTTCCCGCACCACCTTCCATCTGAGCCAGAAAAATAACGGCCGTTGTCGTTCCCCAGATCACCCACGAAAAAACATGCGGCCGGATCCGATCTTGAATAATATCGCGGATATAAGGGAAAAAACCGATGAATGTCATCACAATCGCGGCAAAACTGAAAAACTCTTTGCAATACATCCCGCTACCGACAAGGCTGTGAAAAAAAGAAACCGCTTTCAAGAATACCGTAAAACGGAATACCTCAACACGATCTTGTAAAGATTATCCAAATCCTCTTAAAGACGCGGGCTTAATTGATGGCATACTGCAAAGAAAAAGCCACTTCGCCGAGGGTATTTTCGGGCTGAGAAATCCTTCCGATCCGTGTCGTCCCGTCTTTAACATAGAATCCAGAGTCTGCGGAACGCCGCATGTGAGAGTATTGCCATGCAAGCCTGGCCGAGAGCTTTTTTAACAGAGGCTTTGAGAACTCAAGGCGAAACGAGAGGCATTCCGGCAATCTGATAGAGCCGTATGCCTGATCAGGCACCGTCACTTTCACAGACGAATCGTAATGATATTCGGTAATGAACGCCGTATGCAGAAAAGGCCATTGGGCATGCCAACCCAAGCGAATAGCCGGAAGATGATATTCTTCCCGCAATTCCGAAACTCCGGCGCTGCCGGAAATCCGTCGACTCCGGTTGGTAAAACCGATGCCAAACTGCAAGGAGTGTGCGGCACCGAAGGCCTGTTTGATCGTCGGAGAAATCAGAGACACTCCAAAAGAAAGCGTTTCCGCCCGTGTGCTGGAGCGAAAGCTGTTACCACTTTGCAAACGGCCGTCGTATTCCAATTCGCCGCGACTATGATTGGCAAAGGCCGAGAGCATCCAGTCGGAAGAAAAAGGAATATCGGCTGCCAAAGCCAGCAGAGGAAGTACGCCTGTTTCGCTGACCAGACGTTGGCCGTCCAGAGAAACCTCCTCCCAGGCAATCGCACGTGCGCCGACAGCAAATGAAAAATCGCTCCCAAAAACGTTGGCGGGAGCGATCAGGCAACAAAAAGCCGGAATGATAAATTGGCGCCACACCTTAAGCGATCAATTCTGCCCAGGTAAACACCTCGGAAGATTCATAGTCGCCGTCATCATCCCCGTCCAATTCAATCTGCACTTCTTCCTGTGAAAAGATCGTCATCCGTATCGAACCGCTGACCCCCTGCCAGACTGCCTGGCCGGACCTTGGAAAGTCTTCGCCGTAGTAAACGATAAACGGCTCACCGGTCCGAATTTCAAGCGCTCCCTGAAAATCCCCGTTAATTCCGTAATCGTACAGGCCGTCATACCGATAAGACATTGCACCGGCCCCCTCTTCACCTTCCACAACCTGATCGGTAAATTGATTGTATTTCAAATTGGATTCTTGTCCCTGAAACGAAAAATTCAGGTCTCCATTCGTTACCAAAACGTATTTATAGTCAAACGCTGAGGTTTCTCCCCATTCCTGAATATTGATGCGGCTGGCGTCACTGTAGAGCGAAACCTCTTCATAAGTCATTCTATAATTGTCGAAGGCCATCTCGGTGTTACTGTAAGATTCGGAGCCGTCGTTAACTTTGAATTCCGTGGTTCCATCCTGTTCATACAGGGTGCCGTCGCGCGACTCCACGCAATGGTCATAAATGAGTTTTCCATAATCCCCGATGTAGTGAAACGGATCTTGAGAATCCTCACCGACAAAGTAGACCTGAACCGATCCCGAAATGGGACAATTTTGTTGCTTATTTACTTCCACACCGACAGGATAGGTTGCTGAATTTTCATTCAGGCCAGAAAACCGCTCCCGATTCAGATCAGCAATCCGTTTGAGAAAACTCTGTTCAGAACCCGCAACCGGGTTCGAGGCCGCTGCAAAGGCATCCATAAATTCATTCAAAGACGCGGTCGTCAGACTGTCATTCAGCATTTTCGCTGCCGATTTGGCTACCGCCAAAGCATTTTCATCGGTAATGACGATTTCTGCGACTTTGGGAACTGTATCCGAAGGAGTGAAAAGGCTTACATTGCTGCCGCCGGATCCAGAATCTCCGCCACCACAGGCAGTTAGCCCCCCTGAAAGCGTTGAAAGCAATAACACGCTGGCACTCTTTTTCATTCTATTTTTCCTTTCTCTGATTTTTCTATAAAAGAAACCATGCAGATCTTGAACATTCGCTAAAGATTCAATAACGGGCCACTCCCGGCCGATGGTTTCTTTCGGGCTACATTACACCAAGCGCACAGAGCAAGTAAAAAGACTTAACAGATAAATAAAAGAACTATTGAATTATAATAAAATTGACATGCAAAACAGACGACTAGAATTCAATCGCCCGCTTGATCACTCCGAATACAAGCTTCGCGGCGGGTTTTTCGAAGGCGGTAAACCCAATAACTAAAAGCCGTCAGGGCAATAAATCCAAGAATCCACAGTTCATACTTCTGCACATCATTAAGGATTTGTTCTGCAAAACGCCCCAGATAATAACCCAAACTGCCGATCGCAATTGCCCAGAGAGTCACCCCCACGACATTCAGAATCGTGTAGCGAAGCGGTGGAAAACCACTGGCGCCGATAACAAACGGCGCGACGGTCCTCAAACCGTACATAAAGCGGAAACCGAGAATAAACAACACAGGATGGCGATTCAGATAATCAAAAACCTTATCACTGCGTCTCTTCCACGAAGGTTTGGATTCCAGATAGCTTTTGCCCTTGTAGCGCCCGATATAATAGTAAAGCTGATCGCCGAAAAAAGAACCAAGTGCCGCCGACAGCATCACCCACTGTAAAGCCAAGTGGCCATTGTGCGCGAGAAATCCGCCAATGATCAGAACGGTCTCACCTTCCAGAAACGAACCGATGAAAACGGCCAAATAACCGTACTCAGAGATCAGACCTTCAAAGTCCATACCGATACCCTGTCAAAACCTGAAATGACGAAAAGGCCCCCACCGGATTCGACGCCGTAAGGCCTAACGGGAAACCGCGATTCTTCGCGCGCCGACAAACACTAACCCCCAACCGATTAAGAATGCTGTCCCGCCTATCGGCGTTAAGAACACCAGAAATTTCATTCCAGTCAAACCCCATAAATACAAACTGCCGCTAAAGAGCAAAATCCCGCTCCAGAACCCCCAGCCGGCCTGATTCCATATGCTTTTCCTTTGTGGAAATACTTTGATGAATATCGCAACCGCAATCAGAGCAAAAGCGTGAATTATTTGATAATTCACCGCTTTATGCCAGACATTCAGCTGTTTTTCGGAAAATACTTCCTGTAAACCATGTGCGCCGAAGGCCCCGGCCGCAACAGCCACAAACAGTAACCCGCTACCCCATTGCAACCAGTGAGAAGACGTTTTATGCGTCATCATTTAATGTCCTTTCTGTCTTTCATTAACCTGCTGTGTTTCATTCGCATCTTTCGAGACTCTATAGCGCATTTGTCCCGAACAGACTAGCGCGAACCTAGAGAATCTCTTTTAACTTAAGCGCCTCCAGCACCAGAGACTTTCGCAAAGGCAGTCGTTTCGAGTCCCGCACATCCATATTCAAAGCGAAAAACCATACATCGTCCCGCGTTTCGACATAACCGATATACCAGCCGATGTGATTCGACCACCCGGACTTCGCTTCAAGGGTGTAAGCCGGCGTTTTTTCCACCAGCATCACACTTTTCAGTGTCGAATAAGCCTGACGGGAAAAAGGCAGATCCTGCCGGAAAACCGCTTTCAAAAACGCTACCTGTTCTCGGGCACTGACTTTCAAAGCCCCATCCAGCCAGAAGGTCGTTGTTTTGAACGGTTCCTGCAAACGCCCATAATGCAGACTTCGAAGAGATTGTCGATACACCTCGCTACCAATTTTCGATGCCAAGCGCTGATAACACCATACGCAGGAAACCTGAAAAGCGTCTCGCAAAGTCAGATCCCGATTCCAGGCAGAAAAATCGTAATGCTCGCCGCTCCACTTAAACAGAAAATCCGGCCCCGAAACCGCACCTTGCTGCACAGCAATCAACGTATTCAGAATCTTAAAAGTCGACGCTGGCGTAAAACGCTGGCCGGCGCGTTGTTCATTGTGTATAAATGTCTGTTCTCCCTTCAGTGAAGAGAGCATCAAAGTCCCCTGAACTTGCCGTTCCGAGAACAGTTCACGGAGTTCCCGTTCATCCGCGGCGGCAGGAAAAACCACCGACAACCAACAGAGAATCGCTAACCATTTTTGCATGTTTTCGTCCTTGAACTATGTCTTGAAAGCGCAGGGATCAGTCGGTTAAATTATGATAGCAGACACCCTTGCCCTGCAGCACTTCATTCAGGAGTTCCGCAAGCGGTTGCGGATCCAGCCGTTTTCCCTTCAGCGCCTCCAGAGTCAGCCATTCCACGCCTGCCTGACTGGGGTCTGGATGCAAACCGTTATGCGGAACATAAGGTTCTGTCAGCTCACACAAAAAAGCAAACTCAACCTTGTATTTGACAAGATGTGGGTCAGATTTGGACGGCCGTTGATGTTCGTAAACTTTTTGCAAAGATCGAACCCGCACCTTGGCACCGACCTCTTCCCATACTTCGCGTACAACCGACTCCTCCAATGGCTCGCCTGCTTCCTGGGTTCCACCCGGTAAAGTATAAACAACCCGACCGTCAGGATACTCTTTACGCAGCAGAAGAATCTGATCATTCTGCAACAGAATCCCCTTAGCGGTGTTTTTCATTCGAATTGTCTGCACCGAATCACCCTCCTACTTAATGCACTCCTACTGAATGCATATGCATCACAAGCCTATCAAGATGAACGCCATCCAGCAATTTGGGCGAGTAGTTGAAGAAACAACAGAATACAGCACCCGAACCTTTGCTGATAACATTCAAATACTACCTGCTGACTATCAAAGTGAATGCCATCGCTATAAGCGGCCATACCGCCAGCATCGACATGGCATCAACATAACTGGTTTCGCCTGACAGTTCGTTTTCCAACACAATGCCGCCGGCGGGCAAAATGCCATGCCGTCACCAATCGGGCGGTAATCAGACAGAAACCAATTTCATCGCTTCTCGCCGCTTTCTTCTTTTAACAGCGAAATCCCTTTTCCGATCATATCATTTCCGTTGCTATGCATTCTGAGTCTACACTTAAGCTGCCCGCAGAAAGATCACTCCTATAAGCGAGGTCTTCCACGTCAATTTCGGGGCACTGCAGGCGATTAACAACGGTGAATCAAGGCTATCAACGGCATTTTGCGACTCTTTCCTATGCTTTCCTATACTTTTCCCCAACGTCTTTGTTAACGTCTCCCCCTCTTTGCAGGCCAATTCTACCTATTGAAATTTCTTCAATTCTAAAATTGAACGCACAAAAAATTCAAAAAAAACCGAAAAAACACTTATCCCACCTCTTTTAGTTTAAGAAAACGCCCCTCCATCTGCTCTAAAAAAGCCTTTTTCCACTCCTTACGCCGATAGCTCAAGCCCCCTATAGGCCGCCATCCGACAGCAATTTAGAATAACTGATAGAACAAAAAACCGGGCATTCCCCGGTTTAACAAAAACCGACGGATACAATGGATACCTGGAGAGAAAGTAGCATGAAAGCAAATATCCAATTAAAAACCATGACTGCAGCCATCATTGCAGCACTCGGGCTAAGCGCATGTGGAGGAGGTTCCAGCGCCGACGCAACTCTAACGGACAATACGGATAACACAAGCAGCACTAATCCCGACACCACAATTGAACCTTCCGAACTTTGGGCGGTTACAAAACTCATTGGCGAAGATGGCCGCTACCCAGACCGGGAAGAAAAGTATATGTCAGTGTGGGTTTCACATACACTCAACAATGTCCCTTTGACCGAGGGCATGGGAAGCTATGGCGCGCTGGATAATTTAAAAGAGACTGAAGGCGAAGGCGCAACCTTAAGAAGCATAGAACTCGGCCATTGGTTCGAATTCGATCCCGCAGACGGCAACTGGGATCGAATTTTTAGTCGGACACTGGATGATTCACGAACCAAAGTCGCCAAATTCGAAAGCAGTTTATACGGTACCTATACCGCCACTGACAACACTTATAACGACGAAGGCATCCTGATCCAATCAGAGGACGTCAATAACGAGGGAAAAATTCAAGAAACCACAAATTACACGCTTGACTCTCAAGGCCGAGTGACTAAATACGAATATCTGGATAATAACAACGTGGTTCAAGAAACCACTACTTACGAATACACCAAAAATAGTGATGGACTGGATGTGGTCACCGTAACCGACTATGACGGCGATACGTCAACCTCACCCACTCGCATCAAGACCCATACATTCGAAACCAATGGCAAGCAAATCAAACTCGAAGATGATATGGACGGCGATGGCATTCGCGTGATTACCTATCTTTACAGCTACGATTCGGAGGGACGGATTTTAAGCCAGGAAAACCATGACGGTGATCTGGATAAAAATGGTGACCCTGCTTATGACACGGCCGACTTTTATCAATACTCAACCGATGCTGCGACAGGCAACCTGACCATCAAAAAAGAGAATGTTATCGGTAGCCAAGACCCAGACATACCTGACACCACGCGCTCAACAAATTGGACTGAATTGAATTCAGCCGGACAAATACTCAGAACATGGAGTACGGATAATGACGGCAATATCAATCCAGGCACGTATATCTACACCTATGACGAGAATGGCAACCGATTGACAATGGGGCAAAGCTTAGATAGCGACTTTACCGTAGAGAACTATGTGCAAATCTACACCTATGACGAAAACAACAACCGTCTGTCTTTTGCACGAGACCCGGATGCCGATGGTGCTTACACCGATTTTACGGTTTATACTTATGACTCGGAAAATCGACTACTGACGCAAAATTCCTATTACGATCGCGACGATACCGGCGATCTGTCTGCGACTTCAAGCGACGCACAAATGGCGGCATATCGTTCCATTTCATATGATTACTCATATTACGATACGAAACCGACCTGTGAGGTGATTTACGAAGATGTTCTCGCAACGCCTCCGGCTGAAGGTTGCTTAATCACACCGCTGGAGCATGCAACGCCTGCTCCGACACCCATAGCAGTCGCAAAATAATAAGTTAACGGAAGTCAGGCCGACTCGATTGGGATTCGAGTCGCTTGGTTCGGATTTTAAAATACAAAAAGAGCCGGTCGCTTCTGCTTACGGCTCTTTTTCGTTGTCTCGCACCACACTAAATTCATTCAAAAGTCTTTACTGTAAAAGACGAAATAAATCGGCACGTGAAATTTGCCCCAACTTGTCGTAAATATTGGCCAGATGATTTTCCACGGTTTTACGGGAAATCTGCATTGCATCGGCAATTCCCTGGTTTGCCAGAGCCTGACGCAGATAAAAACATACCTCTTTTTCCTTGGAGGTCAATCCATCAAAACCGGGCGCCAGATAAACAGCTTGCAGATGATAAATATCTAATGTCTTATCAATCCTGAACATCACTCTGCCCAGCAGATAAAAGCCTGCTGCATCAGCAAGAGAAAACGGCAACCGCTTACCTTCCCACCCCGGGAATTCCCGTTCGAGCAATCTTGAAAAACCACCTTCGCTTTCCAAAACGAACCCATCAGAAGTACACACTGCTCGACTGTCGTGCCGACTTTCCCAACCCCGCTTGAAGCGGGAGAGAACATTCAATCTGAAGGCCTCGACCACATGCGGCAACAACAGGGTTAACCGCTCAATATCCTTGTCACTGAACGGCCGGTCAAGCGTTTCGGGAGTGAGAATAAAACTGTGCGAGACACCGGATTGCGGCAGACTTAAACGACAACCGTAAGCATGCCGCAAACCGCAAGCTTGTTCGGATAAAGGTTCCAACGTTTCAGACAAGAGCCATGCCTCATCAAAATCCTGCCCGCAATCATCTCGGGGATCGAACGGTGCAGAAAAATGCCTCAGCGCCGTTTGCAGCGCCTTTCCATTCTGCGAACCATCGTGACTTTGAACCAGCCAATATCCCTCCCCTAAGGCAACGATTCGGCTCAATTCCCGATAACAGTGCTGTTGGAAGTCATCCGGCGTAGATCCTTGAGAATGATGATAAATGGCGGCGACCACCTGCCCAAAATGCAGGCTTGCGGAATTGTGTGTCAGTTGCAAAAACCCCATTTAACTAAGGCTTTAAACGGTTTTGAGAAGAGAGTTCTGGCGCATCAGATAAGCGATCGCCTGATGACGACGGCTGACATTCAATGCCTTAAAAATCTCTTTTAAATGATTATTAACGGTATTGGGAGCAATCTCCAACTCTCGGGCGATTTCCTTATTACTCTTGCCCTCCAGCAGACAGCGACAAATTGCTAACTTTCGCTCTCCAAGACGTTCTTCAATCGGCGCCATATGCACTTCGGTATAAAGCAAACCGTTATAATTCTGAAAACTCAGCCGCAAAGGCCCGATCCGGTAGTCCAGCTGATCCGCCTGCAGATCAAGCTGTAGCTTCTGCTCCCGAATAAGCTGATACTCGTTAAGCAGATTCATAAACCCTTCCTCGGCTTCAATGAAGTTACCATAGCGGTCCAGCACAGCACGATAGGCGGTATTATCGCCTTTCCCCTGACGAAAAGAGTTCAGTATATTGATCCGCATGGCCTCGATCAGGTTCGGCACCAGAAATTCCTTTGCCTGCTTCTCTTCTTCGGTAAAACGGCGAAGCGGATCATGCCGTGCAAAGGTCACGATATTCATCGCCTGATTAAGCGGATTAACGGTCACGGTCATCAGTGAATGGTGCAGATTGAACGCCTCACAATATAGCTTGTACATATCCGACCCGAACCACTCTTCTTCCGGCACCACATCCAGGATATCCAGCGTCTTGCCAAGATTTCCCAACATGACGCCAAAAACCTGATGCACCTGCGTCGAAACCGTCGCCAAATGGTGATAATGCTCCATAAAACCCGCAGGTAACCGATAGGTGAAACTGTCCTGCTCATAAAAAGGAATCTCTCGTTCACAACGGGTAATCCAGGTTCCACTGTCGATCTGAAACAGCTCCGCGACCAGATCGAAACAGACGTCTTTGAAATCTTCGACCGGCGTCGAATAAGCAGTTCGATAAAGCTGCCGGACTAAATGATTCGTTTTACCCAGTAAATCCATTTACCTTTTCCAAATGTCTGTCGAGTTCCGCCAACCGGTGCCGATCGATAACACGGCAACACCGCCCCAATTTGCCGGACGTACAAATTCTACAAAGTCAGAGTCGTCAAATTTACTGCATCCTTATAGAAGATTCAAATCCACCCGCTCAATGTCTCAGGAAAACGACGATGGAAAGGCGTCCAACCACCCGATTTTCCAACCAATCCTCTCAAGAAACAAAGCCGCTGAAAAGCGGCTGTTATTCACGTTTTTACGATTTCTCGACAGACGTCGTCAATCGATTATTCCAGAGGAAGAAAAATATCGGTAATCTGTTCATGTTCGGCCACTTCCGGAAAGAAATTCAAATATTCAAAAAACACCGGAAAATCCCGTGCGCTTTCTTGATGTTCTCCCAGCCATTCACGATACAGATAGTAAATTTTATCATCGAGATGATCCCGACTGCCAAGGTGACGCAATCTGGCGCAGCGCCCTGCAGGAATCACCTTGTTTATCACACCCTGAGGATTTGGCGGAATCGACTGACGTACCTGCCCGCAGATATCAAAACAGAAGGCGTCCGGCTCGACAACATTCGGATCGTTAAAAGGCACTCCGAAAGTTCGGCTGGACTGAATTGGCGACAGACCACTGCTTTTCCGCCATTCGATGAATCTGGCAATCGAATGATTGAGTGTTTGCGGGCTGCCGTTATGTTCGACAACCGCAATTTTGATTTCCGGAAAATCGATTACTTCCACCTGATCGTTAAGTTGCATCATCCTTTCTCTCCCATACATCTTAAATTGATATTGATCATGCCAATCAGACCAGACGGGATTTTGCCGAAATGCACCGGGCGCCACACCGAAACTTTTTTTGAACGCTCTATGAAACGCTTCTGCGCTGTCATAACCCGCGGAGAAAGCGATGTCTATAATTTTCTGTTCAGGCTGAAAAACCAATTGATAAGACGCCCTTTTCAGGCGCAATAATTGAATAAAACGCGAAACATTCACGCCGACACTCGCAGCAAACAAACGGTGAAAATGAAACTTGGAAAAATGCGCAATGCCGCTTAATTCCTCCACCGTCAAAGGCTCGTCCAGATGCCGGTAAATATAATCGCATACAGCATCAATACTCTGTTGATAACGTCTGTTCTTCATTTCTGCAACCGCATAGGTTTGTTGATTGGCGAGCCCTATTATCCGCAGACCGTTCCAACAAAACCTGATCGAAATTGCGAACCTGACCGGACATCTCCTTTTAAGGGAAACCCTCTGGCTGAGACAACGCTCACAGCCACTCCCGGATGACGAAAAACATAAAAGTCTTACCGGAAAAAAAATTGATCAGGCATCCGCCAGATGTCGGCGTTTTATCCAGATCAAATGAAAACCATGTACCGTTTGAAACGGTCCGTGAACCTGATCCAAAGGCAAGTCGCTGAAAATCTGCTCGCCCAGCTCTTTGACAATGACTTCCGGTTTGACCAGACCGATATCGCCGCCGATCTTGGCTGATGGGCACTGCGATTGTTCACGAGCCAGGCGTTCAAAATCCTCTAAAGAATGAATCTGCGGAATCAGTTGCAGGCAAGCTTCGGCACTGCTCAACAAAATATGGTGCGCTTTAGCGCGGGAATCTGGGTGAATCACCATCTTTTCCATCTGCTCTATCTTTTCCATTCTAAATGTAACCTCGGTACCTAACGGTAATCCGCAGCTCTATGCGATCACTCACACTCTTTGGCACGGAGAGTTTCGACCGTCTGGATAGACTGCATAATAACCTGCTCAAGGACTTGCTTTACATACGGATAAATTTGCGGAGACTTACTCGCTCTTGGCCCGGCAACATTCAAAATCTCAATCCCAGCCTCTGAAATAAATTGCTCTAGCAGTCCGGCGGCTTGAGCCACCGTAAGCTCCCGGCGGTCAATCAGAATATATGGAATTTCCCGCTCAATACAAATCTCCAGCGTAGCTTTGGTACCGCCATTCAAATCAGATTCATAGAAAATCACGGTTCCATCAGCATCCAGAACATTCTTCCGGGTTCTGGGCGGATATCCCTCGCCAAATTCCACCAGGGAATAGCACAGATCAATTACACCGTCTTCGGCCATTCTACCGACGGGACAGCTGCCGCCAACCGGGAAATCCTTTGCCAGCGCCGCATCCAAAGCGGCTCTGTCAGCACCGGTTTGACCGCCGCTGATAATTTTAAGAAGCATTCTTCTCTTCCCATCCTATCTGCAAACGCAACATTAAAAGGCAAACGACCGTCAGACAATCATTCACCGCTATTCTACCGTCGCCCGCACCAGACAAACCCGGCCACTTTCGAACAAAAATCGGCAAAAGCCTCCCTGATCCACCGAGCGGATAAACGGCGATGATCTCGAAACTTTGATGCAGAAAGTTATTCAAACTCTGGCTCGAAAAGTGCTAAATTCAGCGGAACCTATCCTCGAACGAACTTTAGGAGTCTTGAATGACGAATCCCAAAACCGCCGGAAACAATGGTATCACAACCATCAAAAGCGCCAACAGCGTTACCCAGTCGATCGATCAACTCGAAAGAGAAATCCACAAGCGCAATATGAATGTCTTTGCCCGTGTGAATCATGCCGCAGGCGCACAAAAAATCGGCACCGAGCTTCGCCCAACCGAATTACTGATTTTCGGCAGCCCGCAAGGCGGTACCCCCTTGATGGAATGCTCGCAGAGCATCGGGCTGGATCTGCCTTTAAAAGCGCTGGCCTGGGAAGATGGGAACGGTGTCGTCTGGATGAGCTTCAACGATCTGGCATATCTGGCCGAAAGACACGGCATCTCCGAATGTGCCAAAGTCGAAAAACTCAATAACGTCCTCCGTGAAATGATTACCGCAAGTACAGCCAAGGCAAATTAAAAACCCTTCGGACAGCGGAGTTCACCCCGTGCCTCGGGTTTCCGCGCCGGCTGCACATTCCACCCCAATCATAAGGAAGGCTCATCGGCATGAATCATCTGCATGCCGACCTTTTCACAGGCCGCCAATAATTTACTGCGGGTTCTCTCATCATTCAAAGATCTGGCAAGCGCAACACCACCAATCATCATTGCCGTCAATGCCAGCACCCGTTCACTGTTGGGAGAGTACTCCGCCAAATCCGCAATGTAAATCGCCAGACGTTTATACACTTTGGTATAGGCACCGCGGACCTCGTCGTTCTGATGAGCCACATCGGTTGCTAGAAATGCCAGAGGGCAATAAGGCCGGGTTGCGTTTAGATGCTCTTCGCTCAAATAAGCTTTCAAAAGCTGCTGCAAACGTTGCGAATCGGACAGTGCCGCATCCGGCATTTTCGAGGCGACACTTAAGCTGGCCGCTGAGGTAATAGCTTCGGAATACAAAGCCTCCTTGGATGGAAAATGCGCATAGAAACCACCCCGAGTCAATTGGGCATGACGCATGATATCGTCAATCGACACACCGTCGAAACCTTTAGCCGTGAACAGATGCGCCGCACTTTGTACAATCCGCTGACGCGTGAGCTGCTTTTTTTCCGGAGACCAAGCCATCATCCATTCCTTCTTAAAAAATACACCCTGAAACGGAACAAAATATGTTCTTGAACATATTTTGCTTTCCCCTAGCATGAAAAGCAAATCCCGCAAAATTGTACCGACAACGAGGTAAGACGATGCAAACCGAACCGATTCTTTTCCCTTTGAGTGCGATGGTCATTCTCAGCTTTGCAATTGGCATCCGGCTATTACTGCTAAGAATCAAAGCGACCAAAACGGATGGCCTGAACCCGAATTATTTTCTGCTCAACCGAGGCGGCAAGCCGCCATCTTATTTGACTCAAACCGAACAGCATTATCAGAATTTATTCGAATTGCCGGTGTTGTTTTATCTTCTGATCTTGACGCTGGTCGTAACCGGATCTGCTGACGCTTTACAGCTCTGCCTTGCCTGGTGTTTTGTCGTGATTCGAATCCTGCATGCAATCATTCATATTGGAACAAACCGTCTGGTGTGGCGCCGAAACGCTTTTTTATGCGGTGTTGCGGTTTTGCTGATCGCCTGGCTGGATTTGATTGGAAAACTATTGATGGGGGTAGTCGGATAAACAAATCGCATTGGAAGCCCTGCTCAAAAAAACCTGAGAAATCTGTGAGATTCCCCATGAAAAACGCCTGCCGTTCCGACCACGGCGGGCGTTATTTTTCAAAATCGCCGAGAATAAAACCCGACTGACGGCTAGCGCTTGTACAATGCCTCGATGGTACTGGAACCCAGCGAATGCGCTTTGACCATATAACCGGTTAAGGCACCCGAAGCATTCTCCGGCAGTTCAAGTTTTTTCGAAAGCGCATAGATCGTAAACTGGTAACGATGATCACCGTGACCTTCCGGCGGACAAGCGCCGCCAAACCCTTTGGCACCGTAATCATTAGCAATCTGCACACTGCCTTGCGGCAAAGCGCTGATATCCGCCGCCCCCGCTCCGGCCGGCAAAGAGGTCGCCTCTTTCGGAATATTGACCACTTGCCAATGCCACCAGCCGCTGCCCGTCGGCGCATCGGGATCATAGGCAAAAATCGCAAACGCCTGGGTTCCTTCCGGCGCACCACTCCAGGAAAGTTGCGGAGACAGATTCTCGCCGCGACAGCCAAAACCGTTGAACTCCTGAGCCTTGCTCATGTATTTTCCCTGCGCAATATCACTGCTCGACAAGGTCAAAGAATCGGCCCAGACGGATTGCGACAATAACAATGCGACCGAAGCCAGAGCAAATTTGGAATAAAGATGTTTCATAAGCACTCCCAAGTAAAGGTGATTAACAGGAAAGCTTATGATAAACAGGATTGACCGAAGTCATTAGCGCCAAAACGCGCATTTATTCGCCCAATTCGGGCATTTGCGTTTTGCGCAATTCGCTCGGCGTAATCCCGAAGAGCCGCTTGAATTTATCGGTAAAACGTGATGGCGACTGATAACCGCACTTTTCGGCAATCAGGCCGATGGGCTGGTCAGTGGTCTGCAGCCAGTGTAATCCCTGCCCCAGCCGAGCCCGGTCTTTAATTGTTTGAAAGCTGACACCTTCCGACTTCAATTTTCTTCTCAAGGTCGATTCACTCATCGCCAGATTCGAAGCGACAGACTCGGCGCTCATCTCAACGGCGACATCCGCACTCATCAGCTGATGCAGTTTATGGCTGAGGCTCGGAGACTCCATTATCGAATACACCCCGGTGTACCCCTGATAAGCCAGAAGCTGCAAAATTTCCCGACGGCGGCTGGCCCATAATTCAACCGGTGCAAACGCACTCCAATCCACAAACTGCTGTAAAGCCTGTTGCAGAACAGCATCGATATTTCCTTGCAAAAAGCGCGCGCTCCGTTCACTTGGCAAAGCGACAGAAAAACAGGCAAAATCGTCGAATTCAAATTCAATAACCAAGGCGCCGTAAGAAGCGGCGGCAGGAATGTTTCGGATCGCCACTTGCGGACTGTTGGATAAAAAAATGAACTCCCCCGTATCACAGCAAACCTCTATGTCATCGCCAAGCTTTTTACAGCCTTCCAGCACGCAGACCAGCAACGGCTTGATAATCGGCACATTCACCACTCTCTGCTCTTTGCGCGAAGCGTAAACCGAAAACGGCACAGCTCTTTGCCCGACCGAGGCCTCTTTCGCCGAATGCAACAACCTCTGCATCGCAGATGTACAGGCCATTTAAGCCGCCACTCTTTCGAAAAGGTTTACGATCGTTGCTCTGCGTGTTACTTTACTCATTACTTTTCTCCATGACTTCAGCTCCTGTCCATTACGCAAGCTGTTTGCCAATCACATAATGCGGCCCAACGCCTTCGATGACAAATTCTTCACCATAGACTGCAAAATCCAGTTTTTCATAAAACCCAATCGCATGCGAACGCGCATTCGCCCACAGGCATTCTCCACCCTGTCCGCGTACATGCATCTGCGCCTGTTCCAGAAGTTTGCGCCCGCACCCCTGTCCTCTTACCGATTCTGCGGTCGCCATCGCCCTGAATTGCCAGCACTCGGAAAGCTCGAAAGCCGGCTGACCAACGCGATAAACCGAAAGAATGCCAACCAGCTCCGTTCCGGAAAACGCTCCGAGATGTACCGTATCGGGCTCCAAATCGCCAGGATAGCAGCAAGCTTCAATGGGCTGATTCGGCCGCAAAATGGCTTGCCTGAACGCATAGGTTCGCGCAGCGTCAATCGGTTTTATCACAAACACGGAAACTCCCTGTTACTATTGCATTGCATCGTCTTCAAAATTATTTGTCTTCATCATTCGTAAAACACGACATCGCTCAAAGGTTCGAATGACATTTTAGGAATCCGCGCCCGACAATTCGGATACGCCTGCTACACTTTTACCTCGACATATCTCAAGGCCAGCGGCCAAATGGATTCATAGGCAAATTTATCATCGATTATCCTCGCCGTACCGTTGACTCTTGCCCGTGACCGATTTTCAAAATCGATAAATAACAGTCCGATGTGCGGATTAACCAGAAGATTTCCCAGAGAATTAAACAGCATATTGCCACGGTATTCGGGAAAAACCAGCGTTTCTGCATCGATGACTTTAAGTAAAGGATACGCCTCGCCGGAAGCATTCATCTCTCGCCCCCGAAAGCTGCAATCACACTCCCCTTTATCGTTGGCGGTTGAAATAAAGAAAAACGCCTGCGACTCGATAAATGCCTGCCAAGGCTTTGGCAGATCTGATCGAATCATGCTCAGATTATATTCGTTCCAATCGTCTTGTGCGCCGAAACGACGTTGCGCTTCGATCTCCCCTGCATGCAGTCTTTGCTTTGACGGTTCCTGATTTACGATCGACATTCTCCACCTCTTAGACATTTTTCCCACACTTTCCTGGTTTACACCGTCACTCGGTTATCCCTTTCCGAATGAGGCAACACTTAGTAGACAACTCTGTCTACATAAAAACCCTAACAAAAGTAGACAGACTTGTCTACAAGGATCGCATACCTTATAAAACCCAAGCGATTTGCCAATCGTTTTGTGCCGATTGCGTAAAGTCGTACAAACACTGACAGACAAAATCTCGAGAAAAACGCCCCTCCAAAAGACACCGAGAAAAAAGATAGGCGGGTATGGCAAACCACTTTTCGCCGGTAAAGCGCGCCTTCACCGATTCCGTCAGGGAAAATTACCCGCTCTCGGCCTCAGCAATCGCAATCAAAGCGGCGGCTATCCGATCTCCGGCTCGACAGATCCGGTGTGCAATTGATCGCCAAAGCACTTAGCGCTTGCATCTACAGAGAAACAACGGCAGAAATCGGTTGGGTTCCGTTACAGCTGACACCTTCCGGGGCCACTCCCCTGTAGGGCATCGTTAAACCAGCCACACCTTGATGTTTCATTGGCATCAAGACACTTTTGAGATGCCGGACAGCGCAGCGAATCTGACTTCAACACCGGATTGTGTGCATCAATTTTTTTGCCGATCAGGATTATGCTCTGGCCTTTCAGTGCCATCCGGAATTCAAAGCGAACGCCTTGGAGTCGTGGCTCATCGGCCACGCTTGCGAATTGGCAAAAAATGCCATTGATATTCGGGCTTTAAGAGAGGATTGTCAGACATGGTCCGAGAAGCTTGCCCGCCAGGGACAGTAGTGCCTTTCTGAATAGATTGACGGCCTTTAAAACCAACAGATGCCGACCCGCTTGAACGGAAAACCGTCAGGTTGCCGCCACCCGTGTTCTATTGTAGGTTTCCTGAATAATCCAGGCATCATTACTGGCTCGATGCCTCTTCAGATCCGTTTCGCTGAGTAGCTGATCCTTGACGTCGTGCCACAGCATCATCTGGTGTTCGGAAAGAATCATTTCCAGTGGACTGATCGAAAATTCCATTCGCTTGCCAGCGGCAAAAAACAATTTGTTCAACCACGGTTGATCGACCACCCAGCCATCGGAAAACAGCGTCATCCCGCGCAAAAGTTCATTTAACGTATCTGCGACTTCTGCAACCGGCTTGCCGTATTGATGCAGAATTTCGCGAGAAATACCATGCACGTCTTCAGCTTTGTCATCCCAGTAAGTCCATTCGGGCAAGGGCTGAATCAGAGTACAGAAGCGATAACCGTCCGCCAGCACCAGCCCAACTTCAATCGGATAACTTTCCGGCCCGAAACCGGACGCTTCAACATCAATGATAAATGGGGATTTTTGTGCGCTTCCCATTGCGTTTATTCCTTAAACACATCAGTACGAATCGGTTACAGAAGCGTAACGAGATTCCATAATACAGAATTTTTACACCTAGAAAATGGAATTTCAGACTGAAAAGATCATTCCGTCAAACGGAGAAAACCACTTCCAAAGGATTGTGATCGGAAATATGTTTGACATCAAAAGCACGCGACGAGTGCACCTTTAATCCGCGATAAAACACATAATCCAGAATTTGCCGATTCAGAGTGCGGATCGGACTGACATCCGGATATACGACCTGCTCCAGTCCCAGTTGCCGGGCGGTGTTTTCCAGAAAACTGACGCGTGCCTTGTTCCAGGTGTTGAAATCACCGCTGACAATCATCGGTCCTTTCTTTTCGGATACCAGATTCCAGAGATGGCTTAATTCCTGTTTAAACAGTCGGTTCGGCACAAAATTAATTGCATGAATGTTGATATGGGTAAGCCGTTCTCCGTTTGCCAGCAGATGCTCGGTAATCAAAGACGTCTTATGAGTTGCCCAGCCCAGTTCCCGACTTCGTGTCAAACACTGATGACGGGCGAGCATGCCATATTGACTGGCCGTCAAAACTCCGAAGTGCCGACTCCGAGTCTGAATATTCGGCGCCATCACAAAAGGCAAATTAAAAAAGCGGTTCTGCATCGGAACGGTCGCAGCCTCCTGAAAGGAAAGCAGATGCGGTGTCTCAATTTCCAACAGGCGTTCAATCGGCCGGTGAACATAATGTGAAAAATCAGTTTTATGCAGATTCCAAGTCAGCAGGCGAAACGGGTCGGGAAGCGCTGAATCAGCATGAATGATCGCGCGTTCATGCGAAATCGGGGTCAGTTTCGGTTTATACATTGCGGAACATCCAGCCAGAGAAAGCAATCAATCGATTATAAAATAGGCGCAAAAATTCGTGTCAGGTTTTCAAAGAGTCTTCTCCCCCGACTGGAAGACGGCCGGTATGGGTGACTTTTAATAATGAGCGCTTCCACCCAATCAATTGCCTGTTGAATCAGATGGGAATCGTATACCCAATTGGCCAGTTCGTGATTAATAAACAGCGAACGGTAATCCAGATTGGCCGTACCGAACAACATTGCCTGACGATCAATCACCATCAGCTTAGCATGCAGCATTTTGCCCGCATAAAAATGAATGTCACCACCGGCTTCGGAGAATTCCCGCAAATAGGAACTGCGCCCCAGATCGAAAATCAGATGATCCGATTTATCCGGAGAAACCAGCACCACTTTGACTCCGCGCTTTATCGCCACCATTAGCGCCGTCATAACGGAGCCATCGGGAATGAAATACGGCGAAACGATCACAATCTCTTGCTGCGCCGAGTAGAGTCCCTGCAACAGAGACTCGAACAGCGCATCCTTGTGAATATCCGGCCCGGACGGAATGGTTTGCACCAGTTCTCCCGGCACTTCGACCGGAGGCCATTCGTTATTCAAAGGCAATTTTTCTTGCGTGGTGTAAAACCAGTCCTCATTGAACACGGTGTGATAATGCAGCAGAACCGGCCCCTGCATACGGAACAGCAAATCTTTCCAGCGGCCATTCACCGGCTTATCTTCTTCGCTGCCAAGGTAATCGTCGGACAGATTCATCCCTCCGGTAAAACCGACCGCATCATCAAACAGATAGATTTTCCGGTGATTGCGCAAATTGACCTGACTGTTAAAGAAGTTCTTGAAAACCGGCTGAAAAAATTCAACCTGCCCGCCTGCCTCGATCAGTTCCCGCAGCGCTTTCGGACGGCGATATAGAGCAAAGGAACCGACTGCATCCAGCAACAGGCGAACTGTTACTCCGGAACGCGCCTTTGCAACCAGCGCCTGCAAAATGCGTTTACCGGTTTTATCCAATTCAAAAATATAGGTTTCAATATGAATACTGGCACGAGCTTCCTGCAAAGCCTGCATAAAAGCATCGAACGCGGCACAGGAGTCGCCAAGTAACTCAATACGATTATGATTCGTGGTACTGGCAATCCGATCGGCCACCAGCAACCGGTCAATCTGCTGTGCCAGACGGTTTTTTCCGTTAGCCGCAGAAGCACTGGAAGCACCGCCCTCTTTTGTCGGAAGCGTGATTTTCGGCTTATTGCGTTTATACAAAAATTTTCGCGATCCGAAAATCAGATACAGGAAGACCCCAAGATAGGGTAACAGCAGCAAAGTCAGAAGCCATGCCATCAAATTCTGCGGAGACCGCCTCTGATACAGCATGTGAACCACGGCCGACAACACCAGAAAAACATACAGCAAATAGAAAACGACCAAAAGCTGATTTAATCCAATCTCCATAACCACCGTCAGAAATTCCATTGTCTTGCAGATGGGAATTAGGATAGCGCCTTAACGGTTAAATTTAAATCGGCAAGCGGATAATTTCCGCGCCGAATGCCGGCCCAATCAACAAATCCATTGATCGTTCCCTATAGGTTTGAGTTGGATTATCAATTTTTCATTTACGCTGCATGCCACTAGGATACGTTTCGCAAGACAACTTATTTTTAAGCTGGGCACAAACTGTCTTCAACAGGCACAGCGATCATTATGAAGGTGTAGCAAAACGATGGCACAGGATAACAGGCAAATCGACCAAGCACATATCGCTCATCCAGGTTCGGCCGCATTCAGAAAAGAATATGCCATCCGTGACGTTCAGGCAGGTGTGATCACGGCCACCATGGCGATTCCACTGTCGATCGGAATCGCACTGATGTCCGACTATCCGATTCAAGTCGGTTTGGCGACGGTTGCCTTCGCGTCTTTTATCGGCTTTCTGTTTGCCTGGTTCCGTCCCGGCAATTTTATCGGCGCACCGGGAATTGCCGCCGGCCTGGCGCCGATTCTGGCGCTGGGTGTCGCCACCTTCGGCATCGAGAACATGGCGTTTATTATTTTCCTGACCGCCACCTTCCAGGCATTGATCTGGAAGTTTAACTGGCAGCGCTATCTGCTGATGGCCGTGCCCGGTTATCTGGTCGAAGGCCTGCTCGCAGGAATCGGCCTGAAGATTGCCATGAAATTTTTACCGTTCTTATGGATGCTGCCGGTCGGTATGACTGGCGGCGAAGAGTTCTGGAACGAATCGAGAATGCATGTTGTGATTCTCTCGATTCTCGGCGCCCTGATTTTCTTTGGCCTGTTCCAGCAGTTTAAAGACACCAATCCGGCTCTGCCCTACTTTGCGCTGATCGTCTTCGGCATTCTCGCCGCGATGTTTGTCGAAGTGAAAATGCTTAAGGTCGAAGATGTCGAATTCAATATCGGCCTGCCGATTCCAAGCTTCGATAGCGCCTGGATGTGGGTGTATGCGTTCTTCTTTGCTCTGATGCTGGCAGTGGTCGATGTCATCGAGCAGGTTATGAGCAACGCTGCCATCGAAAAAATCGATCCGTTGAAACGTACCTGCAACTCGAACAACTCGTTGTTGTCGATCTGGGTATCGAATATGGGCTCGTCTTTCTTCGGCGGTATGACCAATCTGGACGGACTGGCAAAATCCTCAACTAACCGTCTGGCCGGCGCCTATACCAAATTTTCGGTGCTGGTAATCGGCTTGTTGATTACCTTCTTCGTCTTTAATGTGCATCACCTCGATCATCTGCCTTATTTTGCGCTGGCGATCATTATGACCTTTGTCGGCGTCAAAATGGTTCTCGGACTGCTGCATATCGCCAAACATGGTCCTTATGCCATGCTGCTGGCTACGCTGTGCGGCGTGCTGGTTTTCGAAGTCGGTATTTTCGAAGGTCTGGTTATCACGCTGGTGATTCACGCGCTGATCTATTACGTCATCTTTAAAAAGATCAACTGCCAGCCAACCGGTTCGATCGTGCGTAAATATTTCGAAAAATTTAAAGAAGACGACAAAGAACTGAACTAATTATTCCGGCGACAAAATTTAAGAATCAAGAGGACAAAATTATGAGCAACCGTTACCCGATCAGCGGCACCGTTGGGATCGAATGGGACACCAATCAAAATGTCAGTGTCAGCGGCTTCCAACGGACTCAATCGGCAACCAGCCCAGTGACCCAACGCGATTTGCGCGCGCCGATTGATACTCCGAACGCCAATGAAAGCTGTTATTGCGCTCCGGCCACCGAACAGGTCGCCAAAGAACTGTTCGAACGCTGGAATCAGGCATTGCAAACCGGCGAGCCGCAAGCGGTTGCACACCTTTACTGGGACGATGCAATTCTGCTGCCGACCGTCTCTAACGTGCCTCGCGTCAATCATGCGGAAATCGAAGACTATTTCCACCACTTCCTGCAATCCAAACCTTACGGCACGATTGTTTCGCGCAACCTGAAACAAGGCTGCAACAAACTGACCGATGCCGGCGTGTATGAATTTAAAGTCGTTAAAAACGGTGAGCAAGTCGTTGTACCGGCACGCTATACCTTTGTGTACGAATTCCGCAACGGCGAATGGAAAATCAGCCACCATCACTCATCGATGATGCCGGAGAAATCGTTTTAAACCTAAACGTGGGATCTAAAGCGCCATCGGCTTTGAATGGTTTGAGACGATTTAAATCAATGTCGTCGCGAAACAAAAAGCAATGCAAATGAATTGCTCTGCAAACGCTTTAGAGCAACTCATTTCTAAGAATCCGCCTTAATAGCGGTTTTCCAACTGTACAAAACGTGCGCGGATTTTTTTGCCTTTCAGCTTACCGTGGTTCAATTTATTCAGCGCTTTCTGGCTGGATTTTTTGTTTACCGCCACAAAAGAACGCATGGCGGTAACATTGATTTTACCGACTTCATCGCCGCTGATTCCGCCCTCGCCGGTCAAGGCACCGAGAATATCGCCCGGACGGATTTTCTGTTTTTTGCCGCCGTCGATCAGTAGAGTTACCATCGGTGCGCGACGTGGAACTTGATTTAATACTTCCTTGCCCGGCAGTTCTTCAGCGACAATTCCCTGCCCCAGAACTTCGCTCAATTGCGCGATTTTAAAACTCTGTTTTTCGGTAAACAGAGAGCAGGCAAAACCCTGTTTTCCCGCGCGCCCAGTGCGCCCGATACGGTGAATATGCACTTCGGTATCGTGCGCCAGATGGTAATTAATGACCATCTCCACCGAGTCGATATCCAAACCGCGAGCCGCAACATCGGTCGCCACCAGCACCGTCGCACTCTGATTGGCAAATTGAATCAACGCCTGATCGCGTTCTCGCTGCTCCAGATCGCCATGTAAGGCAATCACGCTAAAACCGTCCGCCGCCAGATTCTCTGCCAGGCTCTGAACCTCTTTTTTCATATTGCAGAAGATGACGGCCGACGTCGGTTCATGCGTCATCAGCAACAACTTCACTGCTTGCTGACGTTCCATATCGTCGGCAACCTGATAAAAGTGCTGGCGAATCACCGCTTCATCATGCACCGACTCCACTTTCACCTGCTGCGGATTGTGCAAAATGTGGCTGGAAATGCTCTGAATCGCTTCCGGAAAGGTCGCACTGAATAACAACGTCTGCCGATTAGATGGTGTCTGCTCGACAATGGCATTCAAAGATTCTTCAAATCCCATTTCCAACATACGGTCGGCTTCGTCCAGAACCAACATCTGCACATGCTTCAGATGCAACGTTTCCCGGCGCAAATGATCCTCGATCCGCCCGGGCGTACCAACCACAATGTGCGCACCGTATTCCAGCGATGCCGCCTGCGGTTTAAACGGCACGCCGCCGCAGAGCAATAACACCTTAATGTTTTCAATGGCGCTGGCAAGACGACGGATTTCAGTGGCAACCTGCTCGGCCAACTCGCGGGTAGGACATAAAACCAATGCCTGAACACGAAAATTTTTCGGCTGAATATTCTGCAAAATCCCCAGCGCAAATGCTGCCGTCTTCCCCGAACCGGTTTTCCCTTGGGCAATCAGGTCTTTACCCGACAGAATTCCCGGTAGACTTTCCGCTTGAATCGGCGTCATCTGCTGATAATTAATGCTCTCAAGAGCGGCGAGCAATTCCGGGCGTAAGCCCAGTTCGGAAAAAGAAAGAGAAGTCATTGAGGAAAGCCTGCTAACGGCAGCTTGCAACACCGTCAACCGGCAACACAAACTGAGGTCTGAAATTAAAACACGATTATACCTGAAAAGGTTCTAACACTAACGTGCTTGATGAACCGAAGAATTTACGGTCGAAATCAGGGCTATATTATTTTCTTCGGCCATTGTTTCCTTCAACGGGCCAAGCGAAGCATAAATCACACATTTGCAAATAAATATTGCGCATGCCAGAAACGTATCTCTTAGCTTTTCTTAACTTTCTTCAAAAAACGATCTTCGCTGTTAAAAACAGGCACCAATAATGCTTTAAAACGTCTGACGGCGATCAACATTGATCACAATGTCGCCATTTTTTTAATCACCTTAGACCCAAAGGACCTTTTTATCCAATGTCACACCCCACAAAAATGGGATACCAACCCTTCGTTGGATTCCTGCTGGGATTTTTATCCCTTCTTGTCGCACTTAGTTATTTTTCCACTCAACTCGCCAACAAAAGCCTCCTGCAAGCCAAAGTGCTGAGCAACCTTGCTCAAAAACTAAATCTCTCTTCTCTCAACGCCAACTCACCTGTCTTCTCTTCCGCTAAAAACAGCCTCTCTCGCCCGGGCCATCGCCACGCCTACCAGCCTCTCAGCCTCCTTTCGCACATCAAGCACAAAACCGCACGCATCCGTAACATGATTCTCAAAATAGTGCATGCGAACCAAAACAGAACAGTAAATACGATTGAATTTGTACTCGACAAAGCACAACAGAAAATTCACGCCACCAGCGCGGTCGTAATAGACATTATTTTGAATCGCCACCTATTCACCACGAATAAGCGAACGATCAACGCCCTGTAGGGCGCTAAAAATGAAAAACTGACCAACATTCATAATCAAGGTCGGAATTAAGTCGTATTGAAGAATATCGATGCTGCTTTTGAAAAGAAACTAGATGAAGCCGAATTTCGAACTTGATTATGCAAATAAAATAAATACCGACTTAAGCTTCCCCCTCTACCCGTAACTTGTATTGCGAATCATATTAAGCGCCACAGGCTCAACTTTACAAAAGTACACCATTCACTAATCGATGTGATTTTCTTTAGCAGTTAAGAATAGACAGATTGTTGTTAGTGCCTCTTTCTCTCGGGGCAAATGTAGTTTCAGCAGAAAAACTACTTAAATAAATATTTAAAAATACGACAACTCCCCTATTAAGCACGTCTTTATATATAGAATTTTA
This sequence comes from Thiomicrorhabdus sp., assembly GCF_963677875.1. Classification (NCBI taxonomy): domain Bacteria; kingdom Pseudomonadati; phylum Pseudomonadota; class Gammaproteobacteria; order Thiotrichales; family Piscirickettsiaceae; genus Thiomicrorhabdus; species Thiomicrorhabdus sp. The sequence goes on along the minus strand of NZ_OY782570.1, from coordinate 71,164 downwards.
TATTAAACATGGACTATTATTAAATGGCATCAATGCGGAGGAAGAAAGAATGGATTTAATAGATAAAATCATTGAACTATCTAAACGTATCAAAACTTTGGGATCATCCCTAGAAACGGAAGAAGCGACTAAAAATGCCTTGATTATGCCTTTTATCCAAGCCTTAGGATATGACGTTTTTAATCCTCGAGAAGTCGTTCCTGAATTCACAACTGACCACGGAGTGAAAAAAGGCGAAAAAGTCGACTATGCCGTCAAAAAAGATGAAGAAATCATTCTTCTTTTTGAGTGTAAAAAATTCGGAGCAGAGCTATCTCCGGATCATGCAAGTCAGTTATATCGATATTTTTCCGTTTCCGATGCTCGTTTTGGTGTTCTTACCAATGGCCATGTCTATATGTTTTTTACGGACCTTGATAAACCAAATCAAATGGATGCAAAACCCTTCTTTATCTTAGACATAGAGAAATTTGAAAAACACGAAGTTGAAGAACTGAAGAAATTCACAAAAAGCGCTTTCAATCTAGACAATATTTTGACTACAGCCAGCGATTTAAAATACACGGGGGAAGTAAAGAAAGTTTTGAATAACGAATTAGAAAACCCTTCCGATGAATTTGTTCGTTTCTTTGCTTCAAAAATCTATTCTGGCCGTTTGACACAATCAGCAATGGAACAATTCAGGGAAATTGTGAAAAAAGCAAGAAAACAATTTCTTAATGAAAAGATCAATGAACGTCTAGAAAGTGCCTTATCTCACCCGGAGAACAGTCTGGAATCTGAAGAAGAAAAAAATGCAGAACAACAAGCTTTAAATGAATCTGATAATGGAATCGTCACTACTGAAGCAGAAATTGAAGCGTATAACATCGTAAAAGCTATTTTAAGAACCACAACCGATGCTTCAAGAATTGCCATGCGTGATACAAAATCTTATTGCGGAGTTCTTCTTGATGATAACAACCGCAAACCTTTATGCCGTTTTCATTTCAACAGTAAACAAAAGTACATTGGTTTAATGACTAACAAAATTGAAAATCGGATTCCTATAGACTCATTAGACGAAATATTTGATTATCAGGAAAAACTTATTGAAACTCTAAAAGAGTATGATTAAAGGCGAGTTAGCAACTATTAAAATGCCTGCAAGACATTTAAGAACCGCCCATTTAGCCGAAAATCAGCGGTTCTTAAAAACCAAGTTGCGTTATTTCAGAACTTTTATGATTCAAATATCACTTGAACTTGTGCCACATGGCAATGAATATTAAGAACTTTTCCGTTATAAGTTAAGCTCAAAATTGCATAATCTCCTGAAACCCCTATCAACTTAGCATTAACAAAATCACCATTAAAAAGGGTATAAAATTCTTGTTCTTTTAGGAGAATTTCCTCTTCCAAAAAAAGAGAATACTTTGAATCGGCCATGATTTCCCCCTTAATTATTCAATAAAATTTTCATTTTTCTATTATATTTGTCCCAACACTTATCCTTATCTGCTTTATTAGAAAGACCCTCTAAACATGAATCCAGTTCCTTTTTATAAAATGTTCTCATGGGCGCCTTAGGGTCAATTTTTAGGATTAATGCATCTAACTCTTTTTGCTTCGTTTTTTCCTTTTGAATCTCTCTATCAACCATAGCCGTTAGAGCATCGATAATTAATTTATGTTGTTCAGGAACATCTTCAGGTTTAATAAATCCATTCGCTGCAGCCTCACAGGTTCTATACATAAATGTTCTTGCCAATAAAACAAATTGGGTTCGGCCATTGAGTTCGGCCATTTGACTGAGAGCTCCTAACCCAAGGTTCACGCCTTGCTTTAGCTCTATACCTTGCTGTAAATTATTTTGAACATTTGCACCGCCGCCAACTACACTTGGTAACTGGGAATCAACTGATGTTTGATTTGATATTTTTTCAGCTAATTTATTGATTGCTTCAGCTGTCAGTTTAAAAGAGGTTGACGCGGCAACATCCGGAAAAGGTTCTGCACAAATTTTCAGGACATTGCCGCCAGTATAGACATATGCTCCCCTTAACTGCGTTGGATAAGTAATGACATCAATATTATCAGGCAAGCTAAAAGATCTAACTTGAACACTTTTTTGCTCAGTTATTCCTAAATATGAACAACCGGATAACAGTAGCGAAATTATTAAAATTAAAAATCCTGCTTTCATTCTTACCCCCAATTGCCAAGAAGCAAAAACGGCACACTTAATGGCATTCCACGCCAGTAATAAGCACTTCACCCTTTAGTAAGCCTTTCTTTAATTAATACAAAAAACTACCCATATGTAAAGCAAAAAAGCCACTTATCGATAAGAATAAGTGGCTGATTATATTAAGTTTTTTTGACAGTCGATTAATCAGGCTACATTTGTATAATCCGTTTTGGCTTTGATTTCTACTGCAATACCGTCAAGTTTTTCTTGGGTGGTGGATGGGCGGACTTGTCCACGCTCGATGGTGAAGACTTGTTTTGCCGGTTGTTCGGTGTTCACAAACGATTTAAAGCGTTTGGTGAATTCCGGATTTTCGATGGCACGTTTCCAGTCGCATTCGTAGGTATCAATCAGCCCTGCCATTTGCGTTTCGAGTTGTTCGCCAATGCCGAGTGAGTCGTTAATCACCACGTCTTGCAGGTATTCCAAGCCACCTTCCAGATTGTCCATCCACGTTGCGGTACGTTGCAGGCGGTCAGCGGTTTTGATATAGAACATCAGCAGACGGTCAACGTATTTAAAGACCTCTTCTTTGCTCAATTTGGTGGCGAACAAATCCGCGTGACGCGGTTTCATTCCGCCGTTACCGCACACAAACAGGTTCCAACCCTCTTCGGTGGAAATCAGACCGATATCCTTCGCCTGCGCTTCGGCACATTCACGCGTACAGCCCGAGACACCCATTTTCAGTTTGTGCGGCGAGCGCAGACCCTTGTAGCGGTTTTCCATCTCGATTGCCATGGTCACGGAATCATCCAGACCGTAGCGACACCAGGTTGAACCGACGCAGGATTTCACGGTACGCAATGCTTTCGCATAGGCTTGACCCGATTCGAAACCGGCGGCGAGTAGCTCAGTCCAGATAGCCGGTAAATCATTCATCTGCGCGCCAAACAGCACAATACGTTGCCCGCCGTTGATTTTGGTGTAAAGGTTAAATTTCTTCGCCACATCACCGAGCGTAATCAGTTTATCCGGTGTAATTTCCCCGCCCGGCACACGCGGAATCACCGAATAGGTACCGTCTTTCTGCATATTACCAAGGTAGTTGTCGTTGGTGTCTTGCAGCGGAATCTTGTCTTTTTCCAGCGCGTAGCTGTTCCAAAGCGAACCGAAAATGCTCCCTGCCGCCTGTTTACAAACTGGACAGCCGCACCCTTTACCGTGTTTGTGCAACAGCTCATCAAAGGTTTTAATCCCTTCAACTTGGCACAGGTGGTACAGCTCCTGACGCGAATAAGGGAAGTGTTCGCAGATGTCTTTGCTGACTTCCACACCACGTTTTTCCAGTTCGTTATTCAATACATTGGTGACCAGCTGAGTACAGCCGCCGCAACCGGTACAGGCTTGGGTGCAGGATTTAATATCCGACAGGCACATGGCACCACCTTCAACTGCGGCAATGACATCGCCTTTTGATACGTCATAGCAGGAACAAAGTTGTGCGGTATCCGGCAGAGCATCCGGACCAAACAGCGCACCGGCAGAACCGTCGCGATTTGGCAGAATCAACATATCCGGATGTTCCGGTAGCTCCATATCGTTGAGTTTTAACTGCAATAGATTGCCGTAGTCTTCGGTTTCGCCGACCAGCACCGCACCAAGCAGTTTTTTTCCGTCTTTGCTGACGACAATCTTTTTATAAATCTCTTCCGGCCCGTTTTCGTAAACATAGCTCAGTGCATCTTCGTCATTGCCGTGCGGGTCACCAATAGACGCCACATCCACGCCCATCAGCTTCAGTTTGGTGCTCATATCGGCACCTTCAAAACGGTTTTCGTCGAGATTCAGTTGGTCAACCACCACCTGCGCCATCGCATAACCCGGCGCAACCAGCCCGTAAATCATGCCTTCGTACAAGGCACATTCACCAATCGCGTAGATGCTTGGGTCAGAAGTCAGGCAGTGCGAATTGATAACAATCCCGCCACGCGCGCCAATTTCCAATTCGGCCTGTTTAGCGAGTTCGTCACGTGGACGAATCCCCGCCGAAAAGAGCACAATATCGGTTTCCAGCGTTTGACCGTCGGCAAACTCCATTTTATTAATGCACGTTTCGCCGTCGCTAATGATTTGCGTCGCCTTATTGGTGTGCACCATTACGCCGAGATTTTCGATTTTGCGCTTTAGCAATGCTGCCCCGCCTTCGTCCAACTGCACCGGCATTAGGCGCGGTGCGAATTCAACCACGTGAGTTTCCAAACCCAAATCTTTCAGTGCTTTCGCCGCTTCCAGACCCAATAGACCGCCACCGACTACGGTACCGATTTTGCCTTTGCCCGCCGCCGCTTGAATCGCATCCAAATCTTCGATCGTGCGATACACCAAACAGCCATCACGGTCATTGCCATTAATTGGCGGCACAAACGGATAAGAACCGGTCGCCAGTACCAAACGGTCGTAAGCCTGTACCGAACCGTCGTCAGCAGTCACGGTTTTCGCTGCGCGGTCAATTGAGACAATCTTTTGATTCAGGCGAATATCAATCTCGTTTTCTTCGTAAAAGCCCGGCGTGACCAGACTCAAGTCATCGGCCGTTTTGCCGGAGAAATAGGATGACAGATAAACGCGGTCATAAGCCTTACGCGGCTCTTCACCAAAGACGATAATTTCATAATTTTGACGCGCTTCACTTTTGACCAGCTTCTCAATAAAGCTGTGACCGACCATGCCGTTACCCACGACGACGATTTTTTGCTGTTGCATAATTTTTCTCCATCCGCCGCGGTTAGGCAGCGCTAGTAAACCCGGAACCAAATAGAACGGTATCTCTAAAAGTACTCACGTCCGCTCGGTTTTGTAATAGTTCAAATAGCCAGTTGGCTTCGTAGGTATCGCCGTATAGCAGTACGCCGACGATGTGGTTGTTTTGTAAAACCAGCTTGCGGTAGATACCTGCTTGCGGGTCTCTGAAAATTAAGGTTTCACTGTTTTCGCCATCGCCATTAAAATCGCCTGCCGAAAACAGGTGAATGCCGGTGACTTTCAACTTGGTTGAGGTCAAGCTTCCCTCGTAAACCGGCTCCTTTGCCGCCCCCTGCTCCGCCAAAACATCGGCCAGAACCTTGGCCTGCTCGTAGAGCGGGGCGACCAGCCCGTATGTTTGTCCACGATGCTCAACACATTCGCCCAAGGCGTAGATATTGGCATCCGAGGTTTGCAACTGATCGTTCACCACAATACCGCGGTTGACCTTCAGCCCAGCTTGCATGCCCAGTTCGACATTCGGACGAATGCCGATGGCCATGACCAACAGATCACAGGGCAATTCCCGTCCGTCCTTAAGGCGAACACTCTGAACATGACGATTGCTTTCATTGGAAATGATCTCGACAACTTCGGACTGCATATAAAACCGCATTCCCTGTCGCTCGGCTGAGTCGGTCGCCAGCTCGCTTTGCAACATGCCACCGGCTTCCGCGTCCATCTGAGCATTCATCAGCACCGCACTGCGATGAACCACCGCAACGCTCATCCCCTGTTTCTGCAAACCGTACGCCGCTTCCAAACCCAAAAGGCCGCCGCCGATAATCACCGCGTGCTTGCCGCCATCGGCGGCTTGTTGCATCTTATGCACATCGCCAATTTCGCGAAAACTGACCACGCCTTGCAAATGCGTATTGTCAATCGGCAACATAAACGGCTTCGAGCCGGTGGCGATAATCAGCTTGTCATAGTGATACGACTTACCTGATGAATCCCGCACCTGACGTAATTGACGGTCGATGCCGACAATTGATCGGTCGGTGTGCAATTCAATGCCCTGCGCGGCGAACCAAGCCGCGTCATGCGTCATAATCTCAGCCAGCGACTTCTCGCCCGCCAATACCGGCGATAGCATAATGCGGTTATAGCCACCATGCGGTTCGCGGTTAAAAACCCGAATCCGATAGTGATCCGTCAAAGCAAGCAGTTCATCCAGAAAGCGTGTGCCCGCCATACCGGCACCGACCATAATCAGCTCGGGCTTATTGACGCCTGCTTCCATTCCATTTACTCCGTTATTAATGCTCAACTTTGCGCTGTTTCTCATATAAGAAACGCAAGACTTCGGAACGGTAGTGGTTGTAAGTCGGGTCGTCCGCCAACGCCAGACGATCACGCGGATGCGGCAGATCGACCTTAAGAATTTCGCCGATTGTCGCTGCCGGGCCATTCGTCATCATCACAATCCGATCCGACAGCAGAACCGCTTCGTCAACATCGTGCGTAATCATAATCACGGTGTTGTTGAGATCTTTCTGGATTTCCATTAGCGAGTCCTGTAAATGCGCCCGGGTCAAAGCATCCAAAGCGCCAAAAGGTTCGTCCATCAGCATGATTTTCGGCTGCATCGCCAGAGCGCGAGCAATACCGACACGCTGTTTCATCCCGCCGGAAATTTCATCCGGACGCTTATGCATGGCGTGGTCCATATGCACCAGTTTCAAATTATGCTCGATCCACTCTTTTTTCTCGGCAGGTGACTTGGTCTTTTTAAAGACCTGATCCACCGCCAGTTCAACATTTTCGTAAGCGGTCAGCCAAGGCAATAGCGAGTGGTTCTGAAACACCACCGCTCTTTCCGGGCCCGGTGAATTCACTTCACGGCCATCCAGTAAAACGCCACCTTCAGTGGCACCATAAAGCCCGGCGACAATATTCAACACCGTCGATTTACCGCAGCCGGAGTGACCGATCAATGAGATAAATTCGCCCTGTTCGATTTTAAGATTGACGTCGGTCAGCGCACGAAACGGTCCTTTCGGAGTAGGAAATTCGATGCCGACGCGGGTAAGTTCCAAATGTGATTCAGACATGTTTAATTTCCTTTTCGATTAGCGAAGCGCAACTGACTTATCCCATGAGACCAGGCGTTGAATGGTCAACATACCGCGATCTAGAACAAAACCGACCACACCGATCACCAATACCGCCACCATAATGCGCCCTAACGAATCCGAACTGCCGTTCTGGAATTCGTCCCACACGAATTTGCCCAGGCCCGGGTTCTGCGCCAGCATTTCCGCGGCAATCAACACCATCCAAGCGATACCAAGAGAGATACGCAGACCGGTAAACATCATTGGAATTGAGCAAGGCAGTACGATTTTGCGCACATGTGTCCACCAGCTTAGATTCAATACTTGGCTGACGTTTTTCAGGTCTTGCGTGACCGTCGCCACACCCGCCGCGGTATTGATAATCGTCGGCCACAGACAGCACAGCAACACAGTAAACATCGAGTTCAAGAACGCCTTATCAAACATCGGATCGTCGCTGACATACACCGCGGACACCACCATAGTCACCAGCGGCAGCCAGGCCAGAGGCGAAACCGGTTTAAAAATTTGAATCAGCGGGTTGAAAGCGGCGTAGGCGTTACTGCTCAGGCCGATTACAATGCCGATCGGAATCGCGATAATTGATGCCAGAACGAAACCGCTCATTACGGTCACCAGACTGCGCCAGATTTGGTCGAAGAAAGTCGGCGGTCCGACATAATCACGGATGCGCGGCTCATAATTCGGGTCTTTCGCCATGCGTGCCGCATTACGCTCTTCCTGTCGCTGATAGAAAGCCGCCTCTTTTTCTGCCGCAGCATCGGCTTCATCACTTAAAGCAACAAACTGCTGGTACGTCTGCATCGGCCCCGGAAACTGGCCAAGAGAGGTATGAATATGACTGGATACGCCCTGCCAGATAACTAAAAAGGCAAGTAATCCGGCAATCGGAAGACCGATACTTTTTACGAGCAGATTGATCTGCCCTTTACGATCCTCGCCGATAATCAATTTGTAGAATGGCTCGACAAAAGCCCACTTTAACGGATTCATTTATCTGTCCCTGGTTGTTGTTTTCGTTCGGCTCCAAATACTTCAGGAGCCCGAAAATTGAGTGGAATTACGGCTTTTCATTGCCTTTCAAACCGACCTTCATGCTTTCGATATAGGCATTTGGTTTTGAACCGTCGTATGGAATACCATCCATAAAGTCGTCCTGCACGCCACGGAAACCATCTGTTTCATACACTTCGGCAAAGTCGGATTTCTTGAACTTCCCATCGGCAATCAACTCTTCCACTGCTTTTTTATAGATGTCCGGACGGTAGACTTTTTTGGCCATCTCTTTGTACCAGTCATCGGATTTCTGTTCGGAGATCTGCCCCCAGCGGCGCATCTGCGTCAGATACCAGATGGCATCCGAGTAGTACGGATAGGTCGCGTTGTAACGGAAGAAAACATTGAAATCCGGCTCGGAACGCTTATCGCCCTTTTCATACTCAAAGGTACCGGTCATGGAGTTGGCAATCACTTTATAATCGGCGCCGACATAGTTCGGTTGCGACAGAATTTTTACCGCCGCAGGACGGTTTTTGTTGTTCTGCTCGTCAAGCCAATAAGCGGCACGGATCATCGCTTTGACGATGCGGATAGTGGTATTTGGGTATTTTTCGTAGAAGTCTTCACGCAGACCGAAGACTTTTTCAGGATTGTTTTTCTGAATGGAATTATCGGAAATGACCGGCACACCGATGCCTTTAAATACCGCTTGCTGATTCCAGGGTTCGCCTACACAGTAACCTTCGATGGTACCCGCTTCCATGGTTGCCGGCATTTGCGGCGGCGGTGTAACGGATAACAGGACATCGGCTTTCAAGGTTCCGGAGGTATCGCCTTTATCCGGTGCATAATAACCCGGATTCAAACCACCGGCTGCCAGCCAGTAACGCAGTTCGTAGTTATGTGTTGAAACCGGGAACACCATGCCCATTTTGAATGGCTTACCGGCATCCTTATAAGATTTCACTACAGGCTTAAGTGCCGATGCTGAAATCGGATGAACCGGTTTACCGTCTTTCATTTCAACGCTGGACTTCATCGCCTCCCAGGTTTTATTGGAAACCGTAATCGCATTCCCGTTCAAATCCATTGAGATCGGCGTAATGACATTTGCTTTGGTACCGTAACCGATGGTTGCCGCAATCGGCTGACCGGCCAGCATGTGCGCACCATCCAGCTGACCGTCGATAACACGATCCAGCAAAACCTTCCAGTTCGCCTGTGCTTCCAACTGCACATACAGTCCTTCATCTTCGAAATAACCCTTTTCATAGGCAATTGCCAAAGGCGCCATATCAGTCAACTTAATGAAGCCGAATTTCAAATCTTCTTTTTCCGGATAACCTAAAGCCAAAGCTTGCAAGGAAACCACCGAACCGGCCAGGGCGATGCTGGCGGCCAATACGCTCTTTTTCAAAAACTGACGACGAGAATGCGAACTCATAACGAAATGCTCCTTTTAAAAATGTATTTGGAGTTGAGCTTTGCAAAAACTGCAGGCAAAAAAAAACGCCCATAGAATCTCCGCACAATGCGAAGTTCTATGAGCGTCTGCACTCAACAACTTGTCAGCCATAAAGCGATTTTGATGCCAACTTTTAATTAAAAGCCAAGAACAGCCCTTAATAAAGCTTTATACCGCACTTTTTTACTTTGCAATGTCTTTTGCAACCTCTGCTTTTTGAATACTTAATTGAACCATTATGACTCAAGCGCACCGTAATAAAACATATCTTCCGCTAGTGCAACACCTTCCATTGACCAGACTTCGGCATGACGACCTTCCTCTTTATAATTATTGCTCGGTAACGTTACACCCAAGGCCTGAACGGTATCACGGTAGAAGTCAGTCAAATAACTTTGCTCGGCAATTACCCGCGCGTTCATGCCTTCGTTTAGCTGCCCGCACGCCTGCATCTGTTTTACAATCCATTCCGCATGCGACTGCCAGGGAAACGTTGCCTGATAACGGAACGGCAGAGTAAAGCGTTTGACTTCGCGAACCTGCGTGCCATCCGGTGACATGAGCTTTCCGGCAAAAGCATTCATAATCGAACTTTTCGGCGCGCCGATATACTCCGGCGCCGCCAGATACTCAATGACATCGTCACGATTCTGCGGCTGAGAAATCCACTCGCTGGCGCGATAAAGTGCGCGAATCAATGCCGCATGAGTTTGCGGATTGTCATCAGCCCATTGACGACGAACCCCTAATACTTTTTCCGGGGCATTATTCCAGATGTCATAACCGCTGATAATCGGCACACCAACGCCTTTTTCCAAAGCGTGACTGTTCCATGGCTCACCGACGCAATAACCGTCGATCAGATCTTCTTCCAAGGCCTGAACCACGCTCGGCGGCGGTACAACCAGGATCTGAATATCCGTGTCCACATCGATTCCAGCCGAACTCAACCAGAAACGCAGCAGATAGTGATGCATGGAAAACGGGAACACCACCGCCAACCTCAAGGGAACTTCTCCCTGCTGCTTACGCTGCTCGACCAGCTTTTTCATCGCAACTGCCGTCGCTTGAGGCTGTTTGATCAATTGCGGCTCCAGTTTCTCCAGCTCCGCATAAATTTGATTGGAAACACTAATGGCATTTCCGTTTAAGCCAAACGAGTAAGCCGTGACCAGCGACTTTTTCACACTGCCGACACCTTGCGAAGCCGCAATCAGCATCGGTGCCAGCATATGCGCGGCATCCAGAGCACCGAACATCAATTTGTCGCGAATATTCGACCAGGAAACCTCTCGCGAAAGCGTGACATCCAAACCTTCATCAGCAAAGAACCCTTCCTCTTGAGCGATGATTAAAGGCGCACTGTCGGTTAAAGGTATGAAACCGATCATTAATTGTGATTTTTCGATTGTATTTAGCATTCTTGTTATCCTTATAATTCCAGCACACTGATTATATTTTTTGCCACTTCGCCCATCGGCTTATTGGTGTCCATCGACATCTTGCGTATCGAGTCGTAGGCCAGTGCTTCAGTCACCTCCTTCTGTTCCATCAATAACCGCTTGGCCTTATCGATCAAACGATTCTCTTCCAGTTTGCTCTGAGTCTGTTTCAGCTCGTTCTTCAAGGCCTGATATTCGCGAAATCGAGCCACAGCTACGTTCATTACCGATTTGACCCGCTCTTTGTCGACATTGCGCACGATATAACCACTTACTCCAGAACGGATGGCTTCCTGAATAACCGTCTCGTTGTCCTCGTCGGCAAACATCACTACCGGCAAAGGGTTATGCTCATTCAACAAAGACATGCTTTCCAGAATATCTCGATCCGGAGAATCCGTATCGATCACAACCATATCGGGCGAATAACGCGCAATCATCGCCAGCAGACTGGGCCCCGGCTGAACGCGGGCTACAACTTTATAGCCGTGGTCTGCCAACGCCTGAGCCAGCAGCGCCGAACGTGCCGATTCGTTATCAACCAGCATGACTTTCATCATTTCAGCCATTTGCATCGCACTCTTTTCATATCCCGACTCCCGCTTCGGTTTGATTATTTTTCTTTTACGCATTTCATTAAATGCTTTTATAAGATATGCATAAATGGTGCCAAAAAAATTCTATTTCCAAACTTTTTTAATCGGAGTAGAGTTTTTCCTAGAGAGTATTTTTCAATACGCTCAGGCTTCAATTCCAACGGACATTTATAACAGTCTCTCTGTTGTCCTAAATTGACCGCAAGCATAGAGACGCGATTAAAAATTCCGCTTGATTTGAGTCGGTTCATATCGAATAACATTCAGAGGTGTTTTATGAAAACGATCAAATCCCTTCCTTTTGCTGCTTTAATCGGCGCAGTCATCGCTTCTCCTTTGGCAATGTCCGCCGAAAAACCGGTTATGGAACAGCAAATCAGTTGCCAGCTGATGAAAGTCATTGCCGAAAACGTGATCAGTTCACGCCAAAACGGGGTTGTTGAGCAGGTTGTACAAAATCGAGTTTCCGAAGTCGGTTCCGAGTTCAGCGGCGCAAGAAACATTGCTCAAGGTTATATCGACCGTGCTTACCAAATTCCGGTTATGCTGGACAATACAGCCAAACAGCAATTAATTGAAAGCTTCGGCAATCATGCCTATGAAGAATGCGTCTGCCAATGGCGACCAAACAAAGGTATTTAACTCTCCTGCAAAAGAACCTTTGCCCATCGGCTTTAAAAAAGCAACATTCCCCTTTCCATTTGCCTTCAACGCAAATATAATCAAATTGAAACCTTGCGAACGATCGGCCTATAAAGCCGGTCTTTCGTGTAGCAAATCCAACGGATTCTGTTGCGTTCGAATTCAAAAAATATAAATTTTTTCCACCGTCACTCTCGATTCCAAAGCGCCGCTGAAACATGATCGCGCTCCAATCTCATCTATAAGCTATTGAGTATGCAGACAGCTTCTTGTTTCTGTGCGCATTTTCCACTCAAAGTGTCATAAAAATTTCTCGGAGAAATCCGAAATTCTGGGCTACAACATCAATGCTGCAATCCAATCCGTTATGTAATTTTGGAGGTTAAGATGGAACGATTAAAAGAAACCGGCGCCATGATGGGGCGCTTAATGCAAGACATGCCAGCCCAGTTAAAAAACTTCAGCGGCTTTGTGAAAGTTGCCGAAGCCGAGGGAGCAATCGATGAAAAAACCAAACATCTCATGTTGCTGTCACTCGGCGTCGCTTTCCAATGCTCATGGTGTATCGCAATTCATACCAAAGGCTGTGTCGATCAGAATTGCAGCAAGGAAGAAATTCTTGAAGCCGCAATGATGGCCGTGGTTATGGGCGGTGGTCCAAAACTGATGTACATTGAAGTCGTCTACGAAGAATTGGACAAATACTTCCCTAATTAACCGAGCAGGGGAATAAGAGAAATATTTGCTCGCGACAGAAACCGGAGCTTATATACGCAAGCTATAACTCAAACTTATAACCCGGACATGGCTTTGATGTAGGCGGCGGCACTGGAACCAAGCGCATTCAGATCGTAGCCGCCTTCCAAAACCGAAACAATTTTCGGGTTACCGATTTCCGCAGCCAACGATTTCAGAGCGATCGCCCAGGCGGCAAAATCCTCTTCCCGCATGTTAATGTGTGCTAAAGGATCTGCTCGATGTGTATCGAAACCAGCGGAAACCAGAATCAGTTCCGGTCGTAGAGCCCGCAGATAAGTCCAGGCTTGATCTTCCCAAAGCGCCATAAACTCGGCAGCCCCGTCTCCGGGTTTCAAGCCGAGTTTCAGCAAATTGTCGACATCGGATTCGGTTGACGTAAAAGGATAAAGGCCTTCTTCAAAACTGGAGATCAAACTGACTCTCGCTTCCTGGCGGACATAACTGTCGGTGCCGTTGCCATGATGAACGTCGATATCCAGCACCGCCACCCGTTGCAAATCGTATTTATCAAGCGCATAGGCCGCTCCGATTGCAATATTATTGACCAGGCAGAATCCCATCGGCTGATGAACTTCTGCATGATGACCGGGCGGCCTTACATTACAAAAAGCCCCTGACACGCGGTTTTCCATAACCGCATCAACGGCATCAAGCACTGCTCCGCTGGCATAGAGCGCCGAATCCAGCGAACCGGGAGAGAGAACCGTATCGTCATCGATCCGCACGATTCCTTCTTGCGGCAAGTTGCGTTGCAGCACATTCCAGTAATGTGCGGTATGCACCCGGACCACATCCGTAACTTCGGCTTTACGCGCTTCCTTCGTCAGCATAAAATCGAACAGGCGCTGTCCGATCAGCTGGTCTTCGATTCGAGCCGTACGCTGGGCGTTTTCAGGGTGACCCCATCCATTGTCATGCAATTTACATTTAGGATGGCTAATATAAAGAAACATCTATTTTCACTTTTCCGTTAAGGATTTTTATCGATGGAACCGCATTATCTTTCAAAGCTCTTCAATCCAAATTCCATTGCCGTTTTCGGTGCCAGCGATCGGCCGGAATCCGTCGGCGGCACCGCATTTCAGAATCTTCTCACCGCGGGGTTCAAAGGAAACATTTACCCTATCAATCCTAAGCATGAGCAGGTACAAGGTCAAGCCTGCTACCCATCTTTGGAAGCCGTGGACCAAGCCATCGATGTTGCAATAATCGCAACTCCCGCGCACAGTATTCAGTCGATTCTTCACGCCTGCGGTCAAGCAAAAATTCCATTTGCGATCATCTTATCCGCCGGTTTTGAAAGCGAAGAAGGCAAGCAACTGAAGCAAGCGGTCTTGAAAACCGCAAGACACTACAATATTCGCCTGGTCGGCCCAAACTGTCTGGGAATCATGCGCCCTAAAATCGGTTTGAACGCCACCTTCAGTAAAAACCAGGCACAGGCTGGCAAACTGGCATTAATTTCACAAAGCGGCGCGCTCTGTACCGGCGTTCTTGATTGGGCCGAAACCAATCAGATCGGCTTCTCTTTAGTGGTTTCAACCGGTGATGCCGCCGATCTGGATTTCGGGGAAATCCTCGACTACCTGGCCGTTGATGCTCAGACTCACAGTATCCTTCTGTATATTGAAGGCATTGTAAACGCCCGCAAATTCTTAAGTGGTCTCAGAAAAGCCGCGCGTATGAAACCAGTCATTCTGCTGAAGTCCGGGCGCATGCCGGAAGGTACTCAAGCAGCCATTTCCCATACTGGCGCACTGGTCGGCGGAGACGATATTTTTAACGCGGCCATTGAACGTGCCGGTGTCGTTCGCGCCAAAACCATCAATCAACTGTTTGCAGCGGCCAAAACCCTGTCTTACGACCTGACCATCAAGCGCAAACGCCTGGTCATCGTCACCAACGGAGGAGGACCCGGCGTCATGGCAACTGACCTGGCGGCGGAACTTGGCATCAAAATGCCAGCGGTCAGTGAAGAAACCCAAGCCAAACTCAACGAGTTTCTGCCGGAACACTGGTCGCACAACAACCCGATTGACATTCTCGGGGATGCCACCCCCGAACGCTACCGAAAAGCGATTGAAGTGTGTCTGCAGGACAAAGACTTTGACGCGGTTCTGGTTCTGCTGACTCCGCAAGCCATGACCGACCCGGTAGCCATCGCCGAAAGCCTGGTCGAGCTTTCCAAACAGCAGAAACATAAAAAACCGATTTTAACCGCTTGGCTTGGCGACAACTTGGTTGGCCCGGCCCGCGAAGCCTTCACTAAAGCCCATATTCCGACTTTCCGCACACCGGAAGCCGCAGTGGAAGCAATGCATTTCGTAACCGAATACCACCACAATCAGACACTCCTGCAACAGGTTCCGGAACCGAATAAGCATGGCCATTTCGATATAGACGGCGCCCGCCGCATTATCCATAATGCCCTGCACGACAATCGCGTGCTGTTGAACACGCTTGAAACCAAAGCGCTGCTGAAAGCCTTCCATATTCCCGTTACTCAGGCCATGATCGCCAATACCGCGGCAGAAGTACTGGTCGCTGCGGAAAACATCGGCTTCCCGGTTGCCATGAAAGTTCACTCAGACCTGATCACCCACAAGTCTGACAGTGGAGGTGTCAAACTGAACATCGAGACACCCGCCCAGCTGCAACATGCTTACAATGAACTCATCGAATCGGTCAGGCAACACTATCCAAACGAAGACATTCGCTCGGTCAGCATTGAGCCGATGATGTGCATGCCTCACGCCCGTGAGCTGATTGTCGGTGTCAGCCGCGACCCGGTTTTCGGCCCGGCAATTTCCTTCGGCAGCGGCGGAACCATGGTAGAAATTATCAAAGACAGCAGTAGCGCCCTGCCACCGCTCAACGCCTTCATTGCACAACGCATGATCCAGTCGACTAAAGTCAGTAAAATGCTCGGCGACTACCGAAACTTACCGGCGGTTGATCAAGCACAATTGATTGAAATTCTGATCAACCTGTCGGATATGGTCAGCGAACTTCCGGAAATTCTCGAACTGGACTTAAATCCGGTTCTCGCCAACGAAGAACGGACTCTGGCCGTAGATGCCCGCATTCGGGTTCAACGAGTAGCCAGTAGCCAGCCGCCTTACTCTCACATGGCAATTCATCCTTATCCCACCTATTTGGAAAGCCAATACACGAGCGGCACCGGACTGGAGGTTAAAATCCGTCCGATTCGGGCCGAGGATGCCGAGCTGGAAACCGAATTCGTCTCAAACCTGTCCGAGCAGACCAAATTTCTGCGTTTCATGCAGAGCGTGAAATATCTGAGCAAGGAGATGCTGGTACGTTTTACACAAATCGATTACGACCAAGAAATGGCCTTTATCGCCTATACAGAGGAACACGACAAAACGGTTGAACTGGGGGTCACCCGCTATACCACCAATCCCGACGGAAAAAGTTGCGAATTCGCTTTGGTGGTTCGCGATGATTACCAGCACCAGGGAATCGGCAGCCATTTACTGGAAGCGCTGATCGAGCATGCCCGTAACAAAGGTCTGAAGCACATGACCGGTGAAGTATTAAAACAGAACCAAAGCATGCTGAAGCTCGTTTCGCAGTTCGATTTTCAACTGCTGACCTGTGAAGACGATCCCGGCGTGGTCATTGTCGAAAAAGCATTATAAGAAACCATCTCAGGATGGTTTCATCATGGAACGAAGGCTTTGCAGGTAATAAATCTTACCTGCTCCGCCCCAGTTACCGTCCTCAATTTCGTGAAAAAGCACCCATACTCTGGCGGCATTCAAAATATTGTCGTCCGTTCCTTCCAAACCGAGAATCAGCTCGGTTAACTGCTGGGTCAATTTCTGTTTGACCGTTTCGTTCAAAGTCCCCTTGAAAACCGTCAGTTCGAAGCGGTAATGCGGTTTCGATGCCGGTTCTCCGGCCATGTAAAAATCATCCAACTCAAAATGATGCAGTTGCGTCCAAGCCAGACGACGTGCTTTGGGGTTTTCCGCCATGCCTTCCAGCCCCAGCAAAATATCCGTCGCTTTCGAAGCCAGAACAGCCTCATCACGTTTACTTAAGACGCCAGACGGCAGATGAATAGAAATTAACGGCATAATACCTCCCAGATTCAAGGCAACACGAAGAAATGGTAACAAATTAAGATTGCATCGAAGTGACATTACCCTGCCGGGCAAACAGCCTGTCAGGCCGGTGTTTAACATCAGGCCAGATGCCTGAACTCCCTCGGAAGAGCGAGACTTTATTATTTTGAGATTTTATTATTTACTATGCCAAGCGGACGTCAAAAGCGCAACTGCAATCCGTCGAAGAGATACTTGCGAATAAGTTTACCGGACAAAGAAAGCAACCAAGACAACATTGGAGCCGCCAGTCGACACCCCTTGAAATCCCGCTACACCATACTTTTGCTAACGGGATTTAACAGTAGCTGCCGCCCGCCGATCAAGTCCGACTGGTCACTTCAAGCAGATGATAACCAAACTGGGTTTTCACTGGCCCTTCAACCGAACCAACCTCGGCACTGAAAACCACTTTATCGAATTCAGGAACCATCATGCCCGGACCAAATTGTCCAAGATCACCCCCACTTCGTCCTGAAGGACATTTTGAATTCTGCTTGGCCACCTCCGCGAAATCCGCGCCTTCGGCAATCTGCTGTTTCAACTCAAGACACTTTTCTTCACTGTCGACCAAAATATGACGCGCTGTCGCTAAAGCCATAACCATTCCTTTATGTATTTTCTAAAATTTAACCTCTGACCGTCATCGTCGGAAACAAAATTCAAATACCCGACAATCACACAGAATAAATTAAATAAGAACGCACGGCGTTTTTTTCAAGCCCTCTAAACCATTTCTCATCCCGAATCTGCAGAAAGCGCTCCCTCTTACGGTCTTAAAGTGATCAATTCCATACTTTTTTTATGATCACTCGCAAACGCTCCTTTATAATATCGCCTATGAAAAATCACACAGCTGCACCGCAATCCCATTTTGCCTCCATTCCAATGCAATCGGTTGGGCCTTTCAAACTCATTGGCGATGTTGAAGTCGACGACTTGATGGTTCCCATGGCAACTTACGAAACTCCGCTGTGGCCGTCCGTAGCCCGCGGGGCCCGGGTTTCCGCGCACTCCGGCGGCATTCGCGTCACGGTGATCGACGAACGCATGACCCGCTCCATTCTGTTGCAGGCTCCGGATGCCGGTATTGCTTTACAGCGTCTGCGTCAGATAGAAGCCGACCGGGCAGTCATGCAGAACGTTATTGCGCACAGCAGCCGTTTTGCCAAACTGGACGCCATGCATCATCAGGTCATCGGCAATTTGATTTATCTGCGACTGGAATTTCTGACCGGCGACGCTTCCGGACATAATATGGCAACCAATGCAGCCGACCATCTGATCCCGTGGATTCTGCAGAAATATTCCGATCTGGAATATGTC
Organism: Thiomicrorhabdus sp.; assembly: GCF_963677875.1. Taxonomy (NCBI): domain Bacteria; kingdom Pseudomonadati; phylum Pseudomonadota; class Gammaproteobacteria; order Thiotrichales; family Piscirickettsiaceae; genus Thiomicrorhabdus; species Thiomicrorhabdus sp. Next base: position 52,752 of record NZ_OY782570.1, on the reverse strand, counting down.
TCCATCTCCGCCAATTACTGCACCGACAAGAAAGTATCTGCCGTCAACGGCATTCTCGGCCGAGGAAAATACGTAGTATGCGAATGCACGATCCCACGCAAATACTGCAAACGCTTTTTGAAAACCACTCCGGAAGCTCTGGTCGACCTGCACATTAAAAAAGACCTCATCGGCAGCATTGTCTCCGGCGGACTGCGCAGTGCCAATGCACATGTTGCCAATATGCTGCTCGGCTTCTACCTGGCAACCGGTCAGGATGCCGCCAATATTGTAGAAGGTTCTCAAGCAATCAATCACGCCGAAGTCACCGGAAACGGCGACCTGTATTTTTCGACCACCCTGCCGAATCTGATTGTCGGCACTGTCGGTAACGGCAAAGGCTTGGATTTTGTACTGGAAAACCTTGAACAACTTGGCTGTGCCGAACAGGACCAAGTGCCAGGTGCCAACGCCCGCCGTTTAGCCTGCATTGCCGGCGCCGCGGCTTTTTGCGGCGAACTGTCTCTCCTCGCCGCTCAAACCAACCCCGGCGAGTTGATGGCGGCTCATATCAAACTCGAACGCGCGCGCTGAATTTTATGTCTCACCCTGTTTCTCCGGAAGATACACAGCTGCTCAACCAGCGTAAACAAGATCACATTCAAGCCGTTCTTGAAGACCCGAAAGTGGATCGTCGTCAAGCTGCCTTCGATGCCGTCAGGCTAATGCACCGCGCCCTGCCTGAGTGCAGTTTTTCCGACATCGATACCTCGGGACACTTTCTCGGCAAACCGATCGCGTTTCCTTTTATGATCGCCTCCATGACTGGTGGAGCAGCAGGTAATCTGCAAACGATCAATCAACACCTTGCCGAAGCGGCTGAAGCTTGCCAAATACCAATGGCCGTAGGATCGCAAAGAGCGATGATTCAGGACACTGCGGCCCGCCAGAGCTTTGATTTGCGGCAATACGCCCCGACCGTTCCGCTAATTGCCAATCTGGGAGCTGTACAGCTCAATTACGGTTTTGGACTGGATGAGGCACGCCGCGCGGTAGAAACGTTACAGGCGGACGCGCTTTATCTGCATCTCAACCCCTTGCAGGAAGTGATTCAACCGGAAGGCGATACCGATTTTTCCTCTCTGGCGGAAAAAATTCATCGTTTAAATGAACAATTGGAAGTACCGATCATTCTCAAAGAAGTGGGTTGCGGACTGTCTCCTCAAGATATCGAACTTGGCCTTCAGGCAGGCATTCGCTACTTTGATCTGGCTGGTCGCGGAGGAACATCCTGGAGCCGAATCGAAGCTCACCGCTCGCACGATGATCTCGGATTTCTGTTTGAAGACTGGGGGCTGACCACCTTGGAAGCCCTGAAACTCAGCGCACCTTATCAAAACCGCGCAACATTTATTGCCAGCGGCGGAATTCGAAACGGCATAGATATGCTAAAAGCTGTTATAATGGGCGGTCGCTTATGCGGAATAGCCGCCCCACTATTGCCCGCAGCGATGAATTCAAGTGCCGAAGTGATTGAGGTCATACGTCGCTTCGAGCGCGAATTCCGTACCGCGCAGTTCCTTCTGGGCGCGCGGAATGTCGAAGACTTACATTTAAACACCTCTTTAATTCTGCCTGAACCGGCGGTTTAATCAGGTAACGAATTACAAGAATACAAAAAGAATCCGCTTTAAATGATGAAAGTAGGTATAGATTTACTGCATTTTTCCACTGCCGATTATTACCTTGGGTTGGATACCTTCGCGGCCGAAAAGAACATCGACGTCAACAAATACTACATTGGTATCGGTCAGGAAAAAATGTCGATCGCACCACCGGATGAAGATATCGTCAGCCTGGCCGCGAAAGCGGCCGCCCCGATTATCGAGCAGATTGGAGCGGATCAGATCTCAGCAGTGCTGTTTGCAACCGAATCCGGTGTCGATCAGTCCAAATCGGCAGGCGTCTTCCTGCATGGTTTACTGGGATTAAGCAAAAACTGCCGAGTCGTCGAATTCAAACACGCCTGTTACGCAGGTGCCGCTGCAGTGCAAATGGCAACCTCGATGGTACGCGGTAATCCAAAAGAAAAAGTGCTTGTCATCGCCGCCGACATTGCAAAATACGACGTCGACACTTCAGGTGAAGCAACCCAGGGTTGTGGCGCGGTCGCCATGCTGATCGGTAAAGAGCCGCGCATCCTTGAAATTGAGCCGGGATCAGGTTACTTCACCGATGATGTAATGGATTTCTGGCGCCCGAACCATCGAACTACCGCACTGGTTGATGGTAAATATTCGACCAAAGTCTATCTCAACAGTTTGAAGCAGGCATGGCAGCATTTTACCGAACAGACCGGGCGCACTTTTAACGATATCGACTACTTCTGCTATCACATCCCTTTTACCAAAATGGCGGAAAAGGCCCATCAGACGCTCGTCAGACTAACCGGCGCCGATGTATCGCCTCAAGAGTTCGAAAAGCAGACGGTTCCGAGTCAGATATACAATCGCGTTGTCGGCAACAGTTACAGTGCCTCGCTTTTCGTCGGCTTCATCTCGCTTCTGGATAACCTGAAACAAAACTTGGAAAACAAACGCGTCAGCTTTTTCAGCTACGGTTCCGGCTGTGTTGCAGAATTTTTTACCGGCATTGTCCAACCGGGTTATCAAACCGTGCTGATGAGCGAATCGCACCGTAATCAGATCGAGCAGCGTACACCTCTAAGTTATGCCGAGTATCTGAAGTACTACCATGAAGTCGACTGTGCCGTAGAAAACATCGAATTCGAGCAACTCAACCGAGGTGCTTTTCGTCTGGCGGGAATCCAGGATCACAAGCGGTACTATCAAAAAACGAAGCCGGTCTAGGGTTCGACGATGGACAGCCTCTGCTCCGCCCCTGCAAAGTTGATCCTTTCGGGCGAACATGCCGTAGTTTACGGCTGTCCGGCAATCAGCCTCGCCGTCCCGCTTTTCAGTTACTGTCGTTGCAGGTACACCCCTTCGGAAATTATGGAAATCCGCTTGGAGCTGAAGGATCTTGACCGGCATGTTCAATTCAGCGAAGCCGAATGGTTTGCCGCGATCAAGCGTATTCAAAAAGCCTACCGGGCATTCTTGCGAAAAGAAACCGCAATCACTCAAGTTCTGCAGAAACCGGAAGATCTGTTTCTGATCGCTCTGGAATACTTCCATACCTACTACCCCTTAAAAACCGGATGCTGGGAATTCGAACTCCGTTCGGAGATTCCAATCGGTCGGGGTCTGGGCAGTTCGGCATCCATAATAGCCAGCTTCCTCAAAGCACTTGCCGAGCAGAATTCATCCCAGCTGGATCAAGAAAATCTGCTGAATCTGACCAAAGCCATCGAATGCCATCAACACGGGCACTCCAGCGGTATCGATCCGGCAACGGTTGTCTACAAAGGCCTACTGCACTTCAAGGAAGGGGAAATTCATCCGATTAAAGAGTGCCAGATTCATGGCTGGATTATCGACAGCGGCGCGCCTTTGAGCAGTACCGGCGAATGCGTTGCGCAAGTCGCCGAACACTTTCCTGCCAACTCGCCGATCTGGAAAGCCTTTACTGATGTCAGCGAACGCCTGAAGAAGGCCTGCGAACAAAAAAATGCTACCCGCCTACAGACGGCCATCGTGGAAAACCAGACCTTGCTCGAACGCATCGGTGTTGTTCCGTCAAGAATCGGCCAATTTATTCAGGCCTTAAACGAACACAGTGGCGGCGTAAGCAAAATTTGCGGAGCCGGCAGCATCAAAGATGGCCCCGCAGGCATTCTGCTCCACATCGGCCCCCGAAACCCAAGCGACTTCTGCCATACGCATGGGATGAAATGCTACCCACTGGAAAACACACTCGCCCTCGGTAACCACCACGGAAAAAGCAAACCATGATGTTTTCCAGTAAAGCACCGGCCAACAGCATGCTGCTCGGAGAACACAGTGTCGTCTATGGTCACCCTGCTCTTGCCTGTGCTTTGAATCAATGGATCAGCATTCGGTGGCAGACTCGCAACGATCAGGAAATTCATATCGAATCCGCTTTGGGCAATCACCAAACCACTTGGGATCAACTGACTCTTCATCCCGAGCTGCGCTTTGTCATCCATGCCTTAAAAGCATTTCAAGCGTATCGCCCTCCTGGAGTGAATATGAAAATTCACAGTGAATTCTCATCCACAATCGGACTGGGCAGCTCTGCAGCGGTGCTGGCCGCCATTTTAACCGGTTTGAATCACCTGTGCGCGACAGGCCTGAAACGAGAAGCACTGTGGCAGATCGGTAAACAGGTAATTGTCGAAATTCAAGGGCGCGGATCAGCAACCGATCTGGCAGCCAGCCTTTTCGGCGGCGTCGTTTATTTCCACCCCCCAACGGAAACCGACAAACCGACAATAGAATCCATCCCAGTCTCCATGCCATTATTGCTGGTTTACAGCGGCTACAAAACGCCAACCGCAGAAGTGCTGGCGAAGGTTGCCCTAGATTGGCGAGATCGTCCGCAAGCATTGCAGGCACTTTACAACGCGATGGGCTCAACTACACTCCAGAGCTATCAAGCTTTGAAAAACAAGCATTGGCGTCAGTTCTACCAAAGCTTCGAGACCTACCAACAGCTAATGGCACAACTTGGTGTCAGCGATTCGGTTATGAATGAACTGGTCGAGCAATTACGGCAATGTCCGCAAATCCGAGCCAGCAAAATTTCCGGCTCCGGTTTGGGCGACTGTGTTCTGGCGCTGGGTGATCTGGAAAGCACGGCGCAACAGTCGACAAACCTTCTGGCTGAGTGCCCGGCGCAATCATCACTTGCAGAATATTTACAGCTACAGTTGCCAATCAGCCCCAAGGGAGCCCACTTAATGACCCACTCCGAGCAAGACACATGACAGATCAACAGAGACAACAGGCTTTTATTCGGCAAATTCTGGCACAAAGCGTAAATCCCACTCCCCTTCAGGCCAGAAAACTCTGCGGACACGGCCAGGCTCCGGTCAATATCGCCCTCAGTAAATACTGGGGAAAACGAGACCAGGCTCTGAATTTACCGATCAACGGTAGCGTATCAATCAGCCTCCCCGGGCTCGGTACGACAACCACCCTGAAGCTCATCGAGGGCACTCAAGACATTGTCCGTCTCAACGGAACTCTACTCGACAGTGAAACTTCCTTCGCCCGACGTTTAAGCCGTTTTCTCGACGGCTTTCGCAGCACGCCGCAACACGCATTTGAAGTGGCGACGACCAACAGTGTTCCCACCGCAGCCGGTCTGGCATCTTCCGCTTCCGGCTACGCGGCACTGGTTCTGGCATTGGATGATCTCTTTGACTGGCAATTGCCGAAAACAACCTTATCGCTACTGGCCCGTTTTGGCAGCGGCAGTGCCAGCCGTTCACTCTTTAACGGCTTTGCCGTGTGGCATAAAGGAGATCGAGAAGACGGCATGGACAGCTTCGCTGAACCTCTGGAGACTCAATGGCCGGAGCTAAGTATCGGTCTGGTCAAGGTCGATACCGGAGAAAAACCGATCGGTTCAACGGCCGGGATGCAGCAGACCGTCGACAGCTGCGCCCTGTATCAAGCCTGGCCAGCTCAAGCTGAACGCGATCTTCAAACCATTATCGACGCAATCCGGGAAAAAAATTTTTCCACTGTCGGTCAAACCGCCGAACACAATGCCTTGAGCATGCACGCCACCATGATCGCCACCTGGCCACCAATTGTTTACTGGCAACCCGAGTCGATTGCCGCCATGCAGAAAGTCTGGACATTACGCGAACAGGGAATTGAGGTTTATTTCACAATGGACGCCGGGCCGAACCTGAAACTGCTCCTGCAGGAAAAAGATCAGACCACAATCAAAAATGCTTTTCAAGAAAACGGTATGCACATCGAGTTTATTCGACCGTTTCACGCTTAGGCGGCATACCAAAGTACCGCAAAATAGTGGCAACCGGTTCCGCCCATTACAAAGAAATGCCAGATGGAGTGTCCGTATTTCAACCTCGAATCGGTTGCATAAAACACGACTCCCACGGTGTAAAACAAACCGCCGGCAAGCAACCATAACAAACCTTCGGTCGGCACCGCTTCAAGCAATGGATTAATGGCAATCACCACCAGCCAGCCCATTGCCAGATAAAGCCCGGTAGACAGCAAGGGATGATAGCCCCATTTAAAAGCTTTCATCGCCACACCGACAACAGCCAGCCCCCAGACGATACCAAACAGCGTCCAACCCCAGGCACCGCTTAAAACACCAAGTGTAAAAGGCGTGTAGGTTCCGGCAATCAATAAAAAAATTGCCGAATGATCCAGCGTACGGAAAAGTTGTTTGGTTTTACCGGAACGCAAAGCGTGATAAACCGTCGACGCCAGATAAAGCAAAATGGCCGAAGCGGCAAAAACACTCGCTCCGACAACGAAACCGGCATCCCCTTCCTGCACCGCATTCCAGATCAAAAACGGCGTACCGATCACTAACGCAAGCAATGCGATACCATGTGTGATCGTATTAGCAATTTCCTCGCCGCGTGTCTGTTCGCGAGCATTATCCAAACTGAATTTACTCATAGCTGACCTCTCCTCAACCAAATGATGCAAACAGCATAAACGATTTGAATTTTTCCGTCGACCGGATCAATGCTCCCCTTTTTCTGAAAAACATTCCCATTTTTTCCGCCGCCCTTTGAAAAATACCTGAAAATGCCTCAAAAAAACAAAAACCCCGCAGCGGAAATTCCATTGCGAGGTTTACGGCGATACATGAGGATTTTGCTTTAAAAACTATTTCACGACTGAAAGTGTCGGACGTTTTTTCTTTTTGCCATCCTTCTCTTTATCAGACTTGTCGTCTTTTTTAGCCGGCTTATCTGTTTTCACTCCCGAACTTTCGACACCGCTGATTTTCGGCTTGGAAGCAACCTGTGCCTGAGCCGACTCCTGATTTGGATAAGGCTCTGGAGGAAATGGCATGCCATGTCCGTTTTCGCGGGCAAAAATCGCCAGCACCGCCTGTGGAGGAAAACCGATCACTCGCTCAACGCCGCCAAAACGCGCCTTAAACTGAAAACGCTCATTTTCCATCGTTAATCCAAAAACCGCAGATGGACTGACATTCAGCACAATCACACCGTCCTGAACAAATTCCTGTGGTACTTGAACCCCGGGATAATCGGCATCGACTTGCAGATGCGGTGTCCAGCGATTGTCAAGAATCCAGTCGTAAAGCGCACGGATCATATAAGGGCGGTTTGAGATCATTCTTAGTCTCGCATATCCAATTCATCGTCCGACAGACTTTCGGAGAACATTTCTCGATTAAGCACTTTTTCAGCGTAATCCACAATCGGCTTGGCCGTTTTCGGCAACTCGATACCCAAGTAAGGCAAACGCCACAGCATGACAGCCATACTGATGTCGACCAGAGAATAATCTTCACTCATAAAGAAAGGTTTATGAGTAAATACCGGAATCAGCTGAATCAAGCGCTCCAGCAAATCACGGCGCGCCGTTTTGACCGCCGTTTCGTCATCGCTGTGCATGATGGTTTCGATTAAAGGATACCATTCGGTTTCAATCTGACGCAACATCTGGCGCGCGCGCGCTTTAGAAATCGGATCAACCGACATCAAGGGAGGATGCGGGAAACGCTCGTCCAAATATTCGATGATGACCTGTGGATCGTACAGCACCAACTCACGGTCAACCAACGTCGGCAAAGTTCCATAAGGATTTAACTCCACCAAATCTTCGGGAAGGTTGTCTGCATCCACTTCGATGATATCCATCGGAATATCTTTTTCTTTGGCGACAAGACGTACTCGGTGGCAGCTCGGGCTTTTCGGATCGGAAAAGAGGACCATCACGGAACGCTTGGTGACTGGGATCTCTGACATGGAGTTTCTCCTAAAAACGCTAAATATAAATTAATTTGCAACGAATCAAATTATTATACACCCTGTGTCAAGCCCCTGATTTCTCTCGCATCTCACATCTAATATCTCATATCTCGCCGCTACCAATTTCTCTGGTTTTACTTTGAACAACCTGGCAATCGGCTGAAAGAGAGTAACCCGCGCGACTTCAAAGTCAAATAAGGCGACAACAATTGAAAAAGGTTCAGGCATCAAGCAATCCGAAGGCGAGTCCCTGCTCAATCCGTTCAAACTCTTGCTGAAGCATAAACAAGCGGTCAACGCCCAGAGCAACTCCGCTGCAATCTGGCAGAGGATGCGCATTCAATGTCTGAAGAAGTTGTTCGTCCAGCGGTACCATCGGCAAAGCGCAGTCGGCTCTTAATCGAAGTTGATCTTCAAAACGCTCCCGGTAGAGACGACCATCGGTCAGTTCACGATAACCATTGGCCAGCTCCATTGCATCCACAAAAACTTCAAAGCGCTCGGCCAGCGTGTCGTCTCGCGGATTAAGGCGCGCCAAAGCGGCATCTCTGGCAGGGAAATCATAGAGGACACTGATTACGCCCTGGCCGAGTTTAGGCTCGATCACTTCGGTTAAAATCAACTGCTCCCATAGCGGTTTATCGTCAGCATCAACACCAACAACCTCCGGCACGCCATGCTCCTTTAGACACCGCTGACAGATTTGCGCATCGGCTTCAAAAATGTTCCCGATGCCGGCCAGATCAGCAAATGCCTGCCGATAACTCAACTGCTGCACTGTTCGGGGACGCGGCAGGATTCGATTTACCAATTCGCAGACTTCATTAATCAACTGCTGCAAAGTGAAATCGGTGCGATACCATTCCAGCATGGTAAATTCAACTTGATGCCGCGGACTGAGATCTCCGTCCCGAAAAACCTTGCCAAGGTAAAAAATATCACCCGACCCTTCACACAGCAGACGTTTCATCGGATATTCCGGCGAAGTATGCCAATACATCTTCCGAGCCTCTTTCACTCCCGGAATCTGCACATAACTGTGCAAAGAGCCCAGGTGCAGATCCGGTGTCGCTCCGGCAGACAGCATCGGAGTCTCCACCTCGATAAGATCGCGTTCATAAAAAAACGCTCGCAGACTTTGCAGTAACTGCGAGCGTTTTTGCAATTGTGAACGTCGATCGTGCGGATTATTTCGCACGCGAGACATATTCACCTTTTTCCGTGTTGACGACCACCATTTCACCAACCTGGACGAAAAGAGGCACTTGCACCACGGCTCCGCTGGACAGAGTGGCCGGCTTGCCTCCGGTTCCCGCGGTATCCCCTTTCAGGCCCGGGTCGGTTTCCGTAATTTCCAAAGTCACTTGCTTTGGAGGCGTAACGGAAATCGGCTGGCCGTTAAACAGAGTAACGGTACACATATCCTGCTCAATCAGCCATTTATTGACGTCAGCCACTGCAGATTCGGGAGCCTGATACTGTTCGAAACTTTCCGCATCCATAAAATGCCAGAATTCACCATCGTTATACAAATATTGCAAATCGGTATCGATGACATCCGCAGCATCCACTTTTTCGCCCGACTTGAACGTTTTTTCCAGAACACGTCCGGTCATAAGATTGCGATATTTAACACGGTTAAATGCCTGGCCTTTACCCGGCTGTACAATGGTGTTATCAAGAATGGTGCAAGGCTGGCCGTCCATCAGGAATTTCAGGCCGTTTTTAAATTCGTTGGTGCTGTAAGTTGCCATAATAGGTACCTAGAATAGTTCCGAATAATTTATGTTCATCGATAAAATCCGGCTATTTTACCTCAAAACCCCTGAGGGTAAAAAACAAAATCCCTCTGGACTTGAGAGGTGAAAAGCAGGCAAAAGCCCGCTACAATGCTCTTCATTTCCGAATCCTCAACTTTGAGGCCGCTTCAAAATGACCAGCATACCCAATTCTGCTCCGCAACTGAACGTCGATCTGAACGCCGATGAGTTGCGTACAAAGCCCGATTACGGTTTTCCTTTTAAGGCTCCCCAAGCCTTTTTACGGCGTATTGAAGCGAAGAATCCACAGGATCCTCTACTTTTGCAGATCCTTCCGGATATCAGAGAAAACGACGAAATTGACGGTTTTATTACCGATCCAGTCGGGGATTTACATAAAAATCCACTCCCCAGCCTGCTGCATAAATACCATGGCCGGGTTCTGTTAATGGCCAGCCCACGTTGCGATATTCACTGCCGCTACTGCTTTCGCCGCCATTTCCCCTATCAGGAACAGATCAATCGACGTCATTGGCAGGATGCGCTGAATTACATCCGGCAAGACAATAGTATCCATGAAATCATTCTCAGTGGTGGCGACCCTCTGACCTTGACCACGGAATCGCTTTTGCAGCTGTTAGCGGCAATCGAAACCATTCCACATATAAAAACCCTGCGTTTTCATAGTCGAACTCCTGTCGTCATGCCTGAGAAAACTGTTCATCGCAGTATCATCGAATGGGCCGAACAGACCCGTTTACATACCGTGATGGTCATTCATTGCAACCACCCCCAGGAACTGGATCAAAAAACCGCCGCCCTCTTTGCCGACTATCGATCCGGGGGAATGCATCTGCTGAATCAAAGCGTTCTGCTGAGAAGGGTCAACGACACTCTGGAAACACTCGAGAGCCTCAGTCACAAACTGTTTTCGCAAGGCGTTCTGCCCTACTATCTTCACCAGCTGGATCGAGTCAGCGGCAGTGCGCATTTTGAAGTCAGCGACAATATTGCCCTGAGTTTACATGCCGCTTTGAGGGCGCGCCTCCCCGGCTACCTAGTTCCTCAACTGGTCCGAGAAATCTCCGGACAACCGAACAAAACTCCGATGTAGTCGATTCGGTGCCCAACATAACTGTCTTTCAAGCGTTTTATCCACTTCCTCACAACTTATCCACAGAATAAAACGCGGTTTTTCAACAGACTTATCCCCTGAGTTTGCATAGAAAAAATGGGCCTCAAAGCGGAATTTCGTTAAAATGACACTCCACTCAGGCCAACCGAGAACCGGGACCTGATTTTAACGACATCCGTCATCTTGTTAAGGATTCTCCATGAGACCAGCATCGGCCGGCATCTGGCTTGTCAGCATCGTTACTTTTCTGCACCTTATTCTGGCATTCCATACCGAACTCGGAGTTGACGAAGCTCACTATGCCCTTTACGGCCTGCACCCCGATTGGAGTTATTTCGATCACCCGCCAATGGTCGGCTGGCTGCAGATTCTTCCCATGGCATTGATCCCAACAGATTGGGGAGCCAGATTGGTTCCAATCGCTTTATTTGTCGTTTTGAATTTTCTGCTTTACCGTGTGCCTGAAAAATTATTCTCTGCCGATGGCAATAGCAGACAGGATGCGCAATGGATCGGTTTCTGGAGCCTGATTCTTTTGAACAGCAGCACCCTTTTCTCTTTAATGGGCTTCGGGTTGCTGCCAGATTTGCCCTTGATGGTTTTCACTTTGCTTTTGGTTCTGGTTGTTCACTCGATGTTGCAACACCCATCCGGGGATATTCCACTCCGTCTTTGGGTTTTTCTCGGTATTCTGGTCGGACTGGCTGCTCTTGCAAAATACACGGCGGTCACGCTGGTCGCCTCGCTGATGCTGGTAATGTTGGCTGCCGGACGCTGGGACTGGCTGAAAGCAAAAGGCTTATGGCTGGCCGTAGCGATTGCCTTGCTGCTGATCACGCCGATTCTCTATTGGAACGGGATACATGACTGGGCCTCTTTCCAATATCAGATTGAACATGGCGCAGGAAAAAACCAGTGGCTTCTGAAAAATTTCATTCGCTCTCAAGCCATCCAGCTGGTCAGCTACACACCGTTGATTTATTTCATCGGTTACTGGATGCTGATGAAACCGGACAATTACCGCCAGCAGTCTTCTCGCTTATTGATTCTGTTCGCTCTACCGGTGATTCTTCTGTTCGCCTGGGGTTCAGGCTTCGAAGAAAGTCTGCCGCACTGGCTCTCTCTGGCGTGGCTACTGCTCATTCCCCTAATCGCTAAAACATTGTGGCAAAGACGCCGGATCAGCTGGATCAAATACTCGGCGGCCGGCTTGTTGATGCTGTTCACCGCTTTGAATATTTCTCTCCAGAGCTTGTTGTACAGTTTCTGGTATCCGTTTCAGGATAACGAAAATCCGTTCAAAACCGAATATGGCTGGCCTCAAGCCATGCAGAAAGCGCAACAGCTGCAAAAGCAACATGGCGAAGAACGGATATTTGTCGGCAACTGGAGTTATGCCAGCCGATCCGCCTGGTATCTCAAACCGCAAGCGATTTTCATTGCCAACAGCAAACAAACACAATTTCCTTTCTGGTTTCCTCAAGCACCGCAAGGAGCCACCGGCCTGCTGGTGCAACCAGCGTATGACAAAGAAATGCCTGTCGGTAACCAACCTTACCAGTTTGCATCTTGCCACCGGATCGATCAATTGTCTCTTCGCGAACATGACCGTCTGGTTGTCAACTACGACTACTACCGATGCGAAGGCTTTCATTATTGAGGCTATTCACCTAGCCGAAACGAAAGCGGTAAAACCGTGAAAGCATTGCAAGCACCGACATAAATCGGCATAATGCCTAACAATTTGCCGCTGCCAGATCCGAGGGGAACCCTTGCCGGATACCGCCTCGTAAAACGGCATGGAAGGCGCGCGGGAAACACACTCATCAGCACCGAGACGAGTCGGAGAACATTTTGGGCAACCTCATCAAACTGCTATTATCGGCCACCATCATCGGTTTTATTTTCTACAAATTTCCGATGGATAACGTTCTAGATACGATTCTATCGGCAAATATCGGACTCTTGGCCGCCGCGCTGCTGTTCCAAATTCTCAGCCAAACCGTTGCCGCCTATCGCTGGTCTCTGATCATGGGAATTTTAAAGTTCCAACATTCATTCGGCTTTTATTTCCGCAGTTACTTCAAAGGCAGCCTGTTCAACCAGATGCTTCCGACCAGTGTCGGAGGGGACGCTTACCGGATAGCCGAACTAGCCGCGCACGGAGGGTTGGTTCAAGAAGCGTTCTATGGCGTTTTCATTGACCGCATTGCCGGTTTATTCGGTTTGCTTCTGTTAAACCTTCTAGCCAATCTGATTGAAAGCGACCTGCTTCCGGAAGAAGTTTTCTGGAGCATCAATATTGTCATCCTCCTGGCAATCGGCGGGCTGATCACTCTGCTCCTGTTGCGAAAAATTCAACCGCTTGAACGCTATAAAGTTACCCGTTTTTTCTTTTTTCTTTCCGAACGATTTCGCCTGATTTACCGCACCCCCAAACGCATTAATCAACAAATCGGCTTGTCGATTCTGACCCACATGCTTTCGATGGTTGCCATTTTCGGCATTGGCCACAGTGTTGGAATCAATGAAGCACTGGTCACTTATCTGGTGCTGATTCCTCCGGCCATTCTATTAACCATTCTGCCGATTTCCTTTGCAGGATGGGGCGTTCGAGAAGGCGCACTGGTGGCACTGTTTTTATTGATCGGCGTCGACCAGACCCAGGTATTGGCCATGTCGCTGCTGTACGGTGTCATTTTGATTTTAAGCGCTTTGCCCGGGCTCTATTTTTATCTGCGAAGCAAACACAAGTATTTATAAAATCGGTCAGCGAACATAGGCCGCCGAGCAAAAAAGTGGCATAATGCCCTATTTGAGCTTCAGCAGTCGGCTTTTGGTGAAACCGGCCGGAAAATAGCAGCAAATCGAAAGATTCAGGAAAAAACATGAATGTAGACATGATGCGGAAAATCGACCATCATCTGGGAATTCCGCTTACTTTTGTAGCCACATACTGGCTCAAACTGGTCCATTGGATCGGCAGAAAAAAGACCACTGAACCGAAAAACATCCTGTTTGTCGAACTATCTGAAATGGGAAGTACCATCATTGCCGATCCGGCGATGAAGCGGGCAAAAAAACATTTCGATGCCAATCTGTTTTTTGTTATTTTCAAAAAAAACAAACCCAGTCTGGATCTGTTAAATACCATCCCACAGGAAAATATCTTTACCCTGTGCGAAGATAACCTGTTCACACTGATCCGCGACGCTGTACGCTACTTGTTCTGGTGCCGAAAAAACCGCATCGACACAGCAATCGATCTGGAACTTTTTTCCCGCGTTTCTGCTATTTTGACCGGATTCAGCGGCGCCAACAACCGTGTCGGTTATCATAATTTCCACGGGGAAGGCTTGTATCGCGGCGAAATGCTGACGCATAGAGTCAGTTACAATCCTCATATTCACATCGCCAAGAATTTCATCTCGCTGATTTACGCGCTGGAGGCCGAAACAGCCGAAGTACCTTACTCGAAGGTCTTGATTACCGATGTCGACACTCAGCTGGATCAGGTCACCTTCAGCGATACGGAACTAGATCGTATTCGCGGTCAGGTCAAACACTGCTATCCGGATTACTCTGCGGATCATCATCGCCTGATTTTAATCAATCCAAACGCCAGTGATCTTCTCCCACAACGCCGTTGGCCAAAAGCGAATTTCATTGAACTGATGCAACGCGTTCTGAACGAATACGAGGACTGCTTGGTTCTCATTACCGGCGCGCCCAATGAAAAGGCTGAAGCGGAAACCTTGAAAGAACAGGTCAAGCATCCGCGCTGCATCAATTTTGCCGGCCAGCTAAAACTGCTGGAAATGCCGATCTTATATACCATTTCTCGTTTGATGGTGACCAACGATTCGGGCCCCGGCCATTTTTCGGCCATCACGCCTCTTAAAACCTTTGTTCTATTCGGTCCGGAAACGCCAAAGCTTTACGGATCGCTGGGCAACAGCACTCCGGTCTATGCCGGTCTAGCCTGTTCTCCATGCGTCAGCGCGGCAAACCATCGCAAAACCCCCTGCTCTGAACCTGTGTGCATGGATGCGATCAGTGTCGACAAGGTACATCAATTGCTCAAAATCGAATTAGACTAATTACCACGCTTGTCAGCTACGAACCTCAACCACTGTTGCTGCATGGCTTCAAACCCTTGCAGCAAGCGATCCCGACTTGCAGACGCATCATCCAAAACCTCTAAGCATTCGTAAATCGCTTCCAGAGTTGACAGACTGTTCACATTTTTCTGCTTGCGGATTCGATAACGGGATGGCTGAAAAGCGCCCAGTTCAATTCTTGGAATTTGTTGTAAAAGCGGGTTAAAGAGTAACTGTTTATAGGATTTTTTCCAAGTTGCGTCCAACACAAGGATTCGAACCTGATCAGGTGGCCACTCTTTCACTCCCTGCAAAGAACAAACTTTTTCAGAGGTCAAACCTTCGCGATGCGGATAAAGCAGAAATGTCTGTTTTCGGTCTTGCAGGTACTCCGCCAGATTCGCGGAGAAGGCTTGCCGTTGTGAGGTTTCGCACCCGTCATAACAGGCATCTTCCAGACGCTCTCCAACCCAAAGCGAGGATGAGCGCAACATTAAATCTGCCAACCTGGCAGTGCCTTTGGCATTTTTCGATTCAGTCGGATGCTGTAGAATTGTAAATTCAACGCGGTTATCAACCGGTTTTGCCCAACGGCATAAACAGCTTTTTTGCGGCCGCCGACAATGACAGCAGGTGGATCGAGTCATCTTGGCTGATAAGTTCCCTTAACAATAAAATACAAGTTTTTCTCCATGATCGACCAACTTGCGAACATTCGTTATTCTTCACTTGATGGCATTCTTGATACCGAGCACTCTCATTTTCAATTAAAGCATTTTTTAAAAGTGCATAAACAGCGCTCGCTCTATAAGGAGGACCGGGGATTTATCGCCACCGATCAAAAAAGGCTGGTCGCTTTTTCCCGCTTAGTTCCCTTGAATCAACAAAATCACTTCTGGTTGCGTGGACTCTTCGTCATCCCTGAAATGCGTCGCAGAGGAATCGCTTCGCAATTAATAGAAACGATCCTGGAAGAACTCCACCAGCTCCATAGACCGGCATATCTTTTTTTATTTGCAAGACAAACGCTGGAAGGCTTCTACTCCGCCAAAGGCTTTTCACCTCTCGAAGCTGCTGATCTCCCGACAGAACTGCAAACCCGCTTTGAACAGGCTCGACAAAAAGGCCATCAGTGGACGGCCATGCGTTGGCAGACTCATTCTGCTTTGTCCTCCAGCGCGTCAACCATCGCATCTTCCTGACGCAAATGCTCCGGAATCTCTTTTTTGGTTTTTCCCGCCAACTCTTTCAGCATTTCCGCCTGACGAACCAAATTTCCATGCCCTGACACCAACTGATTTCTCGCCTTTTGGTACGTCTTGTGTGCCGTATCGAACTGTGTTCCCACTTTTTCAAAACTTTCGATAAAACCAACGAACTTATCATGCACTTCAGCTGCCCGTTTGATCAGCTTTACCGTATTTTCGCTTTGCCGCTCATAACGCCACAACTGCTCAATGGTTTTCAGACTGGTAAACAGGGTAGTCGGTGTAACCACAGCAACCCGCTTTTCAAAAGCATCTTCGAAAATCCGACTATCGGCTTCAATCGCCAGCAAATAAGCCCCTTCTACCGGGATAAACATCAGTACAAAGTCCGGCGCATGCAATACATCAAGATGGTCATAACGCTTGGTCGCCAAGGCATCAATATGCTGCTTCAAACTCTGCAGGTGCCCCTTTACGGCTTGCTGACGTTTCGCTTCGCTCTCGGAATTCAAAGCCTGTTCGTAGTGAATCAGAGAAACCTTTGAATCGATGATGACGTGCTTGCGATCCGGCAGGTTCAATACGACATCCGGACGCAAACGCCTGCCGCTTTCATCGGTAAAACTTTTTTCGCGTTCAAATTCAATTCCTTGCCGTAAACCGGAACGTTCCAACAAACGTTCTAGAATCATCTCTCCCCAGTTTCCCTGAGTTTTATTATCCCCTTTCAAAGCCTGAGTGAGATTTTGCGCTTCCTGACTCATCTGACTGTTTAGAGCTTGCAGCTGCTTTAACTGTTCCTGTAAACCGGCCCGGCCTTCAAGATCTTCCTTATGCGTCTTCTCAACCCGATCCTTAAAAGAGTCTAGAGCGGCCTGCATCGGCTTAAGAACCGCGCTGATGTTGTCTCTGCTTGTCTGGCTGAACTGTTGCTGCTTCTGATCAAAAATCTGATTAGCCAACACTTTGAACTCGTTCCCCATTGCCTGTCGGGCTTCATCCAAAAGCGCTAACTTCTCCGCCGCTGCCTGTTTTTCCTTATCGAGTTCCATTTTTGTCGAGCTTAAATGCTGCGAAACTTCCGATAGTTCGTTACGAAGTAGCTCCAGTTCGTCTTCTTTGTTTGACAAACGACGCTGCAGCGCTTCTTCCGCCTGTTTTAGAAACTCGACTTCGGCCGAAATCGCCGATAACTTTTTGTTCTCGTCGTTCAGACGGCGATTTTCTTCTTCGAGTTCCGAAAACCGTTCCAGGTGACTCTGCTGTTGTGCAAACAGGAGCGCTTGTTCGTGCAGCTGTTGCTCGCTTTTACGCAGTTTTTTTTGTTGAAAAAGGAAAGCCGCTGCCGACAAGATTGCGAGCGACAGCAATGCAGAAAGATAACCGATATCCATAGAGTGTCTGTCTTATTCCACTGAGGTAAATCGGTTTATTGTACCCTCTTTGAGGAGGTGATTTTCAAGGTTCGGGATTCAACCATGCCTCACCGACCCAGACTCTTCCTCGAGCGTTCTGTAAAGGATAGCCGACACCATGCAGATCAATATCAGAAATCTCAAAGGGAGCCGTTTCGAAATGCCCGTTCCAGCAAGTATACGCTTGCCCCTTCTCATCAATTAGAATGGCAT
This sequence comes from Thiomicrorhabdus sp., assembly GCF_963677875.1. NCBI lineage: Bacteria > Pseudomonadati > Pseudomonadota > Gammaproteobacteria > Thiotrichales > Piscirickettsiaceae > Thiomicrorhabdus > Thiomicrorhabdus sp. Next base: position 35,021 of record NZ_OY782570.1, on the reverse strand, counting down.
CCAGACGCCAGGTTTTCAGGTTCTGCTCCGGTGCAGAGCCCGTTGTTCGGAATGTCGAAGGCGATGACGACACTTCCAATCCCTGTTGGCTGCTTTCTGCCGCTTCGCCTGCCGGAGACCTGGCTAACATTCGGCGATAGGCTTCTCTCTCGAGGTCGATTTGTGTTGTCTCATGCTGTTGAAGGAGCAATGAGCTTTCCGTAGTATCCGCGGCAAAGAGCATTTGAGAAAATAACGGCCATACACACAGCGCACTGAGAATTGCACGGATCATCCTTCACCTCCTTTCACCGGATCGTCGGGCTTTAATCTAAGCGGCGCCACCAAGCAATATGCTTCAACGTTTGGCTTTATCGGGTCAAAATGAACCGATCTGGAACCCGGTCCTTTGGTAACCAAACCCAATTCGCACGATTGCAGGTAAAAAGCATAACCCAACATCTTTTCAAGCCGGTCAAAAAATGCAATTAAATCCTGAGCATGTTGCAAACCGATTTGAAAAACAAACACCGGAGCTTTCTGATTCAACATTGTGTGAGCCTTTCCTCGAAAGGGAGTCAAGCGAACATTCGGCAGTAAAAGCGCCTTTTGCACATTCAACACCGCCTCTTTCAAATTTGAAAAATCCGCTTCTCGAAAGGGCTGCAATCTCTTTATTCCATGTTCGGACTCAAAACGCTGAATGCGTTTTTTTCCGAGGTAAAAGCGTTTTTTTGCCTGCTGGGAATTATCAAATAACTTCTGAGATTCATCTTTAAAACGCAATGCATCTTCTTCCAGCTGACCGCGCAAAAACAGCCCCGTCGCCATCGTCACGACCATTACCAGAAACAGACTCAGAAAACACACTTTGAGCCAGCGGTTCCAGGACGACCAAAAAAAGGGCAGCTCACTGACAAACCACATTTTATGCCCCGACCAGAAGCCAGAAACGTATCTGAAACGGAGACTTTGCACCGGGTTTTTCAAGACTGATGTGATGATCTAACTCCGCTAGCCAAGGTGCCTGAAGCCAGACCGGCTCTGAGATTCGCGATGATGTCTGCAAAACGCCAGCAAAGTGCTGCAGTTTCTTTAAAACTTGTGTTGGCGAGGTCTGTTGAATCAAACCGCTTACCTCGACCTGAAAAAGTTCCGGACGTGGGCTGTTCATCCTACCTTTCTCAGCCGACTTGATTTTAATATTGAGGACTTGAAGTCCGTCGGCTTCCACCATTGCAGTTGAGAGCAAGCGAAAAACTTCCTCCCAAAGCAAGCCTATTCGACGACCTGTAAAATGCCGTTTCAATTCGGAAAAATCTGCGATTTTTTCAAGCTGTTCTCTCTGCGCCTCACTCAAACGCCAGACGAGAGCTTGCTTTCTTTGTGTCTCTAATTGAATCCTTTGCCATTCCCGAGTCGCATCCAACTCATCCCAAACCGACAAGGTTTGAAGCCCGATAACCATAACAGCTGCAGCCATGAGCCCATTCACACTCCACAGATAACGGCGGCTGCATTTAAGCCAGTAAGACCTGCTTAACCAGCGGTTCGTGTAACGCCCCTCCTGACTGCCGTAGCCCCTAAGCGAGTCAAGCCAGCCGTGATAAATCTTCTCAGGTGGTAAAGTTTTCAGGAAATTCGGGGAAGCGAAATCGATTTCCTGTACCTCCTTAAAAGCGGCTTGCAGTGGCACCATTAAACGGGTTTCCTCTTCCTCACCAAACCCGATGGCAAACCACTTAAATTGTATCGGGGAGGCAAAACGCTCTTCAAATAACAAGCCCTTGACAAGCTGACAGCCCTCTTCAACCAGTTGCGACTCACTTCCGCTACGATGACGAAAACTCCTCGCCTGATATAAAACCGAATCACAAACAAGGTATTGATAAATCTTGGTTTCTCTTTTTAACTGAATCAACCGCCATTCACCGGTCGCAGTTCTCGCAGACTGTCGAGTCCAAATGGACACAGAACGAAACCATTCCATAAACCCTGACTGAACCCGCCGAAACGAGAAACCTGCGCTTAACAGGCGCTCAAGGGTCTTCTTCATTCGCGAATCCGCCAGACAAGATAAGGAGTAATGCATCTTGAAACCGTTTTGCTTGCCATCGCAGGAAGATAAATGCTCCTGCCAATCGCCGTTCAGCATATCCTCTTCTTCCGAATTGTTTCCTGCATACTGTTGCTGGAAAGCTTTCTTTTCCCATGGCCATAGTCTTGGAACCGTTTCACAAAGCAATTGCTCATTTGCGGATTCAACAACCAGCAGAATTTCTTTACTCCGACAAGTCTGTCGCAAATAATCAATACACCCCTCAAGTTGCGAGAACTCTTTACAATTTCCCTCATAGAAAACCACAAACATCGATTCGGTGATATGCAATAAAATCGATGACACTTGGGGAAACCTACTGTAACTTTTCCATAGAATCATAAACCGGACTTAATACCGCCAGCACAATCCAGCCGATAATCAATCCCATCAACAGAGTGGCAAAGGGTTCGATCAAGGGTTGAACTCTCTCCAAACGCCGCTTGGCTTCATTTTCAAGGTAGCACGCCGCCTGCAAAAATCCATCACCCAAACTTCCGCTTCTCTCACCCATTTTGACCATACTCAGCGCCGTTTCAGGCAACCAGTCACTTAGGCTCAATGCGCTAAATATCTGGCTGCCAGAACGAATGTCACTTTCAACGCTTTTGAAAATGCCGCCTAAATACAAATTCGAACCGGCTAGCGCGGAAACTTCGTGCCAGGCCGTAGAGAAAGCAAGTTTCTGATTCAACATCATCGACAACGTTTTAAAAATTTGCGCCATCTTCAGATTCAATAAAAGTGACCCTATAAACGGTAATCGATATAACAAACGATCCAGCCGTGCCCTGAAACGAAAATTCCACCGGTATAAAGCAACGAGGAGCAGTGCCATACCTCCCGGGAAAAGAAAACTTGTCCAATCGAGAGCCTGCCATTTAGTGGACAGGAAAAGCAACAACTGCGTCGGCCAACCAATCTGGCCGTCAATCGATTCAATAAAACCTAATAGAGAGGGAACGACCATACTCATCATAAAACCAAGTACCACGCATAGAATCACGCTCAAAAGAACAGGGTAAGTCAAAACTTTTTTAAACTCTTTTACAAGTTCCAACTGCCATTGTAAATTTCGCGCCAACTCCTGTACCATCGACAATAAACAAGTATTTTTTTCTGCAAGCCGGATAAGCTGAACATAAAGAGGATCAAAACAATTCGGATGCTTTTCCAACGCTTGAAAAAAACTTTCACCGTTACTGATCCGTCCTTCAATATCATCGAGTACATCGGAAAACCATGCGTGTCGATAGCTTTTCTTCAGCTCACTGAGAGCGTCCTGTAAAACGACTCCTGATTTCAATAGAAAGGCCAATTGTTCCGTAAAAACTGCCAGTTCAGCTTTATGCAGCTTTTTCTTTCTGAACAATTTCTTTAAAGCTTTGCGCTCTCGATAGCTGAGAAGCATAATCTGCTTGCGCCGTAGCTGAAGCGTTAATTCCTCGACATCCTCACACTCGATTTCGCCGTAACACCGCTTTCCATCTTCATTGATGCCTTTATATCGAAAAAACGCCATATACTTACCTCAAGCATCTGTAAAAACCAGTACCCGTTGAATTTCTTCAAGCGAAGTTTCACCCTTTCTGAGCCAGATCTCAGCACTGTTTCGCAATAGCGTCGCCCCTTCCTGAATGGCTTGCTCCAATAAATCGTTTTTGGACGCACCCTGATTTAAAAGGTGCTTTAGTGCCTCAGAAAACACGACGCTTTCCCATAAAAGCAAACGTCCTTTGTACCCCGAAGATTGACAAGCATCGCATCCGACAGGTCGGTAACCGTTAGGAATTGTTACAGGAAGCATTTCTAGATCCTTCACATCTTGGACTTTACATTTATGACAAAGCCTTCGGACCAGACGTTGAGCAATCAGGGCATGCAGATTTTCGGCAATCCAAGCGTCCGACACACCTAAATCGCTTAGACGCTGCAAACACGAAATCGCATCATTGCTGTGCAAAGTCGCCAACACCTTATGACCGGTCATCGCCGCTCTGAAAGCCATTTGAGCCGTTTCCTGATCACGGATTTCACCAATTAAAATAATGTCCGGATCCTGACGGAGAATCGCCCTTAATCCTTGAGCAAACCCCATCAGGTCATTTACCGAAGTTTGACGAATCCCCGGAAGCAAGTATTCGACGGGGTCTTCCAGAGTCATGATATTGACTTCTTCCCGGTTTAATTCATTCAAGATGGCATACAAAGTCGTAGTTTTTCCTGAACCGGTCGGCCCATTGACCAGAATGATGCCACTTGGTTGACGCAAAATTGTTTTCAATTGAACCAGTAACGGTGCAGGTAATTCCAAACTGTCCAAAGACTGGATCCCTCTCTCGCGGTTCAGCACGCGAATCACCACGTTCTCACCCCAATGAGCAGGAAGAATCGAAACCCGGAAATCGGTCATGTAACCGGCAATATTAAGCGTAAAGCTGCCATCCTGCGGCTGACGCTGCTCAGAAATATCCAAATCACAAAGCACTTTTATTCTTACACTCAACGCACTCCAATGCAGTTTATGCAACAAACGAACCTGCTCAAGCACACCGTCAATTCGATAACGAATTCGCAAATAGTGCCTTTCAGGTTCAAAATGAATGTCCGATGCTCCCCGTTTTACTGCATCGATCAGGAAGCTGTCCAACAAACGCACCAGCGGGTGCTGAATACGCTCATCAATCGTTGCACCATCAAACGAAGCCTTTTCCAGCTCCTGAAGAATTCCCTCAATCGAAAGTTCATAACCGTAATAACGATCAATCGCATGCTGTAACGCCAAAGAATCGGCCAAGAACACTCGCCATTCAACTTCTTCGCTCGAAAGCAGATTTTCAATTCGATCGAACAAAAACAGATTTTCACTGTCAGCAACTGCAATCCTCAAGCAATTATCACGAAACCCGACAGGCAATACCGAGTAACGCCTGGCAAAAGATTCATCAATAAAACGAAGGGCATTCTGATCCGGAATCAAGCCGTCTAAATCAATCGCTTCCATGCCGTTTTGGGCCGATAAAGCGTAGTTCAACTGAGTACGGGATAAAAAACCATGCTCGACCAATAATTCCCCAAGGCGCAAACCGGTCTTTTTTTGCTGTAAAAGCACAATATGCAATTGATCATCAGATATATGTCCGTTATCCAACAAAAATTCACCGAGTAAACGTCTTTCCATCGAAACAACCCTTAAATTCCAACAATCAAAGGACGAATAAAAATCACTAATTCCGTTCGTGATCGCTCTTCGCTACTCGAACGAAAAGCCTTACCGATCAATGGCAATTCCGCGAGGAAAGGTAACCGATTCTGATCATCACTGTTTAAATCTTCAATCAAACCGCCAATCATTGCTATCTGACCATTACGAAGTTTCAATACCGATGACATCTCCTTTTCTTGGATCACCGGGATGAAACTTTCGACCTCCAACCGCTTTAACTCTGGATTCGGATCAGCAACCTGACCAATATGCCGAGAAATGGTTGGTCGGATATTCAAAGTAATCTGATCATTCTTACCGACAAAAGGAGTAACACTCAAAGTAAATCCGACAGGAACCGTATGCACCTCGGTTTCATAAGTCGTCATCGAAGCGCTATTAGACGTTGCAGACGTTGTATTAACATCCACCGTGAAATACACCAGGTTATTAACTACTTTTAATAAAGCCGTCTGGTTATTCAGCGCCATAATTTTCGGGCTCGACAGCACCTTTGAGTCACCGAATTGCTGAAGCAATTGCAAACTTGCCAATAAGTTCAGATTGCCGAATTTTACCGCTCCCGAGTCCCCATTCGCAGAAAGCGTTTCAAAAACGACACCTCCCTCAGCAGACTTAAGAGGAACTCGGAAGGCCAGCCCTCCTGAATTCCCAAACAAAGATTGATTGAAAAGCGACCAATCGATACCAGCCTTAAATTGATCGTTTAAAGTCACTTCCACTACCGTCGCCTCGATTAAAACCTGGCGCTTCAACCTTGATCGAATATTTTTCAACAGCTTTTCAAAAGCAAAATGTACCTTATCGGAAGCATAAAGACTCACAACACCCGATTCCGGGTTAATTAAAAACTTCTCGTCCGCTGTTGTGCCGCCTTGCCCCATCAAAAAACTCTGTAAATTCAATTCCAGGGTTTTCCAAAAATGATGTTGGGATTCCACCTTTACTCTCGTGCCGCTACTTGTTTTCTGAACAGAATTAACCGTGGGTGTACTGGAAACGCTCATTTTCATATCAATATTATCGGCACCGGTTTTATCCAAATGAACGTAATCCATCTGATAGGTTTTCCAAAAAGGTTTACTTAAATAGATAAAAATTCCGCTATCATCCATTCGATAAAATACTGATTGGTTTTTCAGCATATTCAAAAAAGTCAGAAAGGAAATGTTCACGGCATTGAGCGATACTTTGTAATCTGGTGGGATATCCGTCGATAAGGAAATTGCATGTTTTTCCGCTAATAATCCCAACAAAGCAACCAAGGGTGCCTGATTGGCATTTAGAGAAAAGCGAATGTCTGAATACACCTGCAGAACAGCAGGGTCAACATCGCTTATTAACTCTTCCTTCCCCTTAAAAGAACCGTCGCCCTTTGAATTCTTGAAATCAGTAACCTCTTTCTTCGAATGAATCAAAGAAGTACCCTCTATTTGCCCAGTGGTATCCAAATGTTTTAAAAAAACCTTGTGTTCGCTATTTAAATCCCTAGTTTTTTTTCGATTTTCTGAATAACAGCCAGAAAATGAAAACAGCACAAGCAATAAAAATAAACAACGATACAAAAGCATAGAACCCCAAACAAATAAGCACTTATACTTATTTTATAGACCTTAAAAACAAATTCAAATGCATTAGAAATTCATTATTAATAAAAAATCAAAGAATTGATCAACAGACGTAATGACAATAGCCAAAACAATTGTCAACGGGCAGAAGGCCAGCGCTCTTGCCGTGAATCGTTGGAGAGGGCGGATAGTTTGGAGCGACGCGGCTTTCAGAACAGGAGTGCCAATGCGTGGGCACATGGATGTGCCGGAACGAGCTTGCGCAGGTTTTCTCCCCTTGGGTGCATTTCGTAAAGACATAAAAAAACCCCGCCAGACGCTTTTGAGTCTGGCGGGGTTTTGGGATATAAGCTTGGCGATGACCTACTCTCACATGGGACCTCCCACACTACCATCGGCGCTAAGACGTTTCACTTCTGAGTTCGAGAAGGGATCAGGTGGTTCCATCTTGCTATGTTCACCAAGCAATTCGGTGTGCCGTGCTGATAGAATCAACACTGCAATGTTTGGAATGAGTTGTTTGCTGTTTCTCACAGCGTTTCGGTAAGCTCTGAATGCTAAAACTCAAGCAGATGTATATCGTGTCTGCGAGTCACTCAGTTACGCTCAGTTCACTTTGGTTTCAAAGCTACTTTTGAGTTGTATAGTTAAGCCTCACGGGTAATTAGTACAAGTTAGCTTCATACATTACTGCACTTCCACACCTTGCCTATCAACGTCATAGTCTCTAACGGCCCTTCAGAAGACTTAAAGTCTAGGGAAAACTTATCTTGAGGCAGGTTTCCCGCTTAGATGCTTTCAGCGGTTATCCTTTCCGATCGTAGCTACCCAGCAATGCTCTTGGCAGAACAACTGGAACACCAGCGGATCGTCCACTCCGGTCCTCTCGTACTAGGAGCAGCCCCTCTCAATTTTCCAACGCCCACGGCAGATAGGGACCGAACTGTCTCACGACGTTCTAAACCCAGCTCGCGTACCACTTTAAATGGCGAACAGCCATACCCTTGGGACCGACTTCAGCCCCAGGATGTGATGAGCCGACATCGAGGTGCCAAACACCGCCGTCGATATGAACTCTTGGGCGGTATCAGCCTGTTATCCCCGGAGTACCTTTTATCCGTTGAGCGATGGCCCTTCCACACAGAACCACCGGATCACTAGAACCTGCTTTCGCACCTGCTCGACGTGTCTGTCTCGCAGTCAAGCACCCTTTTACTCTTGCGCTCATTGCACGATGTCCGACCGTGCTGAGGGTACCTTCGCGCTCCTCCGTTACACTTTGGGAGGAGACCGCCCCAGTCAAACTACCCACCATACACTGTCCCTGACCAGGATTCACTGGTCGAGGTTAGAACCTCAACATTACCAGGGTGGTATTTCAAGGATGGCTCCACTGCATCTGGCGACACAGTTTCATAGCCTCCCACCTATCCTACACAAGTAAGGTCAAAGTCCAGTGTAAAGCTGTAGTAAAGGTTCACGGGGTCTTTCCGTCTAGCCGCGGGTACGCAGCATCTTAACTGCGATTTCAATTTCGCTGAGTCTCGGGTGGAGACAGTGTGGCCATCATTACGCCATTCGTGCAGGTCGGAACTTACCCGACAAGGAATTTCGCTACCTTAGGACCGTTATAGTTACGGCCGCCGTTTACCGGGGCTTCGATCAAGAGCTTCGCATAAGCTAACCCCATCAATTAACCTTCCGGCACCGGGCAGGCGTCACACCCTATACGTCATCTTTCGATTTTGCAGAGTGCTATGTTTTTAGTAAACAGTTGCAGCCACCTGGTCTCTGCGACCCCCAACAGCTATTCACCGTCAGGGGCACACCTTCTCCCGAAGTTACGGTGTCATTTTGCCTAGTTCCTTCACCCGAGTTCTCTCAAGCGCCTTAGAATTCTCATCCTGACCACCTGTGTTGGTTTGGGGTACGATTCTTTATGACCTATGCTTAGAAGCTTTTCCTGGAAGCATGGCATCAACCACTTCGTCCAAAAGAGGACTCGTCATCGCTTTTCGACATTAAGATTCCGGATTTACCTAAAATCTCTGCCTACGAGCTTAAACCTGGACAACCATCGCCAGGCCGGCCTAGCCTTCTCCGTCCCTCCATCGCAGTCATAAAAAGTACGGGAATATTAACCCGTTTCCCATCGACTACGCTTTTCAGCCTCGTCTTAGGGGTCGACTAACCCTACGTCGATTAACGTTGCGTAGGAAACCTTGGTCTTTCGGCGAGGGAGCTTTTCACTCCCTTTATCGCTACTCATGTCAGCATTCGCACTTCTGATACCTCCAGCATGCTTTACAACACACCTTCGCAGGCTTACAGAACGCTCCTCTACCATCCTTACGGATCCGCAGCTTCGGTACACCACTTAGCCCCGTTAAATCTTCGGCGCAGGCCGACTCGAACAGTGAGCTATTACGCTTTCTTTAAAGGGTGGCTGCTTCTAAGCCAACCTCCTGTCTGTCTATGCCTTCCCACATCCTTTCCCACTGAGTGGTGTTTAGGGACCTTAGCTGGCGGTCTGGGTTGTTTCCCTCTTGACTACGGACGTTAGCACCCGCAGTCTGTCTCCCATGATTGCACTTCTCGGTATTCGGAGTTTGCAATGGGCTGCTAACCCTTGACGGGCCGCTAGACCATAACAGTGCTCTACCCCCGAGAGTGAGACATGAGGCACTACCTAAATAGTTTTCGAGGAGAACCAGCTATCTCCGGGCTTGATTAGCCTTTCACTCCGATCCACAGCTCATCCCCGCATTTTTCAACATACGTGGGTTCGGTCCTCCAGTACCTGTTACGGCACCTTCAACCTGGCCATGGATAGATCGCCCGGTTTCGGGTCTACACCATGCAACTGTTCGCCCAGTTAAGACTCGGTTTCCCTACGGCTCCCCTATTCGGTTAACCTCGCTACATAATGTAAGTCGCTGACCCATTATACAAAAGGTACGCAGTCACCCCGAAGGGCTCCCACTGCTTGTACGTACGCGGTTTCAGGTTCTATTTCACTCCCCTCCAGGGGTTCTTTTCGCCTTTCCCTCACGGTACTGGTTCACTATCGGTCGGTAGAGAGTATTTAGCCTTGGAGGGTGGTCCCCCCATCTTCAGACAGAATTTCACGTGTTCCGTCCTACTCGTTTTCACACTTAATCAGTTTTCGTATACGGGACTATCACCCTGTACCGTTGAACTTTCCAGATCATTCTACTAACTGAATAAATGCTTAAGGGCTGGTCCCCGTTCGCTCGCCGCTACTTAGGGAATCTCGGTTGATTTCTTTTCCTCCGGGTACTTAGATGTTTCAGTTCTCCGGGTTTGCCTCCCACAAGGGGATATCCATAAAGGATGGGTTTTCCCATTCGGAAATCTTCGGGTCACAGGGTATTTGCCACCTCACCGAAGCTTATCGCAGGCTATCACGTCCTTCATCGCCTTCTACCGCCTAGGCATCCACCGCGTACGCTTAGTCACTTAACTATACAACTCAAAAATAACCTTAACCTTTTGTGTTGTTCCAAAGAACAATCAAGGCCTAGTGAGTGATGTTTGAACTTCCGTTCACGTAACTAAGTTTCTTCGCTGACACGATATACGCTTGAGTTTTCTCATTCATATATTGCGTTACCTATTACATAAGATATCACTTAATCCTAAAATCAAGTCATATCCCAGCAATGCTGATTAATCATTGAGAGATGATTAATCAGTCGTTTATATGACAAAAGTCGGCTGTCATATAAACCTCATTCCAATTTGTTAAAGAGCTTCAGTTTTTCTAAAACCAAGAAGCGGAATTCTAACATTCCCTTCTGTTTCCAGCAATAAAACTGTTAATAATTTCTCAATCTTATTCTCTAAAATCGAAACCTTATTAACAGGTTAATTGGTGGAGCTATGCGGGATCGAACCGCAGACCTCCTGCGTGCAAAGCAGGCGCTCTCCCAGCTGAGCTATAGCCCCGTGGTGGGTCTGGGTGGATTTGAACCACCGACCTCACCCTTATCAGGGGTGCGCTCTAACCAACTGAGCTACAGACCCGGGTTCTTTATCTACCAGTAAATCAGAGACAATTTATGTGAAAGCTCGCCTAAGCTCGTAACCTTTTCTATCTTAAAGGAGGTGATCCAGCCGCAGGTTCCCCTACGGCTACCTTGTTACGACTTCACCCCAGTCATGAACCACAAAGTGGTAAGCGCCCTCCCGAAGGTTAAGCTACCTACTTCTTTTGCAATCCACTCCCATGGTGTGACGGGCGGTGTGTACAAGGCCCGGGAACGTATTCACCGCAACATTCTGATTTGCGATTACTAGCGATTCCGACTTCATGGAGTCGAGTTGCAGACTCCAATCCGGACTACGAAGGGTTTTTTGAGATTCGCACACTGTCGCCAGTTAGCTGCTCTTTGTACCCTCCATTGTAGCACGTGTGTAGCCCATCCCATAAGGGCCATGATGACTTGACGTCGTCCCCGCCTTCCTCCGGTTTATCACCGGCAGTCTCATTAGAGTTCTCAACTAAATGGTAGCAACTAATGATAAGGGTTGCGCTCGTTGCGGGACTTAACCCAACATCTCACGACACGAGCTGACGACAGCCATGCAGCACCTGTCACTGCGTTCCCGAAGGCACCAATCTATCTCTAGAAAGTTCGCAGGATGTCAAGGGATGGTAAGGTTCTTCGCGTTGCATCGAATTAAACCACATGCTCCACCGCTTGTGCGGGCCCCCGTCAATTCCTTTGAGTTTTAATCTTGCGACCGTACTCCCCAGGCGGTCAACTTATCGCGTTAGCTACGTTACTAACCTTTTAAATAAGGCCAACAACTAGTTGACATCGTTTACGGCGTGGACTACCAGGGTATCTAATCCTGTTCGCTCCCCACGCTTTCGCACCTCAGCGTCAATTTTGGACCAGGAAGCCGCCTTCGCCACTGATGTTCCTCCTAATATCTACGCATTTCACTGCTACACTAGGAATTCCGCTTCCCTCTTCCAAATTCTAGACTGCCAGTATCGAATGCAGTTCCCAGGTTGAGCCCGGGGCTTTCACAACCGACTTAACAGTCCGCCTACGCGCGCTTTACGCCCAGTAATTCCGAATAACGCTTGCACCCTCTGTATTACCGCGGCTGCTGGCACAGAGTTAGCCGGTGCTTCTTCTAAAGGTAACGTCAAGCTATGCAGGTATTCGCTACACAACCTTCCTCCCAATTGAAAGTGCTTTACAACCCTCGGGCCTTCTTCACACACGCGGCATGGCTGCATCAGGGTTCCCCCCATTGTGCAATATTCCCCACTGCTGCCTCCCGTAGGAGTCTGGGCCGTGTCTCAGTCCCAGTGTGGCTGATCATCCTCTCAAACCAGCTAGAGATCGTCGCCTTGGTGAGCCATTACCTCACCAACTAACTAATCTCACCTGGGCTCATCCTATAGCACGAGGCCCGAAGGTCCCCCGCTTTACTCCGTAGAGCATATTCGGTATTAGCATACGTTTCCATATGTTGTCCCCAACTATAGGGTAGATTCCCAGGCATTACTCACCCGTCCGCCACTCGTCAGCGATAGCAAGCTATCCTGTTACCGTTCGACTTGCATGTGTTAGGCCTGCCGCCAGCGTTCATTCTGAGCCAGGATCAAACTCTTCAGTTTAATCTTGCTGATATATTTCAGTTCCATCTCTGGAATAAACACTCGGAATTGACAAGTAAAGCATGATAAATAAAAACTTACTTACCAATACATATTTGTCATTTTCGAGATTCTTTATCGGTTACTCACTTAAGGAGCTTCCACATAAATTATCTCTGATTTACCATATTTTTAAAGAACTTAGGTCTCTTCGAGTCCCGATCCGTGACCCGCACTTTTCGAACTCGGTAAGCTGTTTATTATAAGATGATTTGTTTTTCGATGTCAAATGTTTTTTCAAACTTTTTTTTCTCATCGACTTCCAATTCATCTCAGCTTATTGGACGTCTTTTCCATCCCGCCGGGCCGCTTCAGTCGCTGCCCCTCGGAACAGGTGCGTATTTTAGAGATTTGATTTAGGAAGTCAACACAAAATTGAAATATTTTTTATATTTTTGTTTTTTCTTCCCAGTTGCTCTTATTCATTACTGAAATCCACACTGGAACGCTTTTCTTCCTGCTGTTTGATTACCGGGTCCAGCCAAGGTCCGTTGATAGTAAAACGGTAGGTAATCAAATTTTCGTTTACACCCGGTAATACTTTCATCAAAGTATAGACGGCTAATGCAGTAAGTGGATTTGCCGCACCCACCAATGCAGCAATCGTAGGAAGCGAGGAACCTACGGCCGGAGTAACATCGGCCCTCAAATCAAAAAGCTCTTTCTGTAAATCGATTTTGCCTTGCATCCCGACATTTGCCGAAGGCGCTTTTAAAGCAAACTCATTAAGATTTAAAAAACCTTTTGCCAGTTTTGCCTGCCCTTTGATTTCATCGTAAACCATGCCTTTATTGGTGACATCTTTCAAATCAAGTTGCAACCGCCGAGCGAGAGATTCGACACTCAACAGTCCAAGCAGCCGAGCGAAGCCCGGCTCAACGTCTTCAATTACACCATCTTTTAAGACAAAACGAATGTCACCTTGAGCCCGGGTACTGGAAAAACAATCCAACTCTCCCAACCAGTTCAAAACAAGCCTCACCTCGGCATTTTTACCGGTAAAACCATTCTTTAGTTTCAGGAACTTTGTTACTGCGGCAACATTTTTTGAAGTGATTGCCATGTCCAGCACAGTCTGGTTAAGCGCATAATCGTATGAGAGTTTGCCGGTAATCGCGCCGGCCCGGTTACCAAAGCTTCCTTGTAAATCCGTCACCTCATATCCGGATGTTTTTTTCTTTAGCTGAAAATTCAGTTGGTCAATGCTTCGCCCGTCAATGGAAATCTGTTCGCCGACAAAGTTAACCTGTTTCCATGGCAGACTGTCTTCTGCAGATTTTTTACACTGCTGTTGTACACTTTTTTCAGCCAGCTTCGGTTCGGTTTCCGCTGTAACGAACACCAGGCGATCCACCTTGACGTCCAGCTGTTCCTCTCCATTAAATTTCAGCTGTCCTGACAGGGTATCATTCCGGATATTCAAAACAGTCTTCTGCTTCTCGGAATGCCAGTTTAATGCCAGGTCCTTTAATGGATGGTTCTTAACCGTCAATACCCGAATCGACAAATCTGACTTTCGCCAGTCCATTCCTTTTCCTGAGCCGCCAAACTGGGATTGCAGCCCGCTACCTTCCAAAAATTTCCGCCACTGATCAAAGTCGAGCCTGTTCAGGTTTCCGCTCATTTTCAATCCTGACTGCAATTTATGGTTATCTGTTCCGGCAGCGCTTCCGACAACCACCTGTAGCGAATATGGCTGAAAGTCTTCCTTGCCTTTCCGCCAATTTCCTTGCACCGAAAACAATGAAGCGATGGACGCACGCAGATCGATCGATTGCTTGGCAAAACCAATGTTTAGCTTCAGAGATTTATTATGCATGGCTGCATCGTCAAACGGCGCGGGGAAAAGGCTTTTCGCCGATGCCAAAGCAACATTAAGAGACAGGTTCGGCACTTTCTGCGCCGAAAACGGAATCGTCATATTCGCAGAAAAAGGCAAGGTTCCGCCAAACAGTTTTCGTTGAACATCCTGTAAAACACCATCACCTGCAAGCACTACCTGCTTGGTTTTGGAATGGGTTGCAACCTTAAGCGAGCCGCTGCCCTGCAGGCGATCAGCCATCACCTGAAAACGCAAACTCTCTGCGTCCGCCCCTTTCTCGGAAAAATCGAGACTGCCATTAATTTTCGATAACTTTAATTTCGGGTGAAACTGCAAAGCGACATTATCGAGACGCACCCGACCTTTTACTTTTTCATCGGCTTTTTCATAACCTGAAACCGGCACCCAAATCGAACTCAAGCGGATATCCGCCTGACCCTGAAGCGGTTGAGCGCGATTCAGAACAGGCCCTAGACCGGTCAGTTCCCCAACCGGACTGCGATTCAAATAATCGGCAACCTGCTTCATCGTTGCCGACACGTCTCCTTGAATATTGACCGCGATGTCATGCTGATCCAGGTTTGGAATCTTCACAACGACTTTTTGAGCCACCACACCATTTCCAAGATCCGCACGATCGGTTCGAATATCCAGAACATGCGGGCGATAATTCACTCGAACTTTAGCATCCTCGATCATCGGCCATTTCGAATCAAACTTCAGTTTGACTTTCTCAACCTCGCCGGTAACCAGGAATTCACCACCACCATTGGTAAAAGGGAACTGAGCAGGATCCCCTTTCAAAGACGAGCTTAAAACGATGTTCCGACCGTCAACCAAGGCGGTCGACAACCATTTCTGAAGCGGTTCGGACATAAAGCCGTAAGGCAGGTATTGCTTCACCGTCGCCATGCTTTTGATTTTGGCTCCCAGAGAAGCTTCAAGTGAAGAAAAAGCGGAATCCGTTTGCAGATTCAATTCAAACGGAATCTTATCGACACCGAATTTGAAATTTTTCAGTGACCACAAGTCTTCTTTGCGTGAAAAATGCCATTTGTCCGGCAAGTCAATGCGGATCGCACCGGGGTGAATTCGGGTATCAACCAGCCACATGGGACGATTTGTCGAAAATTCGAATCCTTCTGGACGCTTATTAATCTGTAAATTCTGCAATGCAAGGCTCGGAAACTCGGTTTTCGGCACGGTCAATTTGTCAATCAAAACCGACAGCGCCTGAATTTCTAGAGTTTTCCAGTTCAACATGCCATGCAAATCGGAAATGCTGAATTCAGCAGCCTTATCAAACATGGCGTACAGGTGCGGATTAGAAATCGCCGATTTGATCATGTTTTTGAAGGGGTCAATATCGACCGCTTTCGCTTCGAAATGCAATACCCCCTGATCATCAAAAAACAATTCAAGAGGAGAAACCGTTTCAATAAAACGATTATCCAATTGCATTTTAGCGACCTGGAAACGCCAATCCCGAAATTCCCGATGAATATTGCGATGCTCCAGCGTCCAGCTTAATTCGACTCCCAGACTCTTCGGCAGGTTTTTGACCTTGTTCACCGAATAGCGCCAATCAAGAGATTGTCCATTCACATTCAGAACAACCGAAGAAAGCTGCGATTGCGAAACCGCAATCTTAGCATCTAAAAGCATATCCCCTTTAGGCAAAACCCCTGACCATGAGTCAGGAAGCAACGCCTCGACTCGCTCAAAGCGCAATGGCGAAAACGAATTCACGGACAGATTCCCACTGCCGATTCCCTGCCAGCCGCTCGGAACAAAGGAAGCCGTCAGATTAAAGCGCTCAAAATCCAGCACTTTTCCATAACGAAGACCGAATTCCGCTGCCAGATTCAATTGGGCGCCTGTCAAAGAACGCAAATTATTAACATGTAACGTAAGATCGGGATAAATCAGATTACTGACCACAAAATCCGACAGACGAATTTTCTGCCACAAACGGGCCAAATTCATCTCTTGGAGGTTAAATCCATTCTCTGCGGCATTCGCAGACTCACCCGACAGATGATCCTTGCGATTAAGGTAGCCTGATTCAATGTCCAACTCCCGACCAACCGACCAGCTCGGCCACAACCAGGCAAACAAGTTGATATCCACCAACGCTTTTTGAGCCCGAAATTCGTAACGACGGCTCTGGAAAGTGATCTCATCCAGCACCACACGAAAACCCAGAAGGTTCTGGGTGAGATCGATTTCTTCAAAATGGACTTCCGAGTCAGTGAGCTTTTCCACGAACGCGATCGATTGCTGCGGCGCAACCTGAACCCAGGTAATCAGGGCACGGGTAAGCAGCAGATACAGCAAGAAAATCGCGAAAAAAAGGTGCAGTAATTGATGAACCCGTTTGATCAACACATTTACCCCTTTCGGCCCAGGCCAATTACATCATAACAACATCAAACTGCTCGGCAGCATAGGTGCTTTCGGCTTGAAAACGGATGCTCTTGTTCAAAAAGCCCTCAAGCTCGGCCACACTGCTCGACTCTTCATCCATAATACGCGAAACCACCGTTTCAGCGGCAATCACGCGATAAGTTTGTGCATCAAAGGAACGTGCCATTCGGGTGATCTCCCGAAAAATTTCATAAGCAACCGTTTCCGCGGTTTTGACGGTTCCGCGCCCATTGCACACCGGACAGGGTTCACACAGTGTTCGTTCAAGGCTTTCTCGAGTTCGCTTGCGTGTCATCTCGACCAGGCCAAGGCTGGAAATACTGCTGATAGTCGTTTTCACCCGATCTTTACTGAGTTCCTTATCCAGGGACCCCAAAACATGCTGCTGATGTTTGGCATCCTCCATATCAATAAAATCAAGAATAATAATACCGCCGAGATTTCTTAATCTTAACTGTCGGGCAATCGCCTGTGTCGCTTCCAGATTGGTTCGGTAAATGGTTTCTTCAAGGTTACGATGGCCAACAAAAGCCCCTGTATTCACATCAATGGTGGTCATGGCTTCCGTCTGATCGATAATCAAATAACCGCCGGACTTCAAGTTCACCCGTTTATGCAGAGCCGCCTGCAGTTCTTCTTCAATATTATAGAGGTCGAAAATCGGCCGCTCACCCTGATATAAACCGACCCGGTCGCCAAGTTCCATCACATACATATCAACGAATGTTTGCATCTTCTTCAAGGTTTCGGTCGAATCGACGCGAATTTTTTCGATCCGATCAATCGGAATATCGCGCATGATCCGCAAATAAAGCGGCAAATCTTCGTAAACCACCGTCGGCTTGCGGGACTGGCGCGCTTTCTCCTGAATACTGTTCCACAAACGCTGCAGATAAATCATATCGGCACGCATTTCGTGGAAGTCAACGCCTTCGGCAACCGTGCGCACAATATACCCACCTTCCGAGCCTTCAAACTCGGGAATCTGCTTGACCATCTCACGCAAGCGTTCCCGCTCTTCCTGAGAGTCGATTTTTTGCGAAACGCCCAGCGTCTTCTCAATCGGCATATAAACCAGCATGCGCGACGGAATCGTCACTTGCATCGTGATTCTCGCCCCCTTGGAACCAAGGGGGTCTTTTACAACCTGAACCATGATTTTCTGCCCGGGATGCAGAAGTTTGACAATATCGTCGCATTCGGTATCCGGATAACCGATTGCATGATGGCAAACATCGGAGACATGCAAAAAAGCCGCGCGCTCAAGGCCGATGTTCACAAATGCCGCCTGCATGCCGGGCAAAACGCGCTCGACCTTACCGATGTAAATATTTCCGACCAGGCCACGTTTATTGGAACGCTCCACCCAAACTTCCTGCAAAACACCATTTTCTACCCAGGCAACCCGGGTTTCGTTTGGTGTCACATTCACTAAAATCTTTTCTTCGTTATGCATAAAGCATCAACCTTTATTCCTGGTAGAAGTTTGCCTGCCGCAACAATTGATTCAATTCATAAATCGGTAAACCCATGACCGCCGAATAACTGCCATCGATGCAGCGAATCCATTTAGCCGCCTGACCCTGGATCGCATAAGCTCCCGCTTTATCCATCGGCTCTCCGGAAGCAACTATTTCTTTAATTTCCGCCTCCGGAATTTCCGCAAACTCGACCCGCGTCTCATTGACAGCGGAAAACACCTCACCATCATGCACCACAGAAACCGCTGACAGCACGGTATGAGTATTGGCAGACAACCTTTGCAACATGGCAATGGCTTCTGCCGCATGTCTTGGTTTTCCCAACACCTTATCGTTCAGAACCACGGCAGTATCGCCTCCAATCACCCAGCAATCCTTCCCTTCCACCTTGTTAAAACCGTCAAACGCCTTCTCGATGGCGATACGACGAACATAAGAAAAAGGCGATTCACCGGGCAGAGCTACTTCTTCAACCGGCGCCTTTACCAGCTGAAAACTTAACCCCATTTGCTGCAAAAGTTCTTGACGGCGCGGCGAACTGGACGCTAAATATAATTTTTCGGTCATCACGATCTGATCATTTCTTTTCTTGAATTTTCTCTGCGAACATACAGAAAAAAATGGATAATCGGGTATTTTACAATGTCGCGAATCGCAAAACCCTTAAAAACCCATTAATCTTGCCCATCAGCCTGCCCCAGGCATCCAATAATAAAGACAAGCGGAACTATCGAATGGATATTTTGACAACGGATCACACAACAAACGCACTGGAAACACGCTTTGATGCTCACTTTGTAGCCGGAAACGATTTTTTTTCCGTTCTGGCCGAAGAAACTGAGATTCCCTGGCTCCTGATCATTCCCAAAAGCATTTTAAACGAACCGGATTTTATCGCCGGTTTCTACCAAGAAACTCATCGCTTAATACAACACTTGCAAAACAAAGGATTCGGCCCCCATTACAACTTGGCTAAAATCGGCAACAAAAACCCTTTCCTTCATTATCACTTGGTATTCAGAGATGAAAAAGATGCTGTCTGGCCTGACCCGATCTGGTGTCACGAACCATTGACGCCAAGTCAAACGGCATGGCAAACACTCGAACAGGCTCTGGAAGACTTCGCTTAACCCTTCACAAACCTTGCACGGCTCAGACGCTCTGATTCAATCGGCAGCGTCGAAAATCCGCTCGAAAATTTGCGCGATATGTAACGCCTGATAGCCGCCCAGATCAGCGATTTGATGTCGACAGCTGGTTCCGGTGGCGACAATCCAATCCTCATCGCGCGCCTTGCTCAATACCGGCAACAACGTCTGCTCGGCAATAGTTTTGGAAACTTCATAGTGTTTATAGCCAAACTCTCCGGACATACCGCAACAGCCCGAAGGGATCATTTCCACCTGTAATCCATCAATCCACTGTAGCGCTTTTTGCGAATCGCCCGGTCTGGCCAGCGATTTCTGGTGACAGTGAACATGCAACCATACTTTTTTGGGCTTGGTCCGTAACGCCGGCATCTCTCCAAGCTCAATACGCGCCAGCACAAACTCCTCAAAACTCTGCACTTGTGAGCGCCAGCGCTGCATGTTTTCAAACACCGGGGAATACGGCAATTTTGCCAGCAAATCCTGGGCTTCGTCCCGCCACACCAACAACTCCGACGGTTCAATCCCGATCAGGAAATCCCCGTCCTGCCATTCGAGCAACAGCTCGGCAACATGCAGTAAAGCGTCTCGAGCCTCAAGCAGCAATCCTTTACTGATCAACGCACGCGGTGACTGCTGCATGAAAACCGGGTGGACTTCCATGTCCAGCTTCTGCAAGCTGTTCAAAACCGCCCGGCCGACCTGAGGTTCCTGATATTGACTGAACAGATCACACAACACCCAAACTTTGGTTTTCTCTGAACGGCCAAAAGACTGAACACTCGATTCTTGCCACCAGCTCGACAAATCTGCTTTCTGAACTTGCGGCAGCGTTCGCCTCGAATCGACCCCCATCAACCATTTCACACTACCAAGAGATTGCAAGCCATTAAATACGCGAGGCATTCTGCTGCCAACTTTCAATAAACGACCATAATACTTTAGAGCCACACGGCTTAAATCGAATGCTCTTCGAGAATGGAACAATACTTCCGCTTTCAGGCGTGCCATATCCACGTTCGCAGGACACTGACTTTTACACCCCTTGCACCCCAGACAAAGTTCCAAAGCCTCTTGCAATTCGGGGTGGCTCAACGCCTGGCGCGGATCCGGCTCGCTCAAAGCGCGACGCAGGAGGTTGGCTCGCCCCCGAGTGGAATAATTTTCTTCCCGGGTCGCCTGATAGGACGGACACATCAAACCGCTGGATTTTCGGCAGGCTCCAGCACCATTACACTTTTCCACGGCATCCATCAAAGACAGATCTCGTGACCAGTCAAACACGGTCGGCAGATGCTGTTGCGGTTGACGATCGGCCCGCAAATTCTGCGTAATCGGCATCGAACCAAGAATCACTCCGGGATTGAGCAGATTGTGCGGATCAAAAGCACGTTTCAGCTCCAGCAACCAGGCATAAACTTGGTCACCAATCTGCTCTCTTAAGAAAGGCGCACGGATCCGGCCGTCTCCATGCTCGCCGGATAAGGCTCCGCGATACTTTTTAACCAACTTAGAATTTCGTTCGGCAATCGTCTGGAACAGGTTCCGACCTTCTGGCGTTGCTAAATCCAGTTCTGGACGAATGTGAATCAGACCAACTGAAGCGTGACCGTAATAAACGCAACCCTCTCCCAGCTCGGCCATTAAATTCCGCACGTCCTGATAATAGTCATACAAGGCGGTCACGGGAACCGCAGCATCTTCAATCACCGCAACGGCTTTCTTGCGAGTCACCTTGCCCATCAGCATGCCCAAACCGGCTTTACGCACTTCCCAGACTTTTGCAGAGTCGGCTCGATCAACCATTGGTGCGGAATAAGCGCCATGTTGCAGCAACCATTGCTGCTGCTCATTCAATCGTTTTATCAGAACATTTTCATCTTCATCAAACAACTCGATCACCAATACCGCCTGTGGATCGCCATCGATCCAGAAACGATTTTGCTGCTGCTGAAGATTGGCTTTTGCGCCGTCCAGTGTGGCTTTATCGATCAATTCGATCGCTGCCGGGTTAAACGCCAATAAACGATCAACGATTTTCATCGCCTGTTCGACCGAATCAAAATGGGCACAGATCAGTTGTTGAAATTTTGGCGTTTTGACTAAATGCAGCGTGGCTTTTTTAATCACCGCCAGAGTTCCCTCGCTCCCGCAAATCAAAGGCGCCAGATTAAATGGCCTGCCGTCTGGGTTGAAAGGTTGATGGTGACGGTATAATTCATCCAGAGCGTAACCGGTATTACGGCGTTTAATGGACGGATGCGGATAATGTTCGAGAATCGTCTTGCCGTGGCGCTCAAGCAGGTTGAGAATCGTACGGTAAATGTTTCCTTCAAAGCTCTGCAGATCGAGTTTTTCGCGCAACATTTGTGGTGTCAATGGCTCGAAAGTAGTTTGCGAACCATCGGCCAGAATCACATCCAGCGATTTAACATGCTCGCGGGTCGTTCCATAATAAACCGAGTACGAGCCGCAGGAATTGTTGCCGATCATGCCGCCGATCATGGCTCGGTTGGATGTGGAAGTGTCTGGAGCAAAGCGTAAACCGTCTTTTCTGACAAACGCATTCAGATCGTCCTGAATCACACCGGGTTCAACATCCACCTCTTGTTCTTCAGGGCGATAATCCACAATACGGGTCAAGCACTTGGAAACATCAATCACCGCTCCGCTGCCGATCGCCTGTCCGCCTAACGAAGTTCCTCCGGCGCGCATGGTGATGGGAAGAGCCTTCCGGATGCTGTCTCTCACGCAATGCTCTAAATCCGACTGAGATACCGGACAAAAAACCTGGCTGGCTTCGATTTCGAATACCGAAGCATCGGTGAAAAAGCGTCTCTTTGAAGAAGTCATAGATCTCTAATTTTTTAAACCTTACCGTTGGCACTTCAGCTTTTCTGATAATTCAAAACACCGACAAACAATAACTCACCGGATTTTTTAACTTGAACCGTCGGAAATAACAGAGCAGCGGCAATCAGCATCGGCATGAATTGCTTATTGAATACTTTTTCCAAACGGCTGACTGGCGTTTCCAAAATCATGTAAACGATAAACGGCCAGAAAACAATGGAAAAAACCCGTGTCGTGTCGTAAGTCAGGAAAGACACCCCCATCGCCACCAAAAATGCCAGCCAAACGGCGGCTGTGGAAAATTTATTGACGTTGAATGCCGATGCCAGACCGAAAAAGACCAGCCAGAATAAACTCAAATAAGAGAAAACCAGCACCCCGGCATTTTTCAAGGCCGGTTCGACAAAGACTTCATACCCTCGTGCAAAAACAAACTCCAGCCGTCCTTCTGTTCGGCCGAACTCATTCAGAGCGAAAAAGCCCAGAAGCATCACTTTGGCCAGCGCAATTCCGATCAAAATTGCAAAATACGCTTTAAAAACATCCCGCAAACGCTGACCTGTCGACAAATCCACCAGAAACATCAAACCAAGCATGGCAACGACAACCAGCCCCTGCTCAAAATGGGTCAGGCCCAGCAGCAGCGCAACGCCCAAGGAAACCGCGAAATGTTTACGATAAAACACCAGCAGGGTCGACAGTACAAAAAACCACATATCGGATTTTCCAAACCACAACAACAAGCCGGCAGAGAGCGAATAAAGAAGGAAAGCCTGAACTAAAAAACGCTCTTTTCCCTCGGTGGCATAAACCTTCAAGACCCAGTAACTACCGAGAATGAAGATCGCTCCATTCAGTATTTCAAGCCCCTGTTGCGTCGAAATCTGCAAAGCGGAAGCTGTCAGGGGCAATAAGAGGCTGGTTAGCAGAAACTGCTTTTCGGCCAGTTCGCCATGATAGGGATTGGCAAAAATATTCTGCACCCAGGGAACAATTTCACCTGCAAACGAATTCACGCCTTGAGTCGCCGCAAGAAAGAGCAACCCGAAATAAAACAGCCCAACGGCCGATCCGTCGTTCACCCAGTGAGACCACTTCAACCATAACTTCATCCAACGCTACCTATCTGAACGGTTTATAAAAGGCCTGACTGGCAAGAGAAAGCATCGGCAAATCTCCGGAAGAGTCACCATAAGCACAAATCTGGTCGAAACGCGAAAGTTCCACTGCGGATCGAATTCGTCGCACCTTCTCTTCTCCGTGACAATTCCGGCCATCATACAACCCGGTCATCACCCCCTCTTTCGCTTGCAAACGGGTGGCCAGCAATTCAACGCCAACTTCGTCGCACCAGGCTTTCAACCAAATTTCGCTGGACGCGCTGACAACGATCACCCGATCTCCCTCCGCCAAATGCCGTTTCAAACAGGCAAGCGCCTTGTCACGAAGCAGCGACTCAATCCGTTCCAAAGCATACGCCCGTCCTTTCTCCTGTAACCACTCTTCGGGCACCCCGGCCAAAAAATAGTGTAGCATCCGCTCTTTCGCCCAACTGTTATCCACTCGTTTCAACACATAACCGAATAAAATCGGCGATAAACGCAGCAACCCCCAAATAAATCTCGGCCAGCCCACCGCGTAAACCAGAAAATCCGGCAACGAATCGCGTTTGGTTATGGTTCCATCAAAATCGAATAACGCTAACTTAGCTGCAACAGCCATAACTCACAACTTGGTCTTTTTAAAAATAAACTCCGGCAGATAAATGATAATCAGCATAATTAACCGCCAAATACCTTTCACATACAAAGTGTTTTTCCGCTTGTCGATCCCTTTAAAAATCGCCTCGGCCACTTCCTTGGGTTGCGCGGTAAGTTTGTCCGGCAAATCCAATCCCCGAGTCATTTTTGTAGCAACAAATCCCGGCTTCACCGTCATCACATGCACACCGGCGGCAAAAAGCCGATGTCGCAATCCCGCCAGATAGGCACTCAAAGCCGCCTTGCTGCTGCCGTAGATATAGTTGCTCGCGCGCCCCCGATCCCCGGCAACCGAGCTGATGGCCGCAATCCAACCGACCTGACGTTGTTCAAAATCACTTGCGACAACTTCAAGAATGCTCATGGCGCCAAGGTAATTGACATTGGCCGTTTTCCGTAGCAGAACAGGCTGTTGCTGCGCTTGCTCCTGCTCCGGCATGAATCCGAAAGCCAGCAACACTCCCTGAGGTTTCTGACGAAGCCCCGTATAAAAAGGCAGATGACTATCAAAATCTTCCGCATCGAAGTACAAAGCTTCCGCTTCAATCCGATAAGCAATTTTCAGATGATCCACTTCTTTTTCCAAAAACTCCGTCTGCCGCGAAGCCAGATAGAGATTCCAGCCCGCTTCGGCAAAACGTCTGGCCGACGCCAGAGCCATATCGCTATTCGCACCCAGAACCAGCAACCATTTTTGATTCACAACCCTAACCTCTCCGACTGATACGATCGAATAAATTGATTCAATTCAAACTCTTCCCGCAGGGCTCTAAAGCGTTCGATCCCCGGATACCCCTGCTCAAACACCTCGCGACTCATACGTGCATCTTTTGCCAGATAGATGCGCCCCCGATATTTTAAAACCAGCGCATCCAATTCATCCAGAAAAGAAAACAGTCCCTTTTGTACTTTGAAATCCAGCGCCAGACTATAGCCCTCCATTGGAAAGGATAGAAAATTGGCATTGGTAGCACCATAGAGCTTTAACACAGCCAGAAAGCTGGCCATTCCGCGCGCAGCAATCAATGCCAGAATTTCGTTCAACCCTTCAAAACTCTGTTCCTTGGGAAGAATAAACTGATACTGGACAAACCCGTTTTTACCGTAAATTCTGTTCCAGTCACTCAGAGCATCCAACGGATAAAAGAAACTGTCTACCGAAATTTCTTGCCTAACCTGATCGTTCCCTCTGGCGTAATACAGCGTATTAAACGCTTTTACGCTGTAGCGATTCAGCGCAAACGAGGGAAAATCGAAAGGCACACGATGTTTATGCGGAGCCGTATATCTCAAATCGCCGTCGCTCTTAAAGTCACCAGCCATAATCAAACTGCGTCCGATTGATTTCTTATCTGCCAGACAATCGATCCATGCCACCGAATAAACCTGATCCGCCAACTCTTCGAAAGCCGAAAAAGTCTCTGCAAGGTTGGCGGTTTTAATCGTGGTTTGCTCAATGTTCTTCGAGTTCACTGCTTTTAATTGAATTTCCGTCTCCAGAATCATTCCGGTCAACCCCATGCCCCCGCAGGTTGCGCGGAACAGATCGCTGTTTTCCGTTTTGGAACAACGTTTAAGCTCCCCGCTCGGCAGCATCAGCATCAATGAGACAACCGTTTCGCTAAAACAACCGGCAAGATGATGATTCTTGCCATGCACGTCCGAAGCAATTGCACCGCCGACGGTCACATATTTGGTTCCCGGTGTAACGCCGGGAAACCAACCTCTGGGAAGAAATGCATCCAAGATGGCCGACAACAGGACGCCTGACTGGCAACGAAGCACACCGGTGTTTTCATCGAAAGCAATGAAACGGTTCAGACTCAAGCTGGAATAAACGCAGTTGCCGAGCGCACTGTCTCCGTAACTTCGGCCGTTACCGCGAGGGATTGCCAGCGGCATTGCCTCATCCAGCTTATCCAAAACCATTCTGTGATCCCGGAACGGTACAACCTCGGCATCGACTATCGGGAAACGCCCCCACCCGGAAATTTTTTTCATCCTTCCGCCTTAAACACAAAACGCCGATCCAGCAAATATTTGGCAACATAGCCGATTGCTAATCCCAAAGCCCCTCCAAGGTATTGCGCATTCGGATATTCCACCCAATAATAGAAGCCCATTTCAAATCCCCAGAAAATAAGCGTGGTAAAAACGCCCATTAAACTGTACAAGCCAAACTTAGCCAGGTTATCCCGATGCGTCTCACTCTGATGGTAAAAAATCCAGCGTTTGTCTAGAATATATTTCGCGACCAGTCCGGCCAGAGTTCCGAAAAACAACGCGATATAAAGAGTCAGCCAGGAATCCGACCAGATAAAAAACGGCCATTGAACCAGCAGATTCACCGCTGTGGCAATCAAGGCAAACAAGGTATATTTCGAAGCTAAAGAAACCACTTTCACAAGGTTCTCGCATACAGAATCAAGACAAAACACAGGAGCCAGCCAAGCAGCGTCCATTGGATAAAGCGGTCTCGCAACAGAATTTTGGAGGGATTGCCACTGACCTCATCGACCAGAGTAATCTGCAGATAGCGCAAAACACCCAGAACGACAAAAACCGAAGTCAAATATAAATTGCCGCTTCCCAGACGGGAAACCACTTCGGGAGAAATCGACCATAAAATGTAAGCCAAAACGGTAATTGAGGCTGTCATAACCATGCTCGAGTCGAGAAACTTCAGGTTGTAACCGTCGATCACCTTACGCATTTTCTGATCGGTATTCAGATAAATGAGTACATCGTCGCGTCGTTTCGCCAGAGCCAGAAACAGCGCGAGCAAAAACGTCATTACGATAATCCAGTGTGACAACTCAATCGAAGTCGCCTGGGCTCCGACAAAAAGGCGCAGCACAAATCCCAGAGAGATAATCGAAATATCCACAATGGCCACATGCTTCAACCAGATCGAATAGGCAATATTCAACACAAAATAGAACAGCAACAGCGCAGTCACCTCTACCGTCAGCGAAACCGACAACAGAATGCCTGCGGCAAGTAAAACCAGAACGTAAAATATCGCCATGCGGCCGGAAACCCGGCCGGTGGCAATAGGCCTGTTCGATTTATCGGGATGCTTTGCGTCTTCGAAACGATCAAACCAATCATTGATAATATAAACCGCACTTGCAATCGCGGAAAACGCTAAAAACGCGATAAAAGCTTCCGCCAGCACCCTCGGCTCTAATATTTGAAAAGCAAAAAACGCCGGTAAAAAAACGAACAGATTCTTAGTGTATTGATAAGGTCGGATTAATTTATAAAAATCGCCCATACGTACATACTTTACTGCTTCAAATTTTGAGGATGCGGAGCTTGAAGACGCCCGCCATACACTTCAGACTTTTCCGCCGCGCCACCCGCAGCAATTTTTCGAAAACTTTTCCAGACGGTCTCCGGAGTGATTTCATCATAACATGGCGGCGAGTCGGCATATAACCCCTGCTCAATCACCTTGCAGCTTTTCAAATTCATGCACGGCGAACAAGGATAATCGGAAATGATATCCACAGCGGACGGGCCGGGAACCGCAGCTCCGACAAAGGTTGCTCCCCAGATCCGGACAACCGGTATGTCAAAAAAGGAAGCCATATGCGTGAATCCTGTATCTCCGCCGATCAGACCTTTGGAATCTCTCAACAAAGCAAACAGCGTCGAAATCGGATATCTCGGCAGCACTTGGCAATTATTGAAACCAAGCGCAATCTTATCCGCACGTTGCTTCTCTTCGTCATTTCCCCAGGGAAGCAGCACTTTCAAGCCCGCCTCCTTGGCTTTTTCCACCAACTTTCGCCAGTACTCAACCGGCCAGCGTTTTGAATCCCCGCTGGTGGAATGAATAAAAACCAGATAGTCCTCATAGGACGTTTTTACAATCGGAACTCTCTTTGACGACACCTGATACAAGGTTGTATCCAACTCCCTGGAAAGAGAATAATCCCCAAATTGCGCCATCAATACCCGGTAAAACCAAACATATTCCAATTTTTCATGGCATAAATTCGCGATCACATCCTGAGGCGACAACAACTGGCGGTAATAACGCTTTTGCAGAGGTTCTTTTTTAATCAGTCCCAAATCGATGGCATCCAGACCAACAATCGGAGCCACGCCATGTAAATAACGGTTGACCTCTCTGGAAAAATAGAGGTCGATAATCGCATCATAACCGTTGCGTTTAAGCTCATTTCTTTGCCGGATACGATACAGTTTCGACAAGCCGACCTTATCAAAATGCTTGAGCTTTTTTCGATTCAGACAATAAACGCGATCAACCTCATCCAACCATAACGGCAAATCGTGATACACATCTTCAACCAGCCAGTCTATTCGGCAATCGGGAAACTGTCGCTTGAACTCCTTCACCGCCAGAAAGCTGTGAATGATATCCCCCAACGATGTCAGCTTTACAATTAATACGCTCTTCATAATCCCGTACTGTCGACACAAAGCGCCATTTGAGAATTAAAAGCCGTCCAAACCCGCTCTGCACTCATCCAGTCAAAACAGATTTGTCCCAGGGAATGACCACAGGTTCGCGCCATGCAGGGCCCGCAAGGTACCGATTCATAAATATTTTCCGCGAATTTTCCGCGCACACCGGTCAGAAAAGGATTGGTCGGCCCGAAAATGCCAACCGTCGGTTTATCTAAAGCACCGGAGAGATGCAACAAGCCGGTATCCACCCCGATGGTTCCCCGACTGTCCTGCATAATTTTTGCCCATTCGTCCGCCTCAACCGGCTCGGGAAGCACCTCGCCCCAACCGGCTTGCTTAATCATCTCCTGAGCCAATTGCTTTTCCGATGGCGAAAGCCACGGAATCAGCACCCGATACCCATCCTTCCGAGCCTTCGCCAGCAATTCGATCCACAATTTCGGCGGAGCATGCTTGGTTGCCCAGGTCGTACTCATAATAAAAACCAGAAACGGCTGTGGAAATAAATGGCTTGATCGGGCGACGTTTTCAAGACCGAAGTCCAGATTTTTGCACTCGGAATACCCCAGTGCCAATGCAAACAATTTCCGACTGCGCTCTATCGCCGGTAAACTCTTGGAAACAAAAAACGCCTGATCGAACGATTTGGCAATATCGGCATCATTGGCCGCCTTCGCATCCAGACCATATTTTCTGCCCAGCGCTTTTTTGACAACCTTGGCGCCTTTACGGGTGTATTGCACTTCGATCACCGCATCGTAACGAACCTGCCTTAACTCCCGATAGAAGGCTCTTTGTTCGCGGATCGTCTTCACAGACAGGCGATGTTTACGCCATTGCCTGCGACCGCTGACAATCACACGATCGACATGTTTGGAAAGTTTCGGCAACCGTTGAAAAGGCGCTTCCACCACCCAGTCGAATGTAATACCGGGAAAGTGTTCCGCTGCATCCTGAAGCGCAGGGAAAGTATGAATAATGTCTCCGAACGAAGACATTTTGACCACTAAAACCCTTTTTGCCGAATCCGACGCTTTCATTCTTCAACGCCATCCATAACCGAGTCAATGATCCGCTTCATTGGCAAAACAGGAATATCCATTTTCCGATACAGAAGATCAAACTGCTTAAAGTGCTTATTTTCCTGATCGGGCTGAATGGCCAAAACACCGACATCCGGACGGAAAAGTCGGGTCATAATCAAAGTCGAACTCATATCGCCGATCACAAAAGCATTCTCTCTCGGCATGAAAGGCAACAAGACTTCAAACGGAATTTTAGCCGGCAAAATGCTCACCGAAGATCGTGAGGAAACCTGTAAAGGATCCCGCTGCTGTTCACTTGGATGGTATTTGACAGAAATACCGTAACCGGCAGACGACAGACTATCGACCAGATCATAGACTCTGTCGACATAACCGGGAACCAGGCGCATGTTGCGATCCTGCGGCAGAGTCAGCACAACCCGGCTGTTTTCGATCACTTTCCGCTCAACGTCAAAGCAGGCCAGCCAGCTCTGAGTCAATTTAACGAAGCTGGAATCGTAAAACCATTCGGGTTCGATTTTCTTCATCTTTTTGAGCTGAATCAGCGGGTGTGCCAGCTCGGGATAAGCCAAATAAGCGGTACTGATCCATTTCCCGGCTCCGACTGTTGGCGGATGACTCCACCAGTTTCCGTAAGCCAGTTTCTTGAAAAACGTGTCGACGAAACGATCGGAATAACTATTGGAAGCTTCTCTGCCAACATAACTAAACAAGCCTTCGTCCAGATACACGCCCTCGACTTGAGGATAACCGCGCTGGGAAAAGTGCATCAAAAACTGGAATTCAATACGTCGGTCGTTACCACAGAAAATGCTCCCGGGCGCATAGACACTCACTATCTCGCCCAGCTCTTTAAACAGCTCCTTTCGAAAAGACTTTTTCTGCAATAAGGATACGTTTCGCCCGCCAAAGACAAAAACATGCTCAAAAGGCGAACCGGAAGATCGGTCGCGCAGACTGTCGACAAAACAATCGGATTGACCTTCGTATTGATCGATAAATATTGCGATGCAGCGGTTGCCGCGATGCAGTGCCAAAGCGGAAGCAACAAACATATGCAAAGGCGTTGAAATCAGATAATAATCAAACATGTTGGAGCCATTCCTCTACTTCCTGAACACCAATATTCTGTAAAGAAAGGCGTTCCTGATCGCCGGAAAACTTTTTTAGATACTGACTTGCCAACGGGGAAACCAGACGCGTGACTTTTGCCCCATCTGCTCCGACGAGCTGCGGATCGGTTACCCGATACAGGACAAGCAACGGAACGTCCAAAGCCGCGGCCACATGTGAGAGTCCAGTATCTACTGAAACCACGGCTTTGGCATTTTTCAGCACCGCCGCCATTTCGTTCAACGTCAACATTTTCTCCGGAACCCAAATCGAATCGCTCTTAAGTTCGTCTTGCAAACGCAGCGATCTCAGACGCTCTTCATTATTTCCCCACGGCAAAATCACTTTCAGCCCCAAATGCGCAGCTTTCTCCAACAGACGGTTCCAGTTTTCCTCCGGCCAGTATTTTGTTTCCCAAGTCGTGCCATGCAGGCACACCAGATAGGCCTCATTCTGCCAGGGTACAACCGAAGGTCGGCACCACGATTCCGTCTGCAAACCGTAACAAATCGGAGTATTGCTCAAAAACTCATATTTAAGCGCCTGTGCAAACAGCTGACGCAGGCGCAAAATGGCATGCTGGGATTTGGCCACAGGATATTTGTACCGATAAAACAGGCTGGCAAGCGGTTCGCGGGCACTCTTTAAGTCAAAACCGCTTACCGGCCCCTGTATTCTGCGCCCGACCCAAACGCTTTTATAAAGCCCCTGGGCGTCCAGAATCAGATCATAGGACGTTTGATTGAGGTCTTGAAAAAAGGCGTTAATCTGCTGCCGGGTCTCGTTCCGAAACAAGTTTTTCCGCCAGCGGCGTAATTCAATCGGATACACTTTATCGACAGCGGGATGCCATTTGGGAATTTCCGCAAAAGCTTTTTCCACCACCCAGTCAAAGGTTATTCCGGGAATTGCCTGCATGGCATCGGACAAAGCCGGAAAGGTGTGAAAAACATCTCCCATGGAAGACATTTTAATCAGCAGGACACGCATTTATTTAAAGTCCAGCGTCTTCGAATTCTCACTTAACCAGCTTAGATATTTCTGAACGCCCTGTGCGACCGTATTGAAAGGAGCATCGTACCCGGCCTGCCGCAACAGGGTATTATCAGCCTGAGTAAAACTCTGGTAGGCTCCCTTTAAGTGTTCAGGGAACGGAATGTACTCGATCTCACCCTTACCGTGAAAGCCGATCACCGCTTCGGCAATATTTTTGAAAGGTTCCGCCTGGGCCGGCCCAAGATTAAAAATACCGGATTTATCCGGATTCTGCATAAACCACAGATTAACGCTCACCACATCTTCGACATAAACAAAATCGCGGGTCTGCATGCCGGCATCATAACCATCATAAGGCCCGAACAGCTTGAGCTTTTCGCCTGCCAGAACCTGGTTATGCAATTTGAAAGCCACACTGGCCATGTCGCCCTTGTGCTGTTCACGCGGACCATACACATTGAAATAACGGAACCCGACAATCTGGCTTTGCGCTGTCGGCAGAATCCGACGAACATACTGATCGAACTGGAACTTTGAAAAACCGTAGGCATTTAATGGTTTTTCATATTGACGCTCTTCGATAAAAACCGGCCCGTCACCATAAACAGAAGCGGACGAAGCATAAAAAAACGGAATTTTATAATCCAGGCAATAATGCAGCAGGTCTTTGGAATACTCGTAATTATTATCCATCAAAAACTGACCGTTCCACTCGGTGGTTGCCGAACAGGCTCCCTCGTGAAAAATCGCCTCGATTTCAGGCAGTCCCTGCTCGGCAAAAATCCGCTGACGAAAATCTTCCTTATCCAGAAAATCAGCAAAATCACAATCCGCCAAATTGATGAATTTTTTACCGTTCTTGAGGTTGTCGACGACCAGAATATCGGTTCGTCCCATTTCATTTAGCGCCTTGACGATATTAGAGCCGATAAACCCGGCTCCGCCTGTAACTACAATCATCTGTTTATCCGTATACTTTGTTTTAATTTCACCGGAAGACAACAATCCATCAGTCTGTCGTCCCGCCGAGGTCGTTGCCGCGCCATCGTCGGCGCCGAGCGGATACCCTTTGAGGAATTCACAAGCAATTCTATCATTTCATCACCGATAAAATTGTAAAATACCCCCTTATTTGAACAATCACGGACGAAGTCGTCATGTCACATTTTCACTCTGTATGGGACAGAGTCAAAGCGCACCTTGAAGCCTGGTTCGTCGACCACGAACTGCTGAGAGTGATCTATCGAAATTTCTTCAAACTGTCGCCAAACGCTTACCGTAGCAACCATCCCTCTCCTGCCTTTATTCGTAAAATGCAGCGGAAGCACGGTCTGAAGACCATTATCAGCCTGCGCGCCGCTAACAAATCCGGACCTTACCGTCTGGAGAAAGAGGCATGCGACCAACTTGGCATCGAACTCGTCAATCACAATATGTCTTCGCGATCTCTGCCAAAAGTCGAGCAGGTACTGAAAGCCAAAGAACTGTTGGAAAACGCTGAATACCCAATTCTGATTCATTGCAAATCCGGTGCCGACCGCGCCGGCCTGATGAGTGTTTTCTACAAACTGTTCATCGCCAAGGAACCGATTGAAGAGGCCTTAAAGCAATTAAGCATGAAATACGGTCACTTCCGCTGGGCCGAAACCGGTAAGCTGGATTTCTTTTTCGATGAATACCTCCGTTTCGCCAAACTGCATCCGGAAACCGATTTTCTGGATTGGGTCCAGAATCACTATGACCGTGAAGAGCTGGATCGTCGCTTTAAGAGCGATGGTTGGGCAAACATTGTCGTCAACCGAATCCTGAGAAGAGAATAATGCTCGACCGAACGACACTCAGCCTGTACCGACGCCTTCTGAAATACATCCTTCCATACAAAGCCATGATCACCGTCACGCTGTTCTCGCTGGTCGTGATCGCAGCGATGGAACCAGCCACAGCCATGGTAATGAAAGACCTGGTTGACGAAAGCCTGATTGCCAAAAACCCCGATTCCTTTATTATGATGCCACTCCTGCTGGCCGGCGTTTTCGTCGTCAAAGGCTTTGCAGAATATTTCAGCAAAGTCTTTAGCCAGTGGATCGCGCAAAGAGCCATTCTGGCCATCCGTACCGACATGTATGCCAAAATGCAATCCCTTCCGTTTGCGGTGTTTCAAACCTACGGAACCGGTGCCCTGATGTCAAAAATCACCTATGACGTCCCCCAGGCAAGCAACGCACTCTCCACGGCCTGGGTGACACTGATCCGCGACAGTCTGACCATTCTCGCCTTAATTGCCTATCTGTTGTACACCTCCTGGCAGCTGACCCTGCTCATGCTGATCGTCGGACCGATTGTCGCCTGGATCATCGATAAAGCCAGCAAACTCATGCGCCACTCCTCCAAAGCGATGCAAAACAATATGGGACAAATGACCCATCACCTGGAAGAGAGCTTGAACGCCTATCAAGACATTAAAATTTACGCCGCGGAAGCCTACGAACAAAAACGCTTTCAAGAAACCGGAAACGAACTGCTGAACAACACCATGCACGTTACCAAAGTCTCGGCGCTGAACGTGCCGCTGGTACAGGTTCTGGCAGCCATCGCTCTGGCCGGTGTGGTTTACATTGCCATGCAAATGTCGGCTCAGGATCTCTTCACCCCTGGTGAACTGCTCGCCTACATCACCGCAATGGCCTTGATCTTCGAACCGATTCGCCGTTTGACCAGCATCAACGAAACTGTGCAAAAAGGCATGGCGGCTTCAGAAAGCATCTTTGAATTGCTCGACCAGCCCAATGAGCCGGATCAAGGCTCTAATAAAATCGAACATTTAAAAGGCGAAATTCGCTTCGAGAATGTCGAATTCCGCTACGAGAACAGCTCTCAGGCGGCCTTGCGCAACTTTAACCTGACCATCCCCGCGGGAAAAACCACTGCACTCGTCGGCCAGTCCGGCAGCGGCAAAACCACTCTGGTGAATTTAATCACCCGCTTCTATGACGCAACCGAAGGCGCAATTTATCTGGATGGGGAAAACCTGCAATCCCTGGAACGAAACCACCTTCGCGAACAGATTGCTCTGGTTGGACAAAAAGTCACCCTGTTCGCTGACAGTGTAGCCGCCAACATCGCTTACGGGCGGGCCGACGTCTCCAGAGACGCGATCATTGCAGCCGCCAAAGCCGCCCATGCCTGGGAATTCATCGAACAATTGCCCGAAGGACTGGATACACACATCGGTGAAAATGGCAGTCTGCTTTCCGGGGGACAGAGACAACGCATCGCCATTGCGCGCGCCTTTTTGAAAAACGCTCCGATCCTCATTTTCGACGAAGCAACTTCCGCTTTGGATAATCAGAGCGAAAAAATGATTCA
>NZ_OY782569.1 GCF_963677875.1 Thiomicrorhabdus sp. | reverse complement strand
GCGCGAACTGAATAATTTGAAGCCCAATGCCGTCTTGAAACTTGGACAGATTTTAAAAGTCCCCGGGCAGGAGAATCTGTTAGCCGAAACTAAAGTGGCGAAAGCCCATTTGGAAGCAGCTTCCAAAAGCAACGTCACAGTGCCGCAAAGTTACCAGGTTCAATCAGGTGACAGTCTGTGGAGCCTGGCTCGACGATACGATACGCGTGTTAAAAATTTGCTGGCCCTGAACCCACAATTGGGCAATGGAAGCAAACTCCGACCTGGCATGGTGATTAAATTAGCCGAGGCGAAAAAAAATCCAACGGCTCCCCAACACTATCGGGTGAAAAAAGGGGATAATTTATGGAGCATCGCTCAAGGACACAAAGTTTCGATGCACGAACTGGCTGAAAAGAATAACTTATCCTTAAACGCTACATTGAGCCCTGGGCAACTGTTGCATGTTCCTTTAGCCGAAGCTTCCCACTCTGCATTCTAAATTTCAGGTGATGAGAAATGTTCAAAAGTCGAGTGTTGTTCTTACTATGCTTTCTGAGCGCGCTGATCAGCTGGCGTCCAGCTGTCGCGCAGGTCGACACTCCACTCAACCGGGAGCAACAAGCATTTCTTGACGCTTACGATGCCGTTCGGGCCAATGACCGCCAAGCCATTGCCCGGTTCAAACGACAGTTAAAAAACTATCCTCTTTACCCGTACATACTCTATCACGACTACAGACTTCACCTGAAAAACACCCCGGCATCCGAACTCAAGCGCTTTCTTCGCGACTACAAGGGAACCTACATGGCTGATCAGCTTTATAGCCGTTGGTTGAAGCTGCTTGCCGAAAAAAAACAGTGGCAAAGCTATCTGAATCTTTATCGCCCGCAGAAAAGCACTGATTTGCAATGCCTGCATGTTCAAGCACTGGCCAACAGCAAACAAACCACCAAAGCGCTTACTCTGGCGAAACCTTTATGGAATAAGCAGATTAAACTGTCAAAAAACTGTGCGCCTCTCGAACCTTTGCTACTGAAACACCACAGACTGACCGGGAGCATGATCTGGCAGAAAATTGAAAAAGCCATGGAGAAACGTCAGGTAAGCGAAGCAAAAAAACTCAGCCGCTACCTCTCCATTCAAGAACGGGCAGATTTTGAAGAATGGCGCAAAGTTTATTCCAAACCGCATATCGTCAGCCAACTGAAAGGGCGGAAAATGGATCGCCATATCAAGCGTGTCATGTTCAAACAGGCCATCAAGCGTCTTGCCAAGAAAAACCTTCAAGACGCAAATTCCCTGCTGAAAGTCCATGCCGGAAATTTTCACCTGACCAAAGGCGATATCAACGAATTGAATCGCTATATTGCTTTGCGCACCGCTTATCGCTACGCACCGGAAGCAAAAGCCCTTCTGGAGGAAGTGAATCGTAACGGTGCCCCAACCGAAGCATCCTTACGCTGGCAGGCACAAATCAACCTTAAAAATGCTCAATGGCTCGACCTGCTCGATACCATCGATCTGATGCCGGCGGAAGAACAGAACGAGAAACAATGGCGCTACTGGAAAGCCCGCGCTTTGGAAAAAACCGGCCGCAAAAGCGCCGCCAACAAACTCTACGCAACCCTGTCCACTTCAAGAAGCTTCTACGGCTTTATGGCTGCAGACCGGTTAAACAAAGGGTATCAATTTAACCCGAACCCGGTAAAAGTGCAAAGCCCCGAAAAACTGATCAAAAAATACCCTTCATTGCGCAGAATCCAGGAATTAATGGCGATTGACTGGATCAATACCAGTCAGGTGGAATGGCGTTATTTATTGCCGAAAGTGAATCGAGACGAACTTCAAGCCATTGCCGTACTGGCTCATAAATGGAAACAGCATCCTCAAGTAATTCGCAGTCTGGCAATTGCCAAAAAATGGGACGACATCCAGCTGCGCTTCCCGACTCCGCACAAACAACCGGTGATGCAAAATGCGCAGAAAAACAGTCTGGATCCGGCATGGATCTACGGCATCATTCGAAGAGAGAGCGCCTTTTCCGAAAATGTCCAATCCTCTGCCGGGGCTGTCGGTCTCATGCAATTGATGCCAAGCACAGCTCGCTATATCGGACGGAAAATTGGGGTTAACAAAGTCAATAATCGTGCTTTAAAAGACCCGGAACGTAATATTCAGCTGGGCAGCGCCTACCTGAGCTACCTGAAAGAAAAGTATGGCGGAAATTTAATTCTGGCGACAGCAGCTTACAATGCCGGCCCCAAGAGAGTCGATTCCTGGATACCGGAAACCGGTTCACTGGAAGCCGACCAATGGATCGATTCAATCCCCTTCACAGAGACGCGCGAATACGTAAAGGCGGTCATGGAATATAAAACGATTTTCACATCCCTTCTCAATAAACGTTACGACCGTTTACACAATTTTATGGCAAACATCAGCCAAAAGAACATCGCCCAGGCTACCGACGCCAAGCACCCTTAATCGGAAAATCGAACAGATCAATCCGATCCATAAAGCGGCTTGTTTCCTTCCGGATGAGCTTCCCGAAAAAGCACGACTAATTCTAAAAACACCGGAGAGAGGGCAAAAAAAAATCCCAGTCATTGACTGGGATTCAAAATATTATCTCATTAGAAATAATCAGAGGAGGATACTCATGAAGAAACATGAATAGATAAAGTATATTAGTGTTTTCTAATTTTGTCAATTATTAGCAACATAAATATCACATTAATTATTCCTATGACCTTGATAGTTTTTCAAAGCGATCAATCACTTACAAATTACAAGGTTAATAATTCTGCGGAATTTTCCCGCCTAATTTCTGATTAAACTCTGCGCCAGCTCGTCCCCTGCGGAGAATCCAGCAACTCATTACCCTGCTCTTTTAATTGATCTCGAATTTCATCGGAACGGGCAAAGTCTTTGTCGGCTCTGGCCTGTTTTCGCTCTTCAATCAAAGCCTCAATCGCCGCATCATCCAAACCGGAATCCGATGGCTGAGATTTAAAAAACTGATCCGCCGTCTCTTCCAAAAGCCCGACCTGATTGGCCAGTTTCACCAGCAAGCCCGCCAACCCGGCGTCCTTGCTTTTATTCACTTCTCTGGCCAGATCAAATAACACGGCAACGGCTTTCGGCGTATTAAAATCGTCGTTCATCACTTCCATAAAAGCATTCTCATAAGCACTTCCGTCAATCGGCGATCCAATTTCAACGCCTTCCAAGGCGGAATACAGACGCCCGACACTGGCTTTGGCAGACTGCAGGTTTTCCTGAGAGTAGTTCACCGGGCTGCGGTAATGACTGGAAAGCAGAAAATAACGTATCACCTCAGGGTGATACACCTTCAGCACTTCGCGAATCGTAAAGAAATTGTTGAGTGACTTAGACATCTTCTCGTCGTCAACCCGAACGAAACCGCAATGCATCCAGAAGTTCACGTAATGTTCTCCCGTAGCACACTCAGATTGCGCAATTTCGTTTTCATGGTGCGGAAAGGTTAAATCCATCCCGCCGCCATGAATATCGAAATGATTACCAAGACATTTGGTCGACATCGCCGAACATTCGATATGCCAGCCCGGGCGTCCACCGCCCCAGCTGGAATCCCACGAAGGTTCGTTTTCTTTAGAGGCTTTCCATAACACAAAATCCATCGGATCCTGCTTAACTTCATTGACATCAACCCGTGCGCCCGCTTCCAGATCTTCTAGATGTTTACCGGATAGGCGACCGTAATCCTTAAACGCCTTGACCTTAAAGTAGACGTCGCCGTTTTCAGCAGGATAAGCAAATCCCTTATCAATCAGGCTTTGGATCATGCCGCGGATCTCATCCATGTGTTCCGTCGCACGTGGCTCCATATCAGGGCGCAGCACATTCATCGCCGTTTCATCCGCATGCATTTCGTCAATCATTCGCGAGGTCAGAGATTGAATCGATTCGCCGTTCTCCAAAGCACGTTTAATAATCTTATCGTCAATATCAGTGATGTTGCGCACATAGGTTACGTCGTACCCCAATGCTCTTAAATGGCGTACAACCGTATCAAAAACGACCATCACTCTGGCATGTCCGATATGACACAGATCGTAAACCGTAACGCCGCATACATAGATACCAACCTGATTGTCGTGAATTGGAACAAAGGTTTGTTTTTGTCTGGTTTCGGTATTAAAAATCTGTAAACTCATCGAAGCTTTCCTGGATACTAAATCGTAATTCAAAACGGCACCAAGCCTTTAGACAGCCTGTCTATAACGTGACCATTGAACGGCCGTCATTGCATCGGCACCACTGCCTTTCTACAATCAATCAAATCACAAACGACCTTTTTTAACGCCGCTCGGTTCTGCTGAATGCACCTTGGTGTTAGAATGCGCTATTGTAACTGAAACCATCAATTATTTTGGAGTGAATCCATGAAGAGACGTCTGTTTTTATCTCTGTTTTCCGGACTGCTGGCCCTAACATTTCTAAACCCAAGCTGGGCTGAATCCAATGCGAAAAACCCGCAGGTACTTCTGGAAACATCCAAAGGCACCATTCTGCTGGAACTCTACCCGGACAAGGCTCCGAAAACAGTAAAAAATTTCCTGGAATACGTCAACGAGGGCTTTTACGACGGAACGATTTTTCATAGAGTCATCCCGAACTTTATGATTCAGGGAGGAGGCTTCACCCCCGGCCTGCAGAAAAAACCGACTCACGACCCGATTATGAACGAAGCTGACAATGGTTTGAGAAATCGCATTGGTACCATCGCCATGGCACGTACCAACGACCCTCATTCGGCCAGCGCGCAGTTTTTTATTAACGTTGCCCAGAACAGCTTTCTGGACTACCGCGAGAAAACTTCACGAGCCTGGGGCTACGCCGTTTTCGGGCGGGTGATTAAAGGCATGAAAACCGTCAATAAAATCCGTGTCGAGAAAACCGGTTATCGGAACGGCATGGGCGATGTTCCGGTTGAAACCGTCAAAATCATTAAAGCCCGCCAAGTTCAATAAAATTGCAAAGACATTACATAAACAGATAGGAAAACTAAAATGGCAAAAGTGATTATTTCCACGACGATGGGTGACATTACCGTTCAGCTTGATGCGGAAAAAGCGCCGATCGGGACAGAGAACTTCATTCATTATGTAATGGAAGGCTTTTACAATGGCACGCTCTTTCATCGCATTATTCCCAACTTTATGGTGCAAGGCGGAGGCATGTTGCCTGGCATGGAAGACAAGCCATCCGGCGAACCGATCGAAAACGAAGCCGATAACGGCTTGAAAAATGTTCGCGGCAGTCTCTCCTACGCACGCACGATGGATCCACACTCCGCAACGACTCAGTTCTTCATTAACCTGAAGGACAACAGCTTTCTTGACCACAGCGGTAAAAACATGCAAGGTTGGGGCTATGCGGTTTTCGGTCAGGTAGTCGAGGGTATGGACATTGTCGATGCAATGGCGCAGGTTGAGACAACCAGTCGCCGTGGTCATCAAGACGTTCCGGTGGAAGATATTCTGATCACCAAAACGACTTTGATCGAAGACTAAGCCTTCGAAAACCAATAAATTGTCCGAATGACAGCCCTGAATTATGCACATATGCAGGGCTGTTTTTCTAACGTCTGAAAGCCCTCACACATCGCTTGATGCCAAACTTTTCTCTTCGAATTTTCCCACCTCCCAAAAGTATTTTATTTTCTTTTTCGAAATCTCCTAACAGCATCTTCCGCGTCTAAAAACCCACTCATTCTCTCATCAATCCAATCTGCTACGAATGTCATACATCCACCCTATTCTCTTCGCTAA
Organism: Thiomicrorhabdus sp.; assembly: GCF_963677875.1. Taxonomy (NCBI): domain Bacteria; kingdom Pseudomonadati; phylum Pseudomonadota; class Gammaproteobacteria; order Thiotrichales; family Piscirickettsiaceae; genus Thiomicrorhabdus; species Thiomicrorhabdus sp. The sequence goes on along the minus strand of NZ_OY782569.1, from coordinate 208,798 downwards.
TTTTTAAAAAGTTCTCCCTATTTAATCCGCTATTTCATAAATTTTTTCTGCTAAAACAACGCACTCACAATAAAATAAAAAATAATTATAGACACATGCATATATTTGATATTAGAATTTGATTATAGATTTTATATCGGTAATTCAAAATCAAACGTAGGAGAAACTTCAATGAAAGCACTAACCGCAACTTTTGTTTTGGCTCTTGGCTTATTTTGCAACGACTGCTATGGCAGATTCCTGGGCATTTGACAGCAAAAGCGAATTCAACGAGCAATGTCAATGTACCTGGTCTTTTGACGACTGATTTTTAAGCTTGCAAGTCGCTCCCCCGCGACTGTACTAACCTCCTGAAAGTCACTAAGCTTAAAAATCAACCGGCTTGCTTTTCAAGCCGGTTTTTTTATCCCCTTTCGTCTCTCCAAAGCCCTTCCTGCCCCAGAACACCACCCGTTTTTTCCGAGCAGATTTTTTCATCTGATTTCAATGCGAGTCCGTTGTAACACACCTTTTATGGTATGATTTTTTTATCATAAACGGAGCCCATCAGATTGAACCCTCATTCACTCGTCATCGCTGATATTCACCTTCATCCAGAGCCCTATCACCCGATCAACCGTCACTTCACACTGTTTTTAAACAATCTGGCGTCTCAAGCGCAGCGCTTGTATATTCTCGGTGACCTTTTCGAAGCCTGGGTGGGTGATGATGTCGGTCTAGAACAGTACGCACGGGTGATCGAACAACTGAAGATGCTGAGTAAAGCCGGAGTTGAAATTTACCTCTTGTACGGTAATCGCGATTTTCTGATGAGACAGGATTTCTGGGAGGCAACCGGCATTCAACCTTTGCCCGAAGTCTATGAAGCGGAACTTTACGGACACCGTTATCTGATGTTACACGGTGATCAGTTATGCACAGACGATCATCAATACCAGAAAATGCGTCGCTGGTTCCGAAATTCTCTGGTTCAATGGCTGTTCTTGAAACTTTCCAAAAGAAAGCGTCTGGAAATCGGTGAAAAAATGCGCCGACAGTCTCAGTCGGCTGGAAAAAAGAAAGACCAGGCAATCATGGATGTCAACCGTGACACCGTTATTCAGCTATTTCGCGAACACCACCGTTGCCCGGTAATGATTCATGGGCATACTCACCGGCCGCACAAGCATCAGCTGAGACTAGACGGAAAACGTCTGGAACGCTGGGTACTGGGAGATTGGAAGAAAGAAGAACCTTATGCGATTCTTTTTCGTTTGGATGAGGATGGCATTCAGCGAATCGCCCTTTGCGAGGTCCTATTGCACAAGGCATAAAAAACGCGTCAAGGCCAAAAGACGCCGAGACTTTAGGTCTTGGATACCAGGAAAGCCCCGGCCGGAGGGCAACTGTTGTAGAATGCACTTCCCCTAAGACGGTACCCAACCACAAAAATTACCGTTCGAGCTTTAAAAACTTAAACTCGATCTGCCCCTCTTCGCTGAGACTGAAACGCACTTTTTCCTGAATGCGGCCCGCTTCCTGTACCCCGGAACAGGTCCAACCGATCACCCAGTTATAAGAGTAATCGCAACGATACATGCAATCCTTAAGATACACAATTTGATCAATTCGCATATCTCCGTCATACACCGCCGCATCGCTGATATGCGACATATCCTGAATAAAGCTTTTTTCCATGGCCGGCAGCTGCTTGGCAATTTCTTGCTGCAACAAAGAAACACTGACCTTTTCAGCCTCAAGCGGACGCTCAATTTCCTCGGATAAATACATTTTCAATTCATCCACTCCTGTCTAAAACTCTTTACCGGTAAGAATACCTTTTTCACCTTCACTTTTGGCAATAACCACTGCGCCGACCGAGTCACTGAAAATATTCACCGTTGTGCGCATCATATCCAATATACGATCCACGACCAGCAATAATCCGATCGCCTCAGCCGGCAAGCCAACAGCGACCAGAATGATGCTGATGGCAACCAGACTGGCCGACGGAATTCCGGCGACGCCGATCGAAGTCGTCAAAGCAATCAGCACGATTAACAACTGCGTCCCAAAATCCAGCGGCACGCCAAATAGCTGGGCAATGAAAATGGCCGCAACACACTCGTAAAGAGCCGTTCCATCCATATTGACCGTTGCTCCCAACGGCAGAACAAAACTGGTGACCCGATTGGATACCCCAGCCCGTTTCTCTAAAGCACTCATGGAAACCGGCAAGGTAGAAGAAGAAGAGCTGGTAGAAAAAGCTGTCAGCAGTGCTGGAACCATCGCCTGATAATGTAACCACGGATTTTTAACACCACCGATATAACGAAGAATCAGGGGCATTACCACGGCAAAATGCACCAGCAAAGCCAGAACCACGGTCATAAAAAACAGCGCCAGATTACCAAACTGATCAAATCCGGTTTTAGCAACCGAAGCCGCCACCAGCCCAAAAACACCGATCGGAGCAAATTTCATAATCCAGGCAGTGATCAGCATCATCACATCAAAAACACCCTGCCAAAAATTCAATAGCGCATCTTTTCCGGGCCCATTGATTTTCGTCATAAAGAACCCAAACAGCAGGCTGAAAAAAATCAGGCCAAGCATCTGGCCTTCCGCGGCAGCACTGACAATATTGGTTGGAATCATTCGCAGAAAGACTTCGACCACATCGCTGGCCGATTTCCCTTCAACAGCGGCACTGACCTGCTGACTGGCTTCGATAGTTGGCGGAGGCTGGTCACTGACTCCAGGCTGAATCCAATTAACCAGAAGCAAACCGACCATAATTGCGATGAAACTGGTAAAAACATAATAGCTCAGTGTTTTAAGACCCAAACGCCCGAAACCGCCCTGCTGACCGATGTTGGCAATACCGGTAATAATCGCCGACATCACCAGCGGCACCACAATCATCTTTAAAGCATTCAGAAACAAGGTGCCAATAAAACCGTAAATCGCCAGCCAAGTCACGCCGCCGATCGTCATCTCAGCCCCAGTATAAGATCCCATGATCACGGCCAATGCCAAAGCAATCAGAATCTGCCAGTGCAATGCCAACTTCATAGAGTCCCCTTTATTATTTTCACACCTATAAAAAAAGCGCTTAAAACTTCTGCTTTAAGCGCTTTCGTAATTCGTTGTTTTAGCGGATCTTATTGATCCGGGCACTGATGCCAGGCCATAAAAGGCCCAAGGTTATAGACTTCATCAAAGCTCTGCGACAAAAGAATTTGCATCGCCATATGCGAACGCTGGCCCGAACGGCAAAAAACGATTACCGGAAGGTCTTTATCCAAAATGCTTTCCCCAACACGATCAATATCCTGCAGAGGAATATTAATCGCACCTGGCAATTTGTGGTCAGCAAACTCTTCCGGCGTTCTCACATCCACCAATTGAGCGTTTTTTTCTTTGATCATGCGTTTGGCATCTTCACAAGCGATAAACATTTATTCTAGCCCTCAAAAATTCTATACAAACTTATAAATCGTAATAATATACCCTATTTTTACGCAAACACCAACTTGAAAGCTTGAGAAAACCTATCGAATTCATTGAGAAGAACTAGAGAAACCTTAAGCCGAAAGCCCCCAGCCAAATGGCCGCCAAAGCCATCAACCCGGCCAGAACATCATCCAGCAGAATTCCCAAACCGCCACTGACTTTGCGATCAACCCAGTCAATCGGCCAAGGCTTTGCAATATCAAACACCCTAAAGCCCACAAAAGCCGCCAGCCACCACGGCCAGCTCTGCTCCGGCAAAAGAATTAATACAACCCAAATCCCGACAAATTCATCCCAGACAATGCCGCCATGATCATGCACTCCGATCGCTTCGGCCGACTTACCGCAGATCCAACTGCCTGCTAACAATCCAAGCACCAACAACACCCAAGCTGCCGTTTCCGACCACAACACAACCGGCAAAAATAGAATCAAACCCGCTAAAGTTCCCCAGGTTCCCGGCGCAGGCGTTATCAGCCCCGAACCCAATCCATAACCTAAAAATTGAGCCGGATCCCTAACGATCTGAGAAAACGGCGGCGCGGGAGTTTTGTTTTTTTGAGAAGGCATACTTTAAAACGAGTTAAAAATGAAAAATTGAAGTATATTTTACGAGAAAAGAACTCAGACAAGCGACTTTGCCATTTATTTTTATGAACCAGTTCAATCAAATATTTCTTATCAAAACCTTTTGCCTTCAATAAAACGTAAAGCTTTACTGTGGACTTACTCATATGGAAGTCCACATTCCTGATGATGATGTGTGAATTGTGAATATTTATACCATCAGGTTCACAGGTACTTTTTACCGTTGAATTTCAGTACCGATGTTTTTGTTTCTGTCTTTTCGTTGGAGTTACATTCCCCGTCATCGCTAACGTTATCTGTGGTGATTTTAATCTTGTTTTTGAGCAAAATATTATAAAAACCCTTTGATTGTTGCTTCGACATAATCAGGGTTTTTCTGGTTTCTGTAAATTCACCAGAACACTCGCCATCCCACTCACCGTTCAAATTTCTAACTGGATATTTATCAAGAATTTTTTCTAGCTTGTCACCGGACTTAATAAACAGGGTCAGCGTTTCATTTTCGTAATGATTCACTCTCGACATACCAACATAACGTACCCGAACCCCAAAAGCCCGAATATCATCCGTTACTCGGTATGGAGCCATGTCTAAAATGATTTCTTTAAGTCGGATGGCATCTGAATACCACTCGTTTGTTTGACTACTTTCAAAAAAGTGATGCGAAACTTTTCCAGAACGATTATCAGCAATAACGATATGGCTATTAAGCTCAAAATACTCTTCTCCCTCATCGACAACCTCTGGGATAACCACAATCACTTCATTCGGCGTTTCTGGGTTGAGTTTGGAGACAACCAAATCTGTTTTTAACGATGGCGGAGCAAGCCCTATCTCTTTTAAAACGTATAAAACCAATGCATCATTATCGATGGTGTCGCTCAGATTTTTTGACTCTCGCTTATTTATAGTGCCGTCGTGATTGATGACAAATTCTTCAACAACAATCTCTTTGGTTAATCCCCAAGAACTGTGCTGACTTGTTATGGCATCTTCACTAATTCTAGAAGTTGTTCTCGTTTGTCCCTTCTCTATCTCATCGTAAGCAACTAGTTGATGAGCGATGATATTCCCTTGCGAGTCATAGTTGATAAGGGTGGACTCCATTTCATACTCACCTACTCGATAGGTCACCACCACCGTATAGAAATTTTCCGACAAGCTGACTTTATACGAAGTCATTGATCTGTACTTGGAAGCATCTTGATAGAAATCCGGATAAACCGCTTCAATATGTAAAGCACGATTATCAATGGATTTTATATCGGCTTCGTCGATAAAAATATCAAAATTGGTCGTGTCAATGACTGGCGCTTTTCTCTCTTTTATTGCCTCAAGAACATTTTGGAAATTTGAGGCATTCGTGCTGTTACTTGTATCGACTTCAACTGCCATTTCAATTTCTGATACCGCATCCTCCACAGCAAGCGGCGCCTGCCCAAAAGCATAAAAGGGCACTAGCACTGACATCAAGAGCAGAGTTCGCAAATATTTCATGGTCATATCACATCAAAAGTTTTTTCAAGAAGATAGTGCAATACACCCACGCCAGCCAACAGAAACAACATTGAAATCACACGTTTTAGGAATAAATGCTTAGATTGCTGCCATTTTCTTTTTAAATAAAAAACATCAAACAGTATGAATAACACCGCCAAAATCGCACCGATGATAGAACCTACATAAAGCATTCCAAAAAAATATAGTTTGGAAGTAGTAAATGATACAAGACTGGTTTCTTCGGGTGCTGGGCCGAGAATCAGATACATATAGCCAATGCCCAGCAATAAAGCGGCGATGGTCCAAAGTACATATTCAAAAATTCGTTTTAACATAGCGACTCTAGTTAACAAGGCGGTTGCCGTTCACTTTCATTAGGCTGTGGCGCCATTATGTTTAATAAGTTTGGATTGCTAAAATCTACGCCCTGCTTAATATCACAAGTATAGACAGGCGCACCTTCCTCATTACTTTTTTGAAACTTGAAGACGGTATTGGTAAGTATCAATTTCCCATCGGTAAAAGCAATATGATGATAAGCCTCATTTAGCCCACGATCCGGAAACCTCGTGTGAATGTAAAAACCGTCTTTCTCGGCAATCACATCAACAATTTGCTGACCACCATCTTGTGAAAAATTGGTCGTTTTAAACGCAAATCGATAGACCCCATCCGAATTAATGAATACCAACAAGTCATCTGCCTGGTAAGGCTTGGCGCTCACAATCTTATCCATCGCATAGTCGTTGTTAACATCAATCTCTCTAATGAAGTAATTTTCGTTATCCACGTAATAGGAAAAATCTTCGTTAATGGAGTTCAAGCTCTTATCCCACCCTGTAAATTCATTGGCAAACAAATCATAGACAATATGCATTTTGTCGTTGTTCAGGCTGTGGGTAAACGTTTTATCGAACTTCGGATGAGGCCCATCAAAAAGGAAAAACAAAACCGATTTTGCATCAAGGTATTCCACCTCGTTGATAAGATGATATCGATGCTCATCCTTTATATAAGCTAACGCTTTATCTTGAAAATAATTGGCAGCATCCGCCTGCCACTTGCCCTCTTTGGCGATACTAATCACCTTTTTTTCATAATCCTGATACTTTTCATTAGAAATTAACGCAAAGAAATAATTAATATACGCATCGCTCTCTTCATATAGATTATTAGGCCGGTTGGCCTGTTCATCCCAGCCAAAAACATTCACAAACTGCTCAAAGTCTGACGGGAATTGATTCAGAAAACTTTCTTCATCTTTTGTTGAATAAGCCAACTGCAATCGCTCTATGAAAAACTCAATACCTGTTGATGTTCCAAGGTTCTGATAAACGACAAGGTTGGTGAGATGCTCAGATTTAAGAAAGTTACCATTTTTGAAATAACTGATTTTTCCACAATAAAGCGTTGGCTTAGACTCACAAGGAGCATAATAAAATTCTGCTAACTTGTACCTGCTATACATACCCAACTCTTCAGTAACAAATCCGCCTAAGTCTTCTTCATTTTCTATGAAATAGGCTGTGCCGGCATCTTGAAACACACTTAAAGGAAATACCTTGTAATACGCATAAAAGAAAATGACGTTTTCTTTCTGATAGTTCAGTTTTTTACCAACGGGAACTTTATTGCTCAGGTGATTCTTTATTTTTTCTCTGATTAATGAATGAAGTTGATTCTCATCATTTTCATAATACTTCGCTAAGTAAAGATTAGGATAGACCTCAGATTGCATGAGCAACATATGTCTGAAAAAGAAATGTTCAATACCAAACCCTATCGAGAAAAATATCAGTACACCTAAACCTCCCCATGACCTTATTTTATTTCCCAAAATCCACTTAAAAAGCTTAACCGCAAGCAAAAGGATTCCGGACAAAAAGACCAACAAAACAAGGATAAGGATTATTTCCATTCGGTTTTACTGCTTTTAATTGTTGAATTTAATCGGGCCTTGATGAAAATTAACAGCCACATACCCGAATAATCAGAGGCAAAGTAAACATAACTTATTTTTTCACTTTGTGGTCGGGTTTAAGTGCAGTGACTCTTTTCCGTGTCAGCATTTCAATCCCTTGTTTGAACTTATTATGACCTAATGCCAGACTTATACTTGTTGTTCTGCTAACAGTAGAGCCTAACTTTATACTCATGGATTAAACACACCATAATTGTGACTGATACAGACTGGATGCACATAACCCCGCAAATCGCCGGAAGCAAAAAAGCAGAGCGAGGAATGAGCGGCGCTTTTTGCTGTCCGGGTATATGTGATTGTTATGCTCTTTTGTTTACCAATAGATGGGATCATTGAATTCCTTAACGCACAGGGGACGTTCATTAATAGTAGGAATTGGCTCTCCCGTTAAGGATTGTCCAAGCCAGCCAAAAGGCATTGAGAGCTTTAGCGGTGCCTGAATTACATTCTCTGAAAGCGCCTGAAACCCTAGCTTTGAGTAAAAGGATGGATCTCCATATGTGACAGCAACATTGGCAGAGCGCCTTTTAAGCCAATTGAGCCCGTAATTGATTAGAGCCTGTCCGATTCCTTCTCCCTGATGTTCAGCGCTTACTGCAACTGGGGCAAGCATGTAAACCTGAATAGGCCTACTAAACTGAAGGCGAGTGAAGAAAATAGAACCGATGAGTGTTTCATTTTCGTATACGCCGATACAGATTATTTCATTATTGTCGATGTTTGATGCCAACCTAGAAGAGAGGTTGCCAATCAATTTTCCTTCTTTTTCGCCCTCTGATGAGGTGAATACAGAAATGAATAGCTCTTCTATTTCTTTTTGTTTTGAGTTGTCCAGAATTCGGTGAATCATGCCCTACCTTTCAATATTACTGTACTTATCGCTTTTGGAACATAACACCAGCTTGAACCAACCGCCCTCAAAACTTGACCCCATTCCCCATTAAATTTCCATCAACTCTTTTTCTTTTACGGCTAATGCTTCTTCAACCTTCTTGATTGCTGCGTCAGTAATCTTTTGGACTTCGTCCTGAGCTTTACGATCTTCATCTTCAGAGATTTTCTTATCGTCCAAAAGTGTTTTTAGTTCGCCATTCGCGTCACGACGAATGTTACGAATTGCGACACGACCACCCTCTGCTTCTCCACGAACGATCTCAACAAGGTCTTTACGACGCTCTTCCGTTAGTGGTGGCAGTGGAACTCTAATTATCATACCAGCCGACATTGGGTTCAGACCCAGGTCTGACATCATGATTGCTTGTTCTACTTTTGGAGCAAGCACTTCATCAAAAACAGTAATTGCTAGTGTACGTGCGTCTTCAGCAACAACATTGGCCACCTGGTTAAGAGGCGTCGCTGCGCCATAGTACTCAACAGAGATGTTTGAAAGAAGACTTGGGTGTGCACGACCTGTGCGAACCTTTGAAAGATTGTTCTTGACATTCTCTACGATTTTTTCCATTTGCTCTTGAGCACGTTGTTTGATCTCGTTTAGCATAATTTACCTCAAGTAATTTAGTGTTTAACTCGCCAACCATGTATTCAGCGTCAGTTTTGTTAGACTGCCGCAGGCGGTCTGGCAAGGCCATCTATTAGCGCACCCCGTTAAAGGCAACCATCCTGCGGTCAGCTCTAACATATAAGGCATTATTTCCCAGATATACGCTATTAAACCCAAGAGTACGTAATATTGCAATACATACTGGTAAAACCTGATGTTTTGACAGCATACACAGTATTTTTGATAAATACCTGCGTTTAGAAAGGGGGTTGATAATGAATAGTCGATTGCGTCGAGAAGGTTATACCTATTCCACCGAGAACAGTTATTGTGATTGGGTCAAACGTTATGTGGAGTTTCATGGGATTAAAAGCCGTTCAGATATGCGCGGAAACGCGCCTTATAAGGCGGAGCAATTTTTAATCTATTTAGCGGTGAATCAGAATGTATCGCCCTACACACAAAATCAGGCGTTAAATGCTTTATTTAATTGTTATAGTAAAGTTCTCGAATCTCCCTTTAGCGAAAGTGAAGGCGAGCCGTTTTCGCAAGAAACCGAGAATTCCTGTCGTTCTAACAATTCAGGCATTACTTGATCATGCACATGTTCAGACAACCATCATTTATACGCATGTTTTAAAGCAAGGTAGACAGGGCCTTGCTAGCCCGCTGGATCTTTTGTGAGAATCAGCTCCCGAAAACAAAAAGGCGCTGAAGAGAAATCTCCAGCGCCTTTCTTTTAAGCAAAGTTCTTATCTAAAAAATTTAGAACTTATTTTCCGCGTTTTTTGGCTGCAGTGCGCAAACGCAGTGAGTTCAACTTAATGAATCCTTCTGCGTCTTTGTGGTTGTATGCCCCGCCGTCTTCTTCAAAGGTTGCGATCGCTTCGTCGAACAGGCTGTTTTCAGAAGTACGGCCTACAACAACAACGTTACCTTTGTACAATTTAACGCGAACATTACCGGAAACATTTTCTTGCGACTTGTCGATCAACGCTTGCAGCATTTCACGCTCCGGTGCAAACCAGAAGCCGTTATAAATCATCTCGGCATATTTCGGCATCAGCTCATCTTTCAAATGCGCTGCATTACGATCAAGCGTTAACGATTCCATTGCACGGTGCGCTTTCAGCATAATGGTTCCGGCCGGCGTCTCGTAACAACCACGCGCTTTCATGCCGACAAAACGGTTTTCAACGATGTCGTCACGGCCGATCCCGTTTTCGCCACCGACTTTATTCAGATATTCCATGACCGTTGCCGGAGACATAGCATCACCGTTGATTGCCACGATATCGCCTTTTTCGAAAGTGATATCCAGGTAAGTCGGTGCATCCGGTGCGTTTTCCGGAGAAACCGTCCATAGCCACATATCTTCTTCCGGCTCGTTGGCAGGATCTTCGATAATACCGCCTTCATAGGAGATGTGTAACAGGTTGGCATCCATCGAGTAAGGTGATTTTTTCCCTTTTTTCTTCTCGATGGAAATGTTGTGTTCTTCCGCATATGCCATCAATTTTTCACGCGACATCAAATCCCATTCACGCCATGGCGCGATGACTTTAACGTCCGGCATTAGTGCATAAGCGTTCATCTCGAAACGCACCTGATCGTTTCCTTTACCGGTCGCACCGTGCGCAACGGCATCTGCACCGGTTTCCTTAGCGATTTCAACCAGACGCTTAGAGATCAACGGGCGGGCAATTGAGGTTCCAAGACGGTACTCGCCTTCGTAAATCGCGTTGGCACGCATCATAGGGAAAACGAAATCGCGCGCAAATTCTTCACGCAAATCTTCAATATAGATCTCTTTTATGCCCATTGCCTGAGCTTTTGCACGCGCCGGTTCGATCTCTTCACCCTGGCCGATATCAGCCGTGAAAGTCACTACTTCGCACTGATACTCTTCTTGCAACCATTTGGCGATGATCGAAGTATCCAAACCGCCTGAATAAGCCAAAACAACCTTTTTAACATCGGACATAATTTCGATTTCCTTACATAATCTATGATTTGCGCGAATTATACCTTAAAATCATTTTCTATTGAGATAAAACCCTGTTGGAATCGGAACCTTTATGACCAAATTGCTCGATTTTTTCAAAGTCACGCCACAATATTTATTGCCGCAGCACTTCTTGTCCAGTTTGATGCATTGGTTCATGCATATTGAAGTGAGATGGATCAAAAACGGCACAATCCGCCTGTTGACCAAAATGTACGGCATCAACCTGAGTGAAGCGGTTGAGGACAACCTTGACCATTACCCGCATTTTAATGCCTTTTTCACTCGTGAACTGAAAGCCGAAGCGCGCCCGATCGACGAGCGGGAAAACTGCTGGGTCAGCCCGGCCGATGGCTTAGTCAGCCAGTCTTGCAACATCGACCGCAACAAAATCATTCAAGCCAAGCACTATGATTATACGGTCGAAGCTCTGGTAGGCGGAGACATTGGCTATGCGCAACAATTTCACAACGGAGAGGCAGCAGTTATTTACCTCTCCCCGAAAGACTACCACCGTATTCACATGCCAGTTGACGGAAAACTGATTTCCATGACTTATGTACCGGGCGACCTGTTCGCAGTCAACCCGGCAACCGTTCGCAACGTTGATGGCCTGTTTGCGCGTAACGAACGTCTGGTCATCCGTTTCGAAAACGAACACGGCCCTTTCTGCCTGATTATGGTCGGAGCAATTTTTGTCGGTAGCATGGAAACCGTTTGGCAAGGCAAGATCACACCAGAATACGAACCGACGCTGGAACATTGGAATTACGGCGAACAAAACCTGCATTTCGCCAAAGGCGAAGAGATCGGTCGATTCAACATGGGCTCTACCGTAATTTTGCTCACTCCTGAAGGACAATTGCCCGAATTAGGAAAAATTCCGCTCAATACCCCTGTTAAAATGGGCCAACATTTGGCAAACTATCCTGAAATCAATTGATTATGCAGTAAAGAATACCACCCTTAACGCTTAAGGAATTTCAATGAAACTGATTACAGCTATCATCAAACCATTCAAATTAGACGATGTTCGCGACGCACTACACGATATTGGCATCCATGGCATGACAGTGACCGAAGTCAAAGGTTATGGTCGTCAGAAAGGCCACACCGAAATGTACCGCGGAGCAGAATATGTTGTCGATTTCCTGCCTAAGCTGAAACTGGAAATTGCAGTCAACGGCGAAATCCTTGAATCGGCTGTTGAAGCAATCGTCAATGCAGCACACACAGGGAAAATTGGTGACGGTAAAATCTTTGTTTCGTCTATCGAACAAACTATTCGTATTCGCACCGGAGAATCCGGCGACGAAGCCTTATAAGCGCATCTTCAACGCCCCAAAACTAACTACATCGCCTTTTTTTGTTTGCAGAATGGGTTGCCTCTCTATGCATTGCGGCAACCGGGCAACCCCTTTTTCAATGCGGTTTCATCACACTGACGCCAACTCGGCGAACTTGCCTGGTTCGAGCATCAAGCTCACCAAACGGCGCAATTTCCCAATCCCATTCAAAATTCGCCGCAACAGGTTCAAGTCCCCACCAGATATCACTCGAATCGACCAACTGACCTTCCTGGTTGAAAGTTTGAATTTCCCTGTCGCTAATCAGGCATACCGGACAGTGAAAAGCCCGCAAATAATTGAGATGGTGCCTGAGGAAATCCTGCGAAACCTTTTGCAACGCCAAGGGTTCAAACCGGTACATTTTTTCCAACCACTTCACCGGAATCAGCGGCAACTGACCCAATACATTCATCGACACAACCAGATCGACTGCGTCGTCATTCAAGGCAAAATCACCTTCTGAAACCGCTGTACTTCCCGTAAAAACCTGTTGCAGAGAACAGCTGATATCTTGTTCGATCAACGTCACATTCGAATAACTTTCGACTTTGCGCCGCGCACCGGAAAGAAACAGTAAATCGACTAATTTGACCTGATGAAAGTTCTTTGCCAGATAATCCAAAGGCAAATCATGCAAACTGCCGGCGCCAAGAATGATCACGGTTCGTTTCGATTTACACTCTTCAGCCAGGGTTCGAACCACCTCTCGACAATGTCGGTAATGTATATCCCAAAAACTTCGGCACCGCCGATAACGCATCTGCATGCCAATGGACTCGGTCAAGAAGCCCATCGGCTTTAAATACGGAAATGCGACGGGCGTGCGCAGGTAATGCCACCACTCGATCAACATTGCACGCTTAGTCGTCCATACCCAATGCCTGAGTTTTGCGCGTCAAGGTATTACGGCCCCAGCCAAGCAGAACCGCCGCTTTCTGCCGGTGATTACCACTCGCCTTGAGAGCTGCCTCAATCAGCACTTTTTCCATGATCGGTTCGGCGACGGTATGCAAACCTTCACGGCCGCTCGACAGAAACTTGTCCGCCCAGCGTTTCAACGGCTGCTCCCAGTCGTCACCACTCTGTTCACAATCGCTAACCGATGGTGGATCCTGCAATTCCAGAGGCAGGTCTTCAAGATACACGGTTTTGTCCGGTGCCATAATCGTTAACCAGGTACACAAACTGCGCAACTGACGGACGTTCCCCGGCCAAGGCAGAGAGGACAGAAAGTTTTCGACTTCCTTGCTCAATAATTTCTCTTCCAACCCCAGCGCCTTGGCTTCCAGCTCCATATAAAAACGGATCAAAAGCGGAATATCTTCACGGCGCTCTCGCAAAGCGGGAACCTTGATGCGGATAATGTTTAAGCGGTACAGCAAATCTTCCCGGAAACGACCTTCTCTCACCAGCTGTTCCATATTCTGGTGAGTCGCCGCGACGATGCGCACATTGGTCGTAATCGGATTGCGGCCGCCAACTCGATAAAAACTCCCGTCATTCAAAACGCGTAGAAGCCGCGTCTGCAGATCCACCGGCATATCGCCAATCTCATCCAGAAACAGTGTTCCGCCATCGGCCTGCTCAAAACGTCCGATGCGTTGCGAATGCGCGCCGGTAAAAGCACCCTTCTCATGGCCGAATAATTCAGATTCCAATAACTCTCTGGGAATCGCTGCCGTGTTCAGAGCGACAAACGGTCCTTCCGAGCGCGGACTCAATTCATGCAAAGCCTGAGCAACCAATTCTTTACCAGTACCGGTTTCTCCGTTGATCAGCACCGTTACATCCAATTGAGAAACGCGCCCGAGTATCCGAAAAACTTCCTGCATTGCTGGAGCGGCACCGATGATATTCAGTGGCTGTTTGCTGGTTCGACGACTACGACGCATGCGGGTTGCACCGCCGGAAAGATGCCGTTTGATCGCTCTTTCAATCAAACTGATCGCTTCATCGATGTCAAAGGGTTTCGGCAGGTACTCAAAAGCGCGGCTCTGGTAGGACTTAACGGCCGTGTCCAGATCAGCGTGCGCCGTCATAATAATGACCGGAATCTGCTTATCCTTTTCATGGATCGCTTCCATGAAAGTCAACCCGTCCATATCCGGCATGCGTACATCACTCAACACTGCGGATGGCGGGAATTCCTCAAAGGATTTCAAGGCCGTTAAGGGAGAATCAAATACCTTAACCACATATGGCTTATCCTCCAAAGCCGCTTCCAGAACCCAACGGATCGAAGCATCGTCATCGACGATCCATACGATCGGAGTGATCTCCAACTCTTCGCTCATGCATTTTCCTTCTGTTTCAACGGCAGATAGACATTAAATTTGGTATGGCCGGGTTCACTCTCGGCCACAATCAGGCCTTCATGCTGTCGCAGGACGTTTTGCGCTACCGGCAATCCGAGGCCGCTGCCGTCAGGCTTACTGCTGACCATCGGATAAAAAATCGAATCGAACACTTCTTCGGGAATCCCTTCTCCCTCATCAATAATGCTGATCATCGCAACCAGCGGATAAGTCTGAGTACCTAAGGTAAATTTATGCTCAACGCGGGTTTTGATAGTGAGCATCCCACCCTTTTCCTGCATCGCCTGAATGGCATTTTTAACCAGGTTCAACAACGCTTGAACCATCGCTTCAGAATCCATCAACACTTCGGGAATACTCGGATCATAATCCAGCTTCACATACACATTCGGCGGTTTTTCACCCTCGATAATCTGTAAGACGTAGCGGATCAATTCGTGAATATTGCACCAATCCTTTTCCGCACTTTGTTTGGGGCCAAGCATACGGTCAACCAGGTTCTTCAAGCGCGAAACTTCCTTGGAAATAATTTCCAGAAAAGCCATCTCCTTATCTTCCGGATTATGCCGTTTCTGCAACAGCTGAGTGGCACCTAAAATACCCGCCAGCGGATTTTTCACCTCATGCGCCAGAGTTCGAATCAACAGATTACCGGCTTCGTATTGGTGCCAGCGTTCGTCCTCTTCGACGATACGATGATGACGCTCCGTGTTGTAAAGTTCAAAAAGCCAGCCACGCTGATGATTCAGTTCATACGGAGAAATCGTACAACTGACACGGGTTTTAAACGGATCCAGCACTTCGACACTGTATTCATGGATGGTGATTTTTTTCTCTTTGGCCTGAGAAATGTCTTCAACCAGTCCGGGAAGCAACGCATCCCAGCGCCCCCCCACCACTCGGGAAGGGCTCAACTGAAAAATCTCTCCGGCGGCCACATTCATAAAACGAATGCGCTCATCTTCATCCACCCAGATGACTGCCGTCGTCAGCCCTTCCAGCACTTCTTTAAAAAACTCGGTATCAGATTGATGTCTTTGCATCTTGCTCCCTACTTACCATCAAAGCCTCAGCCATTCGATAATCGATCGCCTGCAACTGATCGCTCTCGATTTCGATCAATAAAGGTCCTTCCGCCGGCGCTCGGTTCTTCACTTCGATGTTGGTTCCGGTCATCAAGCCGATCGAGGAAAGATAGCGCAATTCTTCAGGCGTGCGGTTCTTGATTCTCCGCAACCGAACCCGTTGACCGAGATCCACTTCAGCCAAAGAAATCCAATCCTGAAAGAACACCTCGCCATCGTGATCAGGAATCGGCGAACCGTGCGGATCTTGAGTCGGCCGACCCAGGTCTTCCCACATGCGATTCGCCAACTTATCGGAAATGGAATGCTCCAGAATTTCGGCTTCTTCATCGACCTCATCCCAGGAATACCCAAGACGCTCCACCAGATACAGTTCCAGAATTCGGTGCTTACGCACCATTTGTAAAGCGATTTTCCGCCCGGATGGCGTCAGACTGACACCATGATAACGGGCATACTCAATATATTGCTTTTCCGCCAGCTTTTTCAGCATATTGGAAACCGAAGCCTGAGAAATCGCCAGGCGTTCAGCAATCGCCGATGTCTGCACACCTTTACCTTCCTGACAGCCGTTTTCAAGCTTGTAGATAATCTTCAGATAGTCTTCCAGTGCTTTCGAGGACATACCACTTTTCACTCCCTATCAAGAAGCCATCATTTCGCGAACCACGGCCGGATCCGGAAAAGCAAAAACATAAATAACGGCGAACAACACTAAAAAAACAAACCTTCCCAAGCCTTGAAAGCGCAAGCGCGGATGACTGACTATAGCAAAGGCCAAGCCAGAAACGATCCCTCCCCAGGCACCAAGAGTAGCCGCCAGCATCGCCAGAAGAGCCCCCAGCGCCATAAAATAGTAATGCCATGTAAACATTGCTTTTTCTGTGCTCATTGTTATGATCCTTGTCATACAGGTTTGGCATTATTCTACTCGAATTCCAAGCACTGAAAGCCGGAATTCCCGCAAAAAACATCCATACTGGTGCAGACTGCACCATCAGATTAAATGAATTTCGGAAAATGGAAGCAAACCATACTCAACATTAAACCAAAAATTAATTAGGAGAAAATTAAATGAAATCTCCCATTGTTGTCATCGGGCTAGGTGAATTGGGCAGTGTTTTTGCCCGGGGATTTTTACGACTGGGTTATCCTGTACAGGGGATCACCCGTGACATGGACATTCAAGTTGTCTCAGACGTGCTGCCCCGTCCGGAAGCCGTTCTGGTTGCCGTCGGCGAGAGCGACATCGGTTCGGTGCTGCAAACCCTGCCTGAAAAATGGAAAAACCGCCTGATACTGTTGCAAAACGAACTTCTCCCACGTGATTGGCAAAATGCCGAAATTACCGATCCCAGCGTCATTTCCGTCTGGTTTGAGAAGAAAAAAGGCATCGATTCAAAAGTTGTACTGCCGTCACCGATTTACGGCCAGCACGCAAGGTTGTTGTTTGACGCCCTGGCACAGATCGACCTTCCATCTTTTATCGTCGACAGCGCAGAAGAACTTGAATACGAGCTGGTTCGGAAGAACCTGTACATTTTGACGACCAATATTGCCGGACTGGAAGTTGGTGGCGATGTTGAAACCCTGAGCCAACAGCATGCCGAGCTGATGAATGAAGTTGCCTCGGATGTTTTGGATATTCAGGACTACCTCACCGGAAACCAATGTAACCGAGAACGTTTGCTGGAAGGCTTGAACGAAGCGATTCAAGGTGATTTGAAACACGGTTGCATGGGACGATCAGCCCCGGCACGTCTAACCCGAGCCTTAAGCTTTGCTGACCAAGCCGGACTCGAAGTCAAAACACTGCGCCGTATTGCCGAAGCTCATTTATAAATCAAGCAGCTTTTCCGGGATTGTCGGAAAAGCCTCCTTTTCAACACCAAAAGCACACTGTCTGCTCTTTCATCCTGTACTGGGCCAATCAAGTCAAAACAGAACAAGAAGCTCAAACGAAAAAACCCCGCTAACTCACGGGAATTAGCGGGGTTTTTAAAATAATGGTGGGTCGTGAGCGATTCGAACGCTCGACCAATTGGTTAAAAGCCAACTGCTCTACCGGCTGAGCTAACGACCCATACAAAGGGCTTTTCAAGCCTGTTTAGAAGCGAATTCTAAACATTCCAAATCCGGTTATCATCTGAAGTAGATGGTGGGTCGTGAGCGATTCGAACGCTCGACCAATTGGTTAAAAGCCAACTGCTCTACCGGCTGAGCTAACGACCCGTTTGGAATGGGGCGTATTATACAAGGCTTACCGAACTGTGCAACCTTTTTTAACAAATAAATTGCAGTTTTTTTACAAGTCCGGCTGATAGAGCGTCGGGTCCTTCAAACCGGCGTCTTCAAACCCTTTTTTACGCAAGCGACAGGAGTCGCAAACGCCACAGGCGCGCCCTGCAATCGTCAGCCTGATAACAAGAAATCGTCAAAGCATAATCAACCCCCAGATCGGTTCCTTTGCGAATGATCTCTGCCTTGCTCAGATCAATCAAAGGCGTCTGAATATGCACAGGCTTACCCTCTACCCCGACTCTGGTCGCCAAATTGGCCATTTTTTCAAATGCATTGATGAACTCCGGGCGGCAATCAGGATAACCGGAATAGTCGACAGCATTGACGCCGATAAAAATATCATTGGCCTCCAGAACTTCCGCCAGTGCGAGAGCGTAAGACAGAAATACCGTGTTACGGGCAGGCACGTAAGTAATCGGAATCAAATTTTCATCGACACCCGACGTTGGAACTTCAATCGATTGATCGGTCAACGCCGAACCACCGATATTTCGCATATCAACCTTAATGACTCGATGAGAAGCCACGCCGAACGACGCAGCAATTTTTTCGGCAGCTTCCAACTCCGAATGATGGCGTTGACCATAATCAAAGCTGATCGTATGGCATTCGTAGCCTTTACTGGTCGCTATAGCCAGAACCGTCGCGGAGTCCAAACCTCCGGATAATAAAATAACCGCTTTCGCGTTTCCCGACATGCTTCCCCCTGATTATTGCAATTTCTGCAGACGCTTTTCAGCATTGGCTGCTGCACGACTCTTAGGAAACATTTCAATCGTCTTCAGGTAACGTTTTTTCGCATCCTGAAAACGTTGCATTTCATTTAAGCTGTCTGCGGAGCGCAACATCGCATCGCCAAGCTTCGGTGAATCCGGATACATGTCAATCACCCGATCAAAAGCCGCCAATGCCTTCTGATAATTGGATTGAATCATATAACCTTCGCCACTCCAATAAGCAGCATTCGGGGCAAGATCACTTTCAGGATAATGTTCAGCAAACTCCTCAAAGGCTTTAATGGATGCCGCATAATCGGCCTTGCGCATTAAAGAGAATGCTTGCTGATAAGCATTCTTCTCGGCCTCGGAAGCCGGGTGAGTTTTAATCGGCCCCGAAGATTTCACCTCGACGGAGGTTGCCGGGGCTTTACTGCCTTCGTTCCCGGAATCAGTCTTGCTTTGTTCAGCCACAGGCATTTTTTCACTCTGCGAAGCCGCTGGCACCACAACGCCGGAAGTATCTGCACTCCCACTGATTGGCGCCTGTCCACTGGCGACAGCCGGCACCGAAGCAACTGGAACCGCAGGAACCGGATCAGGCAACTTCACCTGGCTGTCAACCTGGGTTTCAATCTCTTCTACACGCTGATCCAAACGCTTGTCGCGTTCTTTAAGTTTTTTCTCGGCCAGACGTAATTGATATTTAACCTTATCCAACTCATCGTGAAGCTCTTGAATTTCCCTCTGCTGATTCTGCAACTGCTGATTCATTCGCAGAATCACCGAAGTATTCGACATGGACTCCAAGCGCGAAACGCGATCTTCCAAACTAGCCGCCTGTACGGTTGGCAAAACGCCTAAAGACAGAATCACCGGACTCAGGCTAAGAAGAACTCTCTTCTTCATAATTCTTACCTTATCGAATCACAATCTCAACGCGACGGTTTTCCTGCCAGGCCGTTTCATTACTTTCAAGGTTGGCCGGTTGCTCTTCTCCGAAAGAAATCACTTCCATTGATGAACCCGGCACGCCAAATAAAAGCATCGCTTCTTCGACCGCCTTGCCACGCTTCTCGCCCAAAGCCAGATTATATTCCGGAGAACCACGCTCATCGGTATGCCCTTTCAACAACATTTTCTTCCCAGGATTGGCAAGAAATTCGTTGGCATAATGTTTTACGATATCGATGTCTTTATCATCCAGCGCGTATTGATCATAGTCAAAGTAAACAATCGGAGAATAGACTTCCGCCATATCCTGTAAATTTGCACCTTCCTGAGCATCGATCTGATCACCGCCAGCCATTCCGCCTTGCCCGGCAGCAAGCACTTCGACACCATTGCCGTCACTGCCGGCACCGGTTTGCCCTTCACCAAGCGCAACTCCGTCCGGATTCGTTCCACTTCCGCCCGCCTGGACTTCCGTTCCCGCATTTTGATTGGCGTCCGGCTGAGTCGGCGGAGAACTACAAGCCGCCAAAGAACATAAACCAGCAATCCAAATATATTTTTTCAACATCATGTTTTTTCTACCTTGCATTCTTGAATTCATCGATCGTTAAAGGTTTCTCGACGTACTTGGCCCATCAGGGAGCTAGAAAAGGCCCCCAAGCCGGTTCGCGGACTTCGCCGCGATTCACTCTCAATGTCTGCGAAGCGTGTCCATCCAGTGTAACCACTGCTAATTGACCACTGCCCCCGCGATTCATTGCGTAAAGAATCATCTCACCGTTCGGAGAGAAACTTGGAGATTCGTCCAGATAAGTATCGGAAATCACACGGAAATCTCCCGTTTCACGATCCAGTAACGCGATATGGAAACCGTTGCCGCCTTGCACCATTGCTAGATAGCGTCCATTTGGAGACAGTTCCGGATTGGCATTGTATTTCCCTTCGAATGTAATGCGTTTTTCTTGATTGTTTTCCAGATTCAACTGAAAAATCTGCGGGTTTCCGCGACGATCCGAATTGTAGAAAATCGATTTACCGTCCGGCGCCCAGACCGCTTCGGTTTCAATGGCGTAATTACGGGTCACCTGGCGTAGCTTCTTCGACGCAACATCCATAATATAAATGTCCGCATTCCCGCCTTTTGACAGAGTCATCGCCAGCTTGGTTCCATCCGGGGACCATGCCGGCGCACCGTTAATACCTTTATACTTCGCAATCACCGTGCGGAAAGTACCGTCCAGACTCTGAACGATAATATTGGAGCGCCCGGATTCAAAAGAAACATAGGCAATTTTACTTCCGTCAGGAGACCAGCTCGGAGACATAATCGGCTGTGAAGATCTCAAAATCGGCTGAGGGTTGTAACCGTCAGCATCAGCAACTTCAAGCGTGTAAAGGCGCTTTTTGGCTTTTTTCGTGAGAGTAACATAGGCAATTTGGGTATTGAAAGCACCGCGAACACCGGTCAAAGCTTCGTAGACCAGATCGCTGATCTGATGCGCGACCTGACGCAGACTGGAAGCAGAAATATTAGTCCAGCGTTTACCGATCATCTGCTGCTTACGCAACACATCCATTAAACGCATATCGATCTGATACAGACCATTCCCGTCCGCTGTGACCTTGCCGATCACCAGATTGTCAATATCCAAACCGCGCCACGAACCATAATCGATTTCCGGAAGATCACTTGGCTTCTGCGGCATGCTGCCTCTTGAAACCGGCTTGAAACGCCCGCTTCGACGCAAATCGTTAGCCACAATCTGTGCGACATCCTGAGGAATCGAGCTGGCACCTTCCAATTTAAACGGCACCAGTGCGATTGGTAGAGCGTTGTCGTAACCTTCGTTGATTTCGATCGTCAGCTCTGCCATAGACGGCGTTGCCAGGATTGCAAGACAGGACAGTACCAAAGCCTGAAGCCCGCGTTGTAATCGAGTTTTGGTTGCATGTATCGTTTTCATAGCCACATCTTCTTAAGGTTTGAATTGGAAGGTAATCTGTTTTTCAAAAAGCTCTTTTTCCGGCGCTTTGGGTAGAGGCTCCGCTCGATAAACGGCCTGCTCCGCAGCAATTCGGAATTGCGGCGTTGCATCGGCATTACAGTTTAACACCTTCACGCTAGTAATCTTTCCTTCGATCGTCTGCGTAATTTTTAAATCACACTGCGCTTCAGGGGAAATTTTAGCCGGCGTCCGCCAGTTATTTTTCACCTTGGCCATAATGGCTGAGATGTAACTCTCTCGCAAAGATGCCAACTGCTGACGTTTTTGCGCCGCACGTCTTTCGGCAGCCTCTTCTTCCAGCTGACGCTGTAAAGCGGCAGCGGCCATTTCCTGCTCTTTTTTAAGCCTCGCTTGCGCAGCAGCTTTTTCCAAAGCTTTCTTCTCTTCGGCTTTACGCGCAAGCTCTTTTTCCAACTCACGCTTTTTCTTCTCTTCGGCTAAACGCTTTTTCTCAGCCAAATCGGCCTGTTTTTTCGCTTCCTCGCGTTTTTTCTCCTCTTTTAACGCCTGCTGACGAGCTTCTTCGCGTTTTTTCTCAGCCAGCTCAGTCTGCTTTTTCGCCTCGGCCTGCTTTTTCTCGGCTAACACGGCTTCTTTTCGCGCTCTTTCTGCACGAGCCTTTTCTTCTTCCGCGCGTTTTTTCGCTTCCGCTATGTTTTTTCGCTCCTGTTCGGCTTTACGTTCCTGTTCAAGAGCAAGCTTTCTGGCTTTCTCGGCTTTGGCCGTCTCTTCTTTCTGACGCTTCTGCAATTCCCTCAAGCGTTTCTTTTCCTGTTCGGTCATCGCCTGAAGGCGCTGACGCTCTTCAAGACGCGCCTGCTCTTCACTTTGCAAACGCTGTAATTCTGCCTGAACGGCTCCAGCGTTCACAGTGAAAGTTTTCATCGGCTGAGATTCTTGTGGCAGATTAACCGGCAGTTCCTGAGAAGGCGATTGCTCACCTTGAGAATTCATGCGAATAACCACACTGTCATCCCATTGCACAGCAATTAAAGCCACAATGGCAACATGTAAAATCAGAGCCAGAAGAACCGAAACCGGATGGCGACGAGTAAAACCAATCATCCGTTACCTCCCGCCTGAGGCTCCGTCATTAAGGAAACATTGTCGACCCCGTTTGCCTTCAGGAGTACGAACAGGTGAACAACCTTACCGTAGGGCGCTTTTTTGTCACCTTGAATATAAATTACCTGCTTGGCGTTTAATTGTGCCCGTGCAACAACTTCGATCACCAGTCTTTCCAGATCCTGATTACTGATCGTCAAGTCCGGGTTTTCCGAAGTTTTATAGAGACCGTCACCGGTCACAGTAATGACAAAGGGTTTCGGGCCCTCTTGCAAAGGCTTACTCTGCACTTCCGGCGTTTGAGGTAAATCGACGGTTACGGCCTGTTGAACAATCGGCGCGGTCACCATGAAAATGATCAGAAGAACAAGCGTCACGTCAATATAGGGAACCACATTGATTTCCGACATGAGGCGTTTCTTCTGACGCGAGCTTCTGAATCCTGAGTTTTGCATAATCCCTACAGTCCTATTCAGTTCACTGAGATACTTGTTGTTCAGACTTACTTCTGGATTGATGCTCGATACTGTGTGCCTGACGTTGCAGAATGGTCAAAAAGCCCTCGGCAAAATTTTCATATTCACCAAGAAGCCCGTCGACACGATTGGTTAAACGGTTGAAGGCGATAACGGCCGGAATGGCGGCAAACAGACCGATTGCCGTCGCGATCAGCGCTTCGGAAATACCCGGGGCAACAGCTTCCAGCGTAGCATGCTGAATGGTTCCTAAAGACTGAAAAGCGTGCATAACCCCCCATACAGTACCGAACAGACCAATATAAGGAGCCGAAGAACCGACCGTTGCCAACATCGACAAGCGGTTTTCCAAACGTTCTGCCTCTTTGGAGAAAGCCACCTTCATCGCTCTTTGAGAACCGGCCACCAGATCGGAAGCCTCTGCCACACCCTGTTGCTGCAGTCGGACAAATTCCTTAAACCCTTCCGCGAAAATGATGGCGCACCCTTGTGACTCATCCCGCCGGGCTTCAACCTGATGGTAAAGAGTCGTCAATTCGGTGGCCTCCCAGAATTGATGATCAAATCGTTTAGCGGCACTTTTGGCCTTGCGGATCTGGTAGGACTTTGCGAAAGAAACCGCCCAGGCTGCAATAGACATCAATGCCAGAATCAACATGACTGCCTGAACAACAGGACTTGCACCTAAGACAATTTCAATTAAATCGTTATCATTCATGAACCGTTTCCTTCAACAACTTCCAATTTTCTTCAAGATAATATTTTTCTGATCGGGTGGAACTTTCGAGATTCACGAACGCCTGTTCAAGCCTCTTCGCCCTCGCGAAGAGCAGACCCCTGTGAGTTCGGTATTTCCGTTATTTTTATCATTCTAGCCATGCACTTTACTGATTCGTGGACGGTTTTTCAATATCCAAATGCTGATAAGAGTGTGAAGTTGCCATTCGTCCTCTCGGGGTACGAATCAAAAACCCCTGCTGAACCAAAAAAGGCTCGATCACATCTTCGATTGTGCCCCGTTCTTCGCCCAGAGCCGTCGCCAAACTGTCGATGCCCACGGGGCCACCTTCGAACTTTTCAATCAAAGTTTCCAGGAAACGACGATCCATTTTATCGAGTCCCCTAGAATCCACTTCCAACAGGTTTAATGCCGCATCGGCAATCGGCTGAGTAATGACACCATCTCCTCGAACCTGAGCAAAATCCCGAACCCGTCTCAGCAGACGGTTGGCAATTCGCGGTGTTCCGCGGGAACGTCTGGCGATCTCCTCCGCACCCGAAGCCTGGGCTTCCATACCAAGGATGAATGCCGAGCGAGAAACGATTTCGGTCAACTCTTCGTCGGAGTAGAACTCAAGGCGCTGTACCAAGCCAAAACGATCACGCAACGGAGAAGTAAGCAAACCTGCTCGGGTGGTCGCACCAACCAGCGTAAACGGCGGCAAATCAATTTTGACGCTTTGTGCGGCCGGCCCTTCGCCGATGACGATATCGATTTGAAAATCTTCCATCGCCGGATAAAGCACTTCCTCGACAATCGGACTCAGACGATGAATTTCGTCAACGAATAAAACGTCATGCGGTTCCAGACGGGTCAAGACCGCCGCCAAATCGCCGGGCTTTTCAATTACCGGCCCGGATGTCTGTCGCAGCGTGACGCCCATTTCCTGAGCAATAATGTTGGAAAGCGTTGTCTTCCCCAATCCCGGCGGCCCATACAACAACACATGATCCAATGGCTCACGACGCATTTTAGCCGCCTGCATGGAGAGTTCCAACTGCTCGCGAACCGCCTTCTGGCCGATGTATTCGTGAATCTGTTTCGGCCGCACCGACGGCGAAACATAAATATCATCGGAAGTTTCCTGACCGCCGATAATTCGATCGGTTTCTATCATCTTAGAGTTTCACTCCCTGCAAGGCGCTCTTGATCAATTGTTCAAGGCTCATCTCTTCCTGATAAACACCAGCTACCAGTTTTTCCGCTTCACTCGCTTTATAACCTAGCGACATCAAGGCTTCCACTGCCGAATTTTTGACCGAAGCGTGAATCGATGAAATTGCTGCAGAACCTGGCATCCCGTTCGAGGCGGCGACGGCAGAATCGGCAAAACCGAATTTGCCATCATCCAGCATCGGTTGCAAACGATCTTTCATTTCCATCTGCAAACGCTCGGCGGTTTTTTTGCCGACGCCGGGGATGCGAGTCAAAGCCTTCACGTCCCCTTGATTAACATTTAAACAGAAATCTTCAACCGACATTGCCGAAAGAATTGCCAACGCCATTTTCGCACCGACACCATTGACTTTCAAAAGAGTTTTAAACAGCAGGCGCTCTTCTTCCGTCGCGAAACCAAACAGCAGCATCGCATCTTCTCGCACATGCATATGCGTCAACAGGCGAACTTGCCCATCCAGAGATTCCAAGCGATAAAACGTCGACATAGGCGCTTCAATTTCATATCCGACACCTTGCACATCCAGCCATAACATCGGTGGCTGCTTTTCCACAATTTCGCCGCGTAAAAATCCAATCATAATTTCCCTTTAAAAACGACTGCCTTTCGAAAGTTCCTGCGGATCGATCCCCAAAGACATATAACGGTCATGGCACAAGGCGCACGCGAGCGCATCCGCAGCATCTTCCTGAGGAGGCGATGTCAATGACAGAAGATTCTGCACCATAAATTGAACCTGAGGTTTTCCGGCATGCCCTTTGCCGACGATGGTACTTTTAATTTGCGTAGGGGTATATTCCATAATCGGCACCCCTTTCAAAGCCGCCGCACATAAAATAACGCCGCGAGCCTGACCGAGCGTAATTGCCGATTTCGGGTTTTTGTAGACAAATACTTTTTCGATTGCAAGCACATCCGGCTGATACTGATCAAGCAATTGCCCGACCGATTCAAAGATGTTTTTAAGGCGCTCGGCACCGGAGTATTTTTCGACGCGGATCACCCCGCTGACGATATACGCGGGATGATAACGGCCTGATTCGATAATGCCGAAACCGGTTTTTCGTGAACCTGGATCAATTCCCAAAATGCGTTTCAGTTCAGCCAAATTCGTTTTCCCTCACCGTCGGAAGCGAAACAAGACGCAACCTAAAACATTAACACTTCGACATAATCAATTGAAAAAAAAGAATTTTTAACATCGATTTTTATTTAAACGCGCATTTGACCAACTGATACGGCAATGGCAACAAACTAATCCGCTTTATTGACAACCGACACCAAACCGGCTTGACGGGAAAAATCGAGCATGCGCTGCACCGAGTTTAATGCCTGTACTCGAACGTTTTCATCCAACTCAATTTCCGGTGACAAGGTCCGCAGGCACTGAGCCAGATTCTGCAAACCGTTCATTGCCATCCACGGACAGTGGGCACAACTTTGACAAGTCGCACCATGCCCGCCTGTCGGTGCAACGTACAATCTTTTGTTCGGCGCTAGCTGCTCCATTTTGTAGAAGATATTGTAATCTGTCGCAACGATGAATTCGTCGTCTTCCATCGTCTGAACTGCATTCAACAGAACCTTGGTCGAACCGACAACATCCGCCTGATCAACAACAGATGCCGGAGATTCGGGGTGAACCAGAACTTTGGCGGCGGGATGTTTTTCCCGCAGCTCTTCCAACTCGAAGTTCTTGAACTCATCATGCACAATACAGTGTCCCTGCCAGCGAAGCATTTCGATACCGGTTTCTTTTTCGATCCAGTTTCCTAAATGCCGATCCGGTGCCCAGATAATTTTTTCCCCGCGTTCTTTCAAATGGCGGACAATCTGCAAAGCATTACCGGACGTGACCACCCAGTCGGCGATCGCTTTTACCTCTGCACTGGTATTCGCATACACCACCACAGTGTGTTCCGGATGTTGCGCGCAGAATTCCGCAAATTCCTTGGGCGGGCAACCGACATCCAGCGAACAGGTCGCATCCAGATCCGGCATTAGAACGGTTTTTTCCGGACTGAGCATTTTGGCGGTTTCCCCCATAAAACGCACACCGCAGACGACCAGAACATCTGCATCGGATTGGGCTCCGAAATTCGCCATTTCCAACGAGTCCGCAACAGCTCCACCGGTTTCTTCCGCCAGCGCTTGAAGTTCATCATCGACGTAATAGTGCGCAACAATCTGCGCATTACGCGCTTTGAGAAGCTGTTTAATCTCTTCCTTAAGCGCTTGTTTCTGCTGGTTATTCAGCCAAGGCTGCGTCGGCGCATCTGCAGCTAATTGCTGGATACGTCCTTCCAGCTGAACCGGAATGTGCTTGGCGTGCGAAACCGACATCCTGACAACTCCTGTTTATTTATCTGTGCCGCGAACCGGCTTGCGGAAACGTAATAAAAGTTCCTGCAGCTGGCCGTTATCGACCATGCCCGGCGCTTCAGTCAAAGGACAAGCTGCCGACTGCGTTTTAGGGAAGGCAATCACATCGCGAATCGACGGGATATCCCCCAAAATCATTACCAAGCGATCCAATCCGAAGGCCATACCGGCATGTGGAGGACAACCATATTTCAAAGCATCAAGCAGGAAACCGAACTTATCTTGTGCCTCTTCATCGGAAATACCCAGCAGTTTAAAAACGGCAGCTTGCATGTTTGTGTCGTGGATACGAACGGAACCGCCACCGACTTCAAGACCATTGATCACCAGATCATATGCACGGGACAGCATTTGATGCGGTGCATCGTGGTTAAGAATTTCCTCTGTCGTGGCCTTAGGCTGAGTGAACGGATGGTGAATCGCCACCATACGCGCCGTTTCTTCATCTTCCTCAAACATCGGGAAATCGACAACCCAAACCGGCTTGAAGCGACCGTTCAGCAGACCAAGATCTTCCCCTAGCTTGACTCGCAAAGCGCCGATTGCATCATTGACCACTTTCGCCGAATCCGCGCCAAAGAAGACGATATCGCCATTTTCTGCACCAACTCGCTGCATGATCTGCATGACCTGGTCTGGGAAGAATTTAATGATCGGAGACTGCAAGCCTTCAATACCGGCGGCCATGTCGTTGACTTTAATATAAGCCAGACCTTTGGCACCGTAGATACCGACAAATTTAGTGTATTCATCGATCTCCTTTCTCGACATGGAACCCGCTCCCGGAACTCGCAGCGCAACGACACGCCCTTTCGGATCTTTGGCCGGGCCGGCAAAAACCTTAAACTCGATATCCTGAAGCAGATCGGCAACATCCACCAGCTGCATGTCAATTCGCAGATCCGGGCGGTCGATACCGTATTTTTCAATCGCCTCAGCATAGGTCATACGAGGAAAATCTCCATCGAATTCATGGCCGATGGTCTCTTTGAAAATCGTTTTTGCCAGACCTTCCATGGTATTCATCACCTGCTCCTCGCTCATAAACGAGGTTTCGATATCCAGCTGAGTAAATTCCGGCTGACGGTCGGCACGCAGATCCTCATCTCGGAAACAGCGGGTAATCTGATAATAGCGATCAAAACCGGACATCATCAAAAGCTGCTTAAACAGCTGCGGTGACTGCGGCAAAGCAAAGAATTTATTCGGATGAGTACGACTCGGAACAAGATAGTCACGCGCACCTTCCGGTGTCGATTTTGTCAAAATAGGAGTTTCCATATCCATAAAACCGTTGTCGTCCAGATAACGGCGCATGGAACGAGTCACTGCATAACGCAACTTGAGGTTGCCCTGCATCTGCTCACGACGCAAGTCGATATAACGATATTTCAAACGTGTCTCTTCACCGACATGCTTTTCATCCAGCTGAAACGGAATCGGCTCGGCCATACTCAGCACATCAAGCTGTTCGGCAACAATTTCGATTTTACCGGTGGCCATGTTCGGATTCACGGTCCCTTCAGTACGCGGAATCACCTTTCCGCTAATACTCAGCACGCATTCGGCGCGCAGCTTTTCCGCTTTAGCGAAGTTCTCCGCCGCATCAGGGTTAACAACTACTTGAACAAGCCCTTCACGATCGCGAAGGTCAATAAAGATGACTCCGCCGTGATCGCGGCGACGGTGTACCCATCCGGCAACCTGAACCGTCTGATCAATTAAAGATTCCGTTACTTGTCCACAATAATGCGTGCGCATAAACCCTTTTACCTTTTTATCTAATTATCGTTAAAAATTAATCTGCTGATAGCACCGAACGTTTCAGGCATTATCTTTTTTCATAGCATTTTTAGCACTGTCCGGGACAACCACCCCACCGGAAATCACCATTTTCAGCGCATCGTCGACATTCATTTCCAATTCGACCATCTCGTGGCGAGAAGCCATAATAAAGAATCCAGACGTCGGATTCGGCGTTGTCGGAACAAACAGGTTGACAGTGTCTTCAATGCCGGTTTTTTTCTGCGCTTCCCCACGCTGACTGCCGGTCTGAAAAGCCAGAGTCCACAGCCCCTTGCGCGGGTACTCTACCAGATAAACTTTCTGAAATGTCTGTTCACCGGAACCGAAAACCGCTTCGGCAATCTGTTTCACCGCAGTGTAGATCGAACGAACCAGAGGGATGCGTGACAAAAACGACTCCCATATTCCGACCAACTTACTCCCAAGAAGATTGGCGACAAAAATACCGGTCAACAAAACCAGAACAATCGACAAAACCACACCCAGCCCCGGAATTTCCATTCCGAAAAGCTGTTCCGGACGATACTGGTGAGGCAGCAGAAGCAGGCTGCGGTCAAAAAGATCCACCAAAAATTTGATTACCGCAATGGTCACCCCGAGCGGGAGCCAAACCAGTAATCCGGCAATCAAATAACGCTTTATGTAAGACATGGCCGCAACCTGAATGAAAGCTGTAAAATAAACAGTTTATTATAATTGAATTTGAAGTTTTTTTGAAAAGGAAAGTAACGTTTTACCTGAAAAAAGAAACTCAGGATGATATGAAATTTGACGGTTTACGAGGGTCGATCCAGCAGTACAAAACTCGACAAATCGCTAAATATAACTAAATATACAATTCGATCGGCGGCTCGGCGGCCAGACAGCGAACCAGATCCCCTTCGGTAACAATTCCGGAAATCTGCGTTCCTTCATTCATTACCACCACCGCGCGAATATCATATCGAGTAAAAACCTTGGCGACATGGCGCACATCGGTATCGGGCGAAGTCGTCACCACCTGCTTATGCATCACAGAGCTGACCGCCTCGGTCACCGCCGTTTCCGTCTCGCCGGTCGGATTAACCAAAACCTGTTCCAGCAAATTGACCCAGGTACACATCCCAACCAGGCGACCAGCTTCAACAACCGGCAAATAAGTCACTTTATGCTGACTCATCAATTCCCACGCCTGTTCGATTGTCTGATCAGCTTCGACAGTAATCACCGGCGAACTCATAATCTCGTCAACCCGCACAACCGTACGGCGCATCTGCGGATTAGCCCGGTTGCTCTGATAGGCATCGACAGCAGAACGTTTCGCCTTTGGCAGGTTAGACGACTCCAACCCCGATCTCTCAAAAGATTCCGGCGCAGCCGCAGTTGCATGCACCTGTTTTGCCGGATCAATCTTCAAATCGGGCAAATTCTGCACGGAACCAATTAAGTTTTGTCCTTCTGGACTATATACGATAAACATGTCGAACCACTCTAAAAATTCTATCGGCTAAAAAAATCCGATTCCGCTACGATCCGGCCAACTCGATGCAAAGCAGCCTATCTTCGCCATATTAGACTATTTATGAATCTATCGGCAAGTATTGAAAAAACTTCAATCGATTCAAACAAGCCAAACACAATTCCCCTGCATGCCTTGCACCGAGCGAGTACAATAAATCGTTTTGCCGAACTTAAACACTCAAAACCGGCACGCAAATTCAGTAATTCAATTTCGATCACCACCGCCAATCACTTCAGGAGACGGCTTTGCAATCTCAACTTAACGCCTATCGGAACCGCGTCCAACAACAATTGCAATCCAGACTGGACAATTTACTATCCGAAGAACAGTGCCCTGCCCAACTGAAAGAAGCGATCGAATATTCAACCTTTAACGCCGGAAAGCGCTTGCGCCCCGCACTGATTTACGCAATTGGCGACGCTCTGGGGATCCCGACATCCAGACTGGATGCCTGCGCCTGTGCCATCGAACTGATTCACAGCTACTCACTGGTACACGACGACCTGCCCGCAATGGACGATGATGATCTGCGCCGCGGCCAGCCAACCTGCCACATCCGCTATGATGAAGCCACCGCCATTCTCGTCGGAGACGCCCAGCAAACCCTGGCATTCCAAATCCTGAGCAGCGATGAACAACTCAGTGAACGACATCGGCTGA
The DNA here is from genome assembly GCF_963677875.1 of Thiomicrorhabdus sp. Classification (NCBI taxonomy): domain Bacteria; kingdom Pseudomonadati; phylum Pseudomonadota; class Gammaproteobacteria; order Thiotrichales; family Piscirickettsiaceae; genus Thiomicrorhabdus; species Thiomicrorhabdus sp. The sequence continues at coordinate 177,154 of NZ_OY782569.1, read as the reverse complement.
ACGCCATTCTCCTGCTCAGTGAAGCGGCGGGAAGCAACGGCATGATCGGCGGCCAGTTAATCGACATCCAATCGCAAGGCGTTCTTCCGGAACTCCACCAATTGCGCCGGATGCATCGTTTGAAAACCGGCGCACTGATCCGCTGCGCCCTGCAACTTGGCGCTCTGCAACACTCGGATTACCCGCAGTTTGAAGCAAACCTCAAACAACTCGGAGAGCGCATCGGCCTGGCCTTTCAAGTTCACGACGACATTCTCGATGTCGAAAGCGATACCCAGACGCTTGGTAAACCACAAGGCAGCGATCTGGCCGCGGATAAATCCACCTACCCGAAATTACTTGGACTCGACGCTTCAAAAGCCTACCGTGATCAACTGATAGAGGACGCCCGAAAAATACTGAAAAACCTACCGTTTGACAGTCTTTTTCTGAACCAACTGATTCACTACATTGCCGAACGGAATCATTGAGAATTTCCGATTTTTTCGCCCGGCCGCCGTATCAAGTACTTCCCTCAAATCATGGATTTCGTTATAATTTCTCTTTTTTGGCGGGCAGTTACGGAAAACCATCATGGCGCAGACATTTGTACTCAAAACTCTACTTGATTTCGCTTCGGCGCATAGCCTGAAAGGCTATCCGGGCGACTGCGCCAAACTGCACGGACACAACTGGAAAATCGAAGTTCAGGTTGAAGGGCAAAAATTGAACGAAATCGGCATGGTAATTGATTTTAAAGAGATCAAACGTCATGCTAAAGAAGTTGTCAAAGAACTTGACCACAGCTTTCTGAACGACCATGCCTACTTCCAGGAACGCAACCCGACGGCGGAAAACATCGCCGTTTACCTGTTCCGCGAGATGCAGAGCCGAATTGGCAGCGAACTTGTCCGCATGCACAGTATTACGGTCTGGGAAAACGATCGCAACTGCGTCATCTACTCGGAATAAAACGACGTGACACTACCGGTCAGCTACCTGATATTCAGTGCCTTGATCGGACTGCTGATCGGCAGCTTTATCTCCATGCTCAGTTGGCGCTTGCCGCGAATACTGTTTGCCGAAGAAACCGATCAATCCCTCACTCTGAAATCGATTTTCGTCGGCAGATCCGCCTGCCCTCAATGCCAAGAAACCTTACCCTGGTATCGCTTGATTCCAATCATCAGTTATCTGGCCTCAGGCGGACAATGCCATCACTGCCAGCAAAAAATTTCGCTGCGCTACCCCCTTATCGAGATAAGCAGCATGCTGTTAACCACCGCGACGGTCTGGCACTTTGGTATGACGCAGATCGCCCTTTTCTCGCTCATCTTTGTCTGGATTCTACTGACGATCAGCATTATCGACATCGAACACTACTTAATTCTCGATATCCTAAGCCTTCCGCTCTTATGGCTGGGACTTTTACTGAACACTTTCGACTTTTTTACCGATCCGGTATTCGCTATCTGGGGAGCAGTCGCTGGCTATCTGATTCTATGGCTCCTGTACCACGGTTTCAAACTCTTGACCGGGAAAGAAGGCATGGGTTACGGAGACTTCAAGCTCCTTGCAGCGCTCGGAGCCTGGTTCGGCCTTGCGGCGCTGCCGCAAATCATTCTGATCGCTTCAATCAGCAGCCTGATCATTGGCTTACTAAGCGTTTGGCTGCAGCGTAAGTCCATTCAGCACGAAATTCCTTTCGGCCCGTTTCTGGCTATTGGCGGCATAGCCTATTTATTCTTCGGCGCCACTTTAATGACATCATGGCTGTAAAGCTCAAACAGATTCCCCCGATAATAAAAAACCCGCAGATCGCATGATCAGCGGGTTTAACGAATCTTTATCACTGCTTTTAACAGTATTTGCGGCTATATCAACACCTCAAGAACCAAGCTTCTTCTCGGTATCCTCACAAATTTGCGTCATCTGCAACTTGTTGGTTTTCACAAAATTCATTACATATCGATACATGGTCGGATTTTCCTGTTCCAAAGAAGTATCGATAATCAAGCACTTTTGCCCTTCAAACAATTCAGGATGCAACAGCTCAGAATAGACCAGACGATGCGATTCGCCGTAGCTTGCCATCATCGATGAAATACGGTCAATCCAGTCGCTTGGTCTGAATTTTCGACCATCTTCGGTCACACCTTGAATAATATATCTGCAATGCACCACTTTAACTAGCCCACTCAAAATTTAAAACCGGATAATTCTAACATAACTCATTTATTTGATTAAATAGATTTCATTAAACGCTTCCAAAAGCATTCACTATCAAACAAGCTTCCCTATAAATAAAACGGCCGCAAATTCCAAAGCTGAAGCCTGCCCCGGCTTCTTTATCTATATCAGTCACTTAACCGGCATCCTGCGGGCAAAACGGCAAATTTGGTTAATGCAAAACCGAGACTTTAATGGCATAATAATTCGCTTAATTTAACGCCTTTATCAGAGCGAAACAGTGCCAAATTGACAAAGGCCAGAAGAAGAGCAGCAAGGAACATCATGTCGAAGTATCAAACCGATGATTTACGCATCAAGAACATTACCGAAGTTCGCCCACCACGCGAATTGCACGAGCAATACCCGATTACCGAAATTGCCTCGCGCACCGTTTATGATACTCGCCAGCAAATTCACAACATTCTCTCTGGACGAGATGACCGCTTACTGGTCATCATCGGCCCCTGCTCAATTCACGACCCGGCAGCAGCCCGCGATTACGCCGCCCAATTGAAAGGCCAAATCGAAAAATTCAAAGATACCCTTCTGATCGTCATGCGCGTCTATTTCGAGAAGCCGCGCACAACCGTCGGCTGGAAAGGCTTGATCAATGACCCGGATCTGAACGAATCTTTCGAAATCAACAAAGGCTTGGGATTAGCCCGTTCACTACTGGCAGACGTCAACAATCTTGGTGTACCCGCAGCTACGGAATTTCTTGATCTGATCTCCCCGCAGTATGTCGCTGACCTGATTTCCTGGGGAGCCATCGGCGCCCGTACAACGGAAAGCCAGGGGCACCGCGAACTCGCCTCCGGGCTTTCCTGCCCGGTCGGTTTCAAAAACGGAACCGATGGCGGCTTCAAAGTTGCCGTTGATGCCATCCGCGCTGCAAACAATCCGCACATTTTCATGTCTCTGACCAAGGAAGGGCATTCAGCCATTTTTGAAACGACCGGTAACCATGACAGCCACGTTATTTTACGCGGCGGCAACGACGGGCCGAACTACGAAGCCTCATTTGTCGCGGACGCCGTTGAGCACCTGCAAACGGCAAAAGTTCAGGACAAACTGATGATTGATTGCAGCCATGCCAACAGCAATAAACAGCATGAACGCCAACTCATCGTTGCCGAATCGATTCGAGACCAACTCTCTGCAGGTAATCCTCATATTATGGGCGCCATGATTGAAAGCCACCTGCTAGGAGGACGTCAGGACGTCAAACCGGGACAGCCACTGGCATACGGACAAAGCATTACGGATGCCTGCATCGGCTGGGACGACAGCCTGCAAGCCCTGCAAATGCTTTCCGACGGCGTCGAAGCACGCCGCAAAACCATTGCATGAAAAAATGCGTTTGTGTAATAAAAAAACCGGCATAAAGCCGGTTTTTTTATTACTTTAAAACAAAGACAGCAATCAAAAATCGTCCAAGCAGTCCTGCTCTCAAACGCAATGCCACCTTAAAAATGCTGAAAGCCTTCCACTGAAAAATCTTCTGCCAGTAAACCGCCGTCCAACCGATCTCGCACCAACTCAAATCTCGGCGCCCCTTGCGAACGGTTTCTGACAACACCAACTTCAAATACCGGCAAACCCCTTCGTTGCGCCTCCTCTTTCAGTGCTGCAACCCGATCGGCACTCACGGTAAAACACAAGCGATAATCATCGCCGCCATTCAAAAGCGCCGTCCAATCGGAGGTTAGTGCCAGGTACCGCTGCATCGCTTTCGATGTGGGTAAGGCAGCCAGATCGATGCAAGCCTGTAAATCAGTGCCAAGCTGTTTTGAAGAACGCCGCAAAATATGCCCTAAATCCGCCAGAAAACCATCGGAGATATCAATAGCTGCATGCGCAAACTCCCGCAAAATTTCAGCGTAGGCCACACCGGCTTCGGGACGATTCAAAGCTGTAAGTAAATAGGCTTCTTCCTCCGGAACAAACGACACCACCGGGATTTTTCCCCAAAATTTGGGCATCGCCAGTTTCAGTCCCAGCGCTGCATCTCCAAGAAAACCACTGACAAACAAATGATCACCATTTTTCGCAGTATGCCGCATCACAGCCTGACCATCCGCAACCCAGCCCTGAGCTGAAACGGTGATGCACAAAGGCCCTTTGGTCGTATCCCCTCCAATCAAGGGAATCGACTTTCCAAAACAGGCTTCGGCTGACGCCTTCAGACCGAGTGCAAACAAACGCAGCCATTCGGCATCATAATTCGGCAACGTAAGAGCAAGAGAATAGAAAGCCGGTTGCGCGCCCATCGCAGCCAAATCGCTTAGATTGACCGCCAAAGCTTTCCAGCCAATATCAAACGCCGACGTCTCCGGCGGGAAATGCACACCGCAAACAAGCGTATCAGTAACCACGACAGCCTGGTGACCCGACGGTACAGAGATGACCGCGCCATCATCCCCGATACCGATTTGCCCTTCGCCTTCCGATTGCCGGCCACCCTCACCAAGGGGAACAAAAAAGTCGTCAATCAAATCAAATTCTTTCGCCATAAAGGTTCTATTTTCACCTTATTGCCTATTTGGTATAAAATCCAAACCACAAAAAAAACAAAACCCCGCCGCCCAGTAAGAACGACGAGGTTCAGAAAGAAACACCGTAAAACAGTCACTCGTTCGGTCGCAACTGCTTTGCCGCTTTATCCAGAATTCCGTTTACGTATTTATGACTCTCTTCGGCACCGAAACGTTTGGCCAGCTCAACCGCCTCGTTAATGATAACCCGATAGGGAATCTCGGGTTTGTTCTTCAACTCGTATACCCCCAGACGCATTATCGCTCTTTCAACCGGATCAATCATGGAAACTGCCCGGTCGAGATAGGCACCGTAAACTTCATCTAACGCTTCCGCCTGAGCGACAACCTGGCCAAACAGTTCCTTAAACAGCTCGGGATCGAGGTGATTCAGACGCTCATCTTCCTGAAACTGGCGAATAATCACCGCCGGTTCCTCAAACGTCATCTGCCACTGATACAAAGCCTGTAACGCAACGCGACGCGACTGACTGCGCGGCGAAACGCGCTTTTCTTTTTCGATTATTTCTTCGCCTTTTCCGGGCTGAATGGAATCCATTGTTTTCATTAAATCTGCTTCAACACATTAACCATTTCAATGGCAGCAAGCGTACATTCTTCACCCTTGTTACCCGCCTTCGTACCCGCACGCTCGATTGCCTGTTCGATACTGTCGACCGTCAAAACACCGAAAGAAACCGGAACACCGGTATTCAACTGCACCTGCCCCAAACCTTTTACACATTCACCGGCAACGTAATCGAAATGCGGAGTCCCGCCGCGGATCACTGCTCCCAGAGCAACTACTGCATCGTAATCACCGGATTGAGCCATTTTCTGAACCGCCAGCGGGATTTCGAAAGCACCCGGAACAAATACCTTGTCGATATTGGCTTCATCACCGCCATGACGAACGATGGTATCCACCGCACCCGCGACCAGATGATCCACGATAAAGCTGTTAAAACGACCAATCACCAAGCCGATTTTCATGTCTTGGGCTGTTAGGTTTCCTTCAATGGTTCTCATTTTGATACTTCTCTTTCTTATTTTCAGAATGAAGCCGTCGATACGGACATTCTTCTTTTCTGTGAATTCAGGCAAGCTATTGTGCCATATTTTCAACCGTTTTTTAGACGATTCTCTCTTGCGGACGTTCGCTTTGCATTAATCTTTTTTGGACAGTGTTTCGCTGATTTCCAGACCGAACCCGCTCAGGGCGCTCATCTTCATCGCAGAACCAATGACCTTCAAACGCTTCAAGCCCAGATCCGATAATATCTGCGCTCCAAGCCCGAAAGTCTTGGTATCGTCATCATAGCGGTTTTCCGGAGCATTCACCCCCAAATCCTTCATCTGGAACCCCTGAATCTTATCCAGCAGCTCAGAAGCCTCTTCGTGTTTTCGCAACACGACAATCGCCCCGGCACCCTCTTCAACGACCTGTTTCATCGCCGATTGCAGTGACCAGCCGCATTCCGGACGCCGCGAACCAAACACATCACATAAAGTATCCAGCATATGCACGCGAACCGGTATCGCCTCATCCGAATTCAACTGGCCGTAAACCAGAGCAAAATGCGCTTTATGCTCAAGTACGTCCTGATAACCGATCAGACGGAACTCGCCGTACTCTGTCGGCAATTTGCATTCTGACACCCGTTCAATGGTCTTTTCGTTCTGCAGACGATACTCGATCAAATCGGCAATGGTTCCAATTTTGATTCCATGCTCTGCAGCGTAGGCTTCAAGATCGTCGCGACGCGCCATGGAACCGTCTTCATTCATAATTTCCACAATTACCGAGGAGGGCTCAAAACCGGCCAGCCGCGCCAGATCGCACCCCGCTTCGGTATGGCCTGCGCGAGTCAGCACACCACCGGGCTGCGCCATCAACGGGAAAATATGCCCCGGAGTGACAATGTCCGCCGGACCGGCATTTTTGGCAACCGCAGTCCGCACCGTCACCGCACGATCTGCGGCGGAAATACCGGTAGTAACGCCTTCGGCGGCTTCGATGGATACGGTAAAGTTGGTGCCATGCGGATCGGTATTATCCTTTACCATCAAAGGCAGGTGCAACTGATTGCAACGATCCCGGGTCATGGTCAGACAGATCAGCCCCCGGCCATAACGCGCCATGAAATTAATGTCTTCCGGAGTGACCGTCTGCGCCGGAACCAGCAAATCACCTTCATTCTCCCGGTCTTCATCATCCATCAAAATCACCATTTTTCCCTGGCGATAATCTTCAATCAATTCTTCAATCGTATTCAACGGCATTATTTAAATCCATTCTTTGCTAAAAATTCAGGGGTAATTGCAGAGGCTTTTTCATCTTGCGGAGCCGTCATCATACGTTCCAGATAACGTGCCAGCAAATCCACCTCTAAATTGACACTGGAACCGGTCTGCAGATATTTAATCGTGGTTTCCTGCCGGGTATGCGGCACGATATTAACGTCGAATTTACAACCGTCAACCTTATTCACCGTCAGGCTGATACCGTTGATGCAAATCGATCCCTTGGCAGCAATATAACGACATAATGCCCTCGGCGCCTCCAGCTCGTAGCGCCACGAACGCCCATCCTGCTGAATTGAAACCACTTCACCCACCCCGTCAACATGACCACTGACCAGATGCCCGCCCAGACGATCCTGCAAGCGTAGCGCTTTTTCCAGATTTACCGGTGTACCGACTTCCCAGGATCTCGCACTCGTCACCTCCAGCGTTTCTCCGGAAACATCCGCGACATAATAATCCTTGCCGAATTCGATGGCCGTCAGACAAATTCCGCTCGCAGCAATACTGTCTCCGATCTCAACATCGCTCATATCCAGCTTACCGACCCCAATGGTAACTTTCCAATCACCATCACGCGGTTCGATTTTCTCAATTCGCCCTTCCGCTTGAATAATTCCTGTAAACATTATCGTATTGTATCCTTTCAGACCCTTGCCGAAACGGCGCTTTATTGAGCCTTTTTCAAAATCAGACGTATATCGTCGCCGAAACGCTCCGCCGATTCAATTTCCAATTGAATTTTATCGTCCATCGTCTGCAATTCGGGCAAAACAAACATCGGTCTGGCCTGATCACCCAGCAAACTCGGCGCAATAAAACAGTGCAATTCATCAACATGACCGGAAGCAATGAAAGCACCGGCCACGATCGCCCCGGACTCCACCATCACATCATTGATATGTTCTTCCCGAGCCAGGTAAGAAAGTACCGATTCGATATCCAGATGATCTTCTTCTGAGGCCACGGCAACCAGTTCAACCTGATTCGCATGGAATTGCGCAACCAGAGACGGATTCGCCTCAACAGTCTGCTTGGAAGTCATTAGAATCGTCCGGCCCGGCTGATGCAGCATTTTAGCATCCAGCGGCATGCTCAGGTTCGGGTCAAGAACCACTCGAATCGGATGACAGCTCTCTGCCTCCAGATTCATCTCTCGCAACAGCTCATCCGGCAAGCGAACCGTCATGCTCGGATCGTCAGCCAGAATCGTCCCGATGCCGGTAATCAAAGCACCGCAACGGGCTCGCATCTTATGCACTTCAAGCCGCGACGCTTCACCGGTAATCCACTTACTTTCGCCATTTGCCATCGCGGTTCGGCCATCCAGACTACTGGCCATTTTCAGACTTACATAAGGCAACCCGCTTTGCATGCGTTTGATAAACCCACGATTCAGAGCCAGCGCTTCTTTTTCAAACAGCCCGACAGCAACATGGATTCCCGCATCGCTTAGGCGTTCGATACCGCGTCCGGCTACCAGCGGATTCGGGTCCCTTGCCGCCACTATGACCTGCTCGACACCGGCTTCGATCAAACCATCAGCACAAGGCGGAGTTCGCCCGTAATGAGAACAGGGTTCCAGAGTCACATAAGCTGTTGCGCCCACACTCTTTTCTCCCGCCTCGGCCATGGCAAGGCGTTCGGCATGCAGCTCTCCAGCCTTGCGATGCCAACCGGTACCGACAATCTCTCCGTTTTTAACCAGAACACATCCGACTGCCGGGTTTGGTTTCGTTGAATACAAACCTTTCTCCGCCAGAGAAAGGGCCAACTGCATGTACTGCCGCTCTTCGGCAGAAAATTCATGTTGCATAGGTATGTCCCCGTCTATTTAGCCGTCGTGGCATGAACCAGCTTTTCAACCTCTTCACGAAAAGCGTTGACATCCTGAAAAGCGCGATACACAGAAGCAAACCGGACATAAGCAACCTGATCCAGCTCTCTCAGTTCCTCCATCACCCATTCACCAATCTGCGCCGAGGGAATTTCGCGGACACCTTCAGACATCAGTCGCTTCATAATATGACTGATCACCTGCTCAATCGTTTCACTGGAAACCGGTCGCTTCTCAAGCGCTTTCACCAGCCCCTTGCGAATTTTGTCATCTTCGAAACGTTCGCGATTCCCATCGCTTTTAATCACTCGTGGCAGGGAAAGTTCGGCGGATTCATAGGTGGTAAAACGCTCACCGCAATGGGTGCATTCCCGACGGCGGCGAACCTGAACGCCTTCGGTTGCCAGACGGGAATCCACAACCTTGGTATCGGGCGCATTACAGAAAGGACAATGCATAACTCACTCCCAAATAACCGATCGCCTCAAAAGAGACGATAAATTAGTATTTTCTTATAATTCGGTTGTCCAGATGCGAAAAAACCACCAGATATGGTGGTTTTTCCGATCAATTAGAGGTTATAACACAAGAAAGGACCCTTTGGCTATTCCGATGTACTCCCCCAGAGAATGGTCTGTCTTATTTGTAAACGGGTTTTGCCGCACACAAAGCACTGACTTTTTTGCGAACTTCTGCCACCACGGCTTCATCCCAAGTCCCGGCTTCCTGATCACAGGCATCAATAACGTCACACATCCAAGTTGCCAGATTGGTACAATCTTCGACATCGAAACCGCGAGTCGTCGCAGCCGGTGTACCAACACGAATACCGGAAGTCACAAACGGTGACATCGGATCATTTGGAACCGAATTCTTATTGACTGTAATATGCGCAGAATCCAGAGCGGCATCAACCAACTTACCGGTCAGCCCCTTTTTAATCAGACTAACCAGGAACAAGTGGTTTTCAGTTCCGCCAGAAACTACATCACAACCGCGCTCGATAAAAACTTTTGCCATTGCTTGCGCGTTTTTGACGACGTTTTCACAGTATGTTTTCCATTCAGGTTCCAAACACTCTTTGAAGGCCACTGCCTTAGCCGCCATAACGTGAACCAAAGGTCCGCCCTGACCGCCCGGGAAAATCGCCGAGTTCAATTTCTTCTCAAGATCCGGGTTGGACTTTGCCAGAATCAAACCACCGCGAGGACCACGCAAAGTTTTGTGCGTCGTAGTCGTCACGACATCGGCAAATGGAACCGGATTCGGATAAAGACCACCGGCAACCAGACCGGCAACGTGCGCCATATCGACAAACAGATAAGCGCCGACAGAATCAGCAATTTCACGGAATTTTGCCCAATCGATGACCTGAGAGTAAGCCGAGAAACCGGCAATGATCATTTTAGGCTGATGCTCACTGGCTAAAGCCTGCACTTCATCGTAATCAATCTGGCCGGTGACCGGATCAATACCGTACTGAACGGCATTGTAGATTTTGCCGGAAAAGCTGACATGGGAACCGTGAGTCAAATGCCCACCATGCGCCAGACTCATACCCAAAACGGTATCGCCCGGCTCGCACAACGCCATATAAACCGCTGCATTCGCCTGAGAACCGGAGTGAGGCTGAACATTGGCGTAGTCCGCACCGAACAACTCTTTGGCGCGATCGATTGCCGCCTGCTCGACGATATCCGCATACTCACAGCCGCCGTAGTAACGCTTCCCCGGATACCCTTCCGCATACTTATTCGTAAAATAAGAGCCTTGCGCTTCCATCACGCGCGGGCTGGTATAGTTTTCCGAAGCAATCAATTCGATGTGCGATTCCTGGCGCGTTTCTTCGTTTTTAATCGCATCGGCGATCAAATCGTCGTAACCGGCAATGGTCATTGATTTTGCGAACATTTCTCAGGTTCTCCGTCTGGCAAGTGAATAGTGTCAAAGAGAGGGATTTTACCCGTTTTGAACTCGAACATTCAAGCTTTAACCCGCTTTATTCCAGCGATAATTCCTGCAGGCAGCGCAGTCTTCTTAAAACGGCTTCTCGAAAGAAGCGATGTTCCTGTGACATCCTTGGCATCAAAAATTCCACATCGCCTTTTTGAACCGATGCGCCGAACACAAAACCAAAGCAAAAGGCTCCTTGACAAAAATCCACGCCAAGCGGACTTCTCTTTGGTTTTCTCTTCTATCTGCCCCTTTTCCTAAGCTCGGTTTTTCGGTAAAGTTGCTGTTTAAAATTCATATCGTCATTCTTGCATGGCTGACCGCCGCCTTCGGGCAAAAACATCGTCACTCTCAGGAAACAGAACTTAGGAACAACTAATAATGGCGCAATTCGTTTATACCATGAACCGAGTCGGCAAAATCGTACCGCCGAACCGTCATATTTTAAAAGATATCTCTCTCTCCTTTTTCCCCGGAGCCAAAATCGGCGTTCTCGGGCTTAACGGCGCCGGTAAATCCACCCTACTGAGAATCATGGCCGGAATCGACACCGACATCGTCGGTGAAGCCCGTCCGCAACCGGGCATAAAAGTCGGTTATCTTCCGCAGGAGCCGCAACTGGACGAGAATAAAGACGTGCGCGGGAACATAGAAGAAGCGGTAAAAGAAGTCAAAGATGCCATGGCCGAGTTGGATGCGGTGTATGCCGCCTATGCGGAACCGGACGCCGACTTCGATGCTCTGGCTAAAAAACAAGGCGCCATCGAAGACATTATCCAAGCAATGGATGGACACAATCTGGACCGCAATTTGGAAATTGCCGCCGACGCCTTACGCCTGCCGCCTTGGGACACTGACGTTTCCAAATTATCCGGCGGGGAAAAACGCCGGGTTGCTCTGTGCAAACTCCTGCTGGAAAAACCGGATATGCTGCTGCTGGACGAACCGACCAACCATCTGGATGCTGAATCGATTGCCTGGCTGGAACGCTTCCTCCTCGAATTCCCGGGGACCGTGGTAGCCATCACCCACGACCGCTACTTCCTCGACAACGCCGCTCAGTGGATTCTCGAACTGGATCGAGGTGAAGGAATTCCGTTCGAAGGCAACTACTCCTCATGGCTGGAACAGAAAGAAAAACGTCTGGAGCAGGAAGCCAAATCCGAAGCCGCTCGCATGAAAACCATCAAAAGCGAACTGGAATGGGTTCGTCAAGGCGCTAAAGGTCGGCATGCAAAATCCAAGGCACGTATGTCTCGCTTCGAGGAGTTGAGCAGTCAAGAACATCAGAAACGCAACGAAACCAACGAAATTTTCATTCCGGTTGCCGAACGCCTTGGTGAGAAAGTCATCGAAGTCAGCCACCTGAACAAATCCTTCGGTGACCGTTTACTGATCGATGACCTGAACTTCCGCTTGCCGCAAGGGGGGATTGTCGGCATTATCGGGGCCAACGGTGCCGGTAAATCCACTCTGTTCCGCATGCTGACTGGTCAGGAACAACCAGACAGCGGCAGCATCGAATACGGTGAAACCGTCAAACTGTCCTATGTTGACCAAAGCCGCGATGCACTGGACGATAGCAAAACCGTTTGGGAAGAAATTTCCGGCGGTGAAGAATTATTCATGGTCGGCAACATCGAAGTCAACTCGCGCGCCTATTGCAGCCGTTTCAATTTCAAAGGCGGTGATCAACAGAAAAAGATCGGCCAGCTTTCCGGTGGTGAACGCAACCGCGTACATCTGGCAAAGATGCTGCGTAGCGGCGGAAACCTGCTGCTTCTGGATGAACCGACCAACGATCTGGACGTAGAAACCCTTCGCGCACTGGAAGAAGCGCTGCTGGAATTTGCCGGCTGTGCCGTGGTTATTTCCCACGACCGCTGGTTCCTGGATCGAATTGCGACGCATATGCTTGCGTTCGAGGGGGATTCCCATGTAGAGTGGTTTGAAGGAAACTTCTCCGATTACGAAGCCGATTTAAAACGTCGTAAAGGAGCTGATGCCGCGCAGCCGCACCGCATCAAATACAAACCGATTTCGAAGGATTAAGATCATGCCGCAAACTCATTCTCATCTAGACGCCATTGCCAACGCAATGCCGGATCCGATCTTTATTATGGGTCAGGACGGAACCTATCTGGATATTGTCGGAGGAAGCGAGCGCACGCTGTATGCGGATGGCTCGGCACTGATCGGCAAAAAATACCACGAAGTTCTACCGGAACAGATGGCCAACCGCTTCTTGAAAATTGTGCAAAAATCAATCGCTACCGGCCAGTTGCAAGAAATCGAATACCAATTGGCGAATACGGAAGTCAGCGGCGTCAGCGAAGGCCCTGCCGGCGGCCAGTGGTACGAAGCACGTATCTACCCGGTCAAAAGTGAAGAGTATGGGCAACCGGCGGTCATCTGGCTGGCAATCAACATCACCAGTCGCAAACACATGGAAGAACAGATTGAACACCTCTCCTCCACCGACCCATTGACCGAACTGTACAACCGCGATTTTTTCCTTGGCGTACTGGACGAAGAACTGAACAAAGCCAAAACAAACAAGCAGGCGCTGTCAATGATCAAAATCGATCTGGATTGTTTCAAACGCATTACAGATGGTTACGGCCACGAAATGGGCGATAAAGCAATTTTAACCGCCGCGCATGCCATCAAAAAAGTCGCCAAAGATTTAGGTTACATCGGCCGCCTGAGCTGCGACCAATTTATGATTGCTCTGCCGGGCGTCAAAGCAGTAGATGCGTTCCGCATCGCCAAACTGGCACAGGAAACCATTTCCGCGCAGAACATCAAATTGGAAGACGGCGTCGTCACCTGCTTGACCAGTCATGCCGGCGTGACCGAAATTCGCTCGCCGGATGATGATAGCCAGATTCTGTTCAAACGCGCCAATGAAGCGATCCAATCGCTTCACGGCACGCGCGAAATCACTCGAACCATGTAAAAAGTCGCCCTTTTAGAACTAAGCGATTTTCTTTCAGGAAATCGCTTTTTTTATAGCTGACATGGATTCCCTGCAAACTTAAAAGCGATTTAAAACCCGATTCAATAACAACATCAGAGGCACTCGTCACCATGAATCTATTCAAAAAACTCATTCACCCAGCCCTCATCACTCTGGCTTTTATCGGTTTCAGCACCCAAGTTCAGGCGGCCGATGACGGCGCCAAGGTGGTTTACCATGTCGACTTTAAAGACCCGACACGCTATTCCGCCACTTTGACATCCATTAACAACATTATGAATTTCTATGAAAACGAATTGCTTGAACCCGACGTCCATCTGGTTTTCGTCGGCTACGGACTACGATTTACGACCGACGATGCCTTGAAGGACACGCCCTATGCTCACGACAAGGCCCTATTGGAACGTCGCGACGAACTGAAAGGCCGATTAGAGGCTCTGATGAACGTACGCGGAGTGAAAGTTCACTTGTGCGACAAAACACGAGATGAAGTCGGACTGGCCAAATCAAAAGTATATAAAGGCATTGAGCTGGCACCTTCCGGCGTCGCCAAAATCGCGATCCTGCAAAGTGAAGGTTACGCCTACCTGAAAATTCAATAACGTCTGCAAAATTGCGATAAAGACCGGCAGATAAGATCAGCCGGTCTTCCCTCCCGAAGTTTGGCAACCATGACGCTTCCCGGCTGACCTCATTCGAAAACCTTTCTCAAACGATCCAGCACACACTCCCCTTGCAATTTTTCGCCATCGCTTTTCCATCCTTTACCGCCATCGCCGGTCTTTACCACCAGTTTCTGCCCGGCCACAAGGCATTCAAAAACAGTGAACAAACCTCCAAACATACAAAAATTAATTTCTGCTTAATTTAATCGCTGGTTAATATTGAAAACAATTATTATTTAATCTATTATCCAGATAATAAATTATTCTCATTTAGATTGGTTTACCTATGCTTAAATTACAAGATGTCACCGTGGTACGCGATCAACTTCCGGTATTGAACGCATGCAATCTACACTTGGCGGCAAACGAGATTCTCGGCTTGACGGGAAAAAGCGGCAGCGGAAAAACCACGCTGTTGCGCACCATCGCCGGCTTCCAGAGCCTGAATCAGGGAAGCGTCTCGGTCGGGCAAAAATGCCTAAGCCGGCCCGGTTTCTGCATGGCGCCTGAACGCCGATCAATCGGCATGGTATTTCAGGATTATGCCCTCTTCCCGCATCTGACAATCGAAGAAAACATCGTTTTCGGTCTAAAAGGCCAATCCCCCCGGCAGCAACGTGCCCGCACCTTAGAGCTGACCAACATGATGGAAATCACTGAATTGCTGCAACGTTACCCGCATGAACTTTCCGGTGGCCAGCAACAACGGGTAGCCATTGCCCGAGCCATGGCACCCAAACCCTCTCTGATTCTTTTCGACGAACCTTTTTCCAGCTTGGATCACGCTCTGACCATGCGTCTGGCTCAAATGCTTCGCCGATGGCTGAAACAGGAAAACATGACCACTCTTGTCGTCACCCACTCCGCCGCCGAAGCCGAAACGCTGTGTGACCGAATCGCTCATCTGAATTCGGGAACCCTGCAATTTTCCGAACGAAAAGCCGCTTAAACAACACCAAAACAGGATTCAATCATGCGACACAATTTTTTCTCTAAATGGCTGGCAAGTGGACTCGCCCTGACGATCCTTATGCCCCTTGCAATCGCCACGACCAGCTCCGGCGCTCTGGCTGCGGAAAGCAAACTGGTCATTTACAGCGCACGAAAAGAGCATCTACTAAAGCCGCTTCTGGATGAATTTTCCAAAGAAACCGGCATTCAAACACTTCTCTACACCGGTAAGGACAGTGCATTAATCGAGCGCCTCAAAGCCGAGGGCAATCAAACCGAAGCCGATATTCTAATGATGGCCGATGCGGGAAATCTTGGCTACGCGGCGCAACAGGGATTGTTTAAACCTCTGGCTTCAAAAATCATTGAGGAACGCATTCCTGTCAATCTTCGCGACGAAAACGGTTACTGGACAGGACTGTCGGTTCGCGCTCGAACACTGGTTTACGCCACCGATCGTCTACAGCCGCAATCCTTGAAAGGCTATCAGGATTTATCCGATCCGAAGTGGCAGGGAAAGTTATGCCTGCGGACTTCCAAAAAAGTCTATAACAAATCCCTGGTCGCTTCTTTGATCGCTCATTACGGGGAAGAGCAGGCCGAGCAGATCGTTCGCGGTTGGGTAAACAATCTGGCCGCCAAACCTTACGCAAAAGATTCACAGGTAATGGACGCCATCCTGGCAGGACGATGTGATGTCGGTATCGTCAACAGCTACTATTTCGGCCGCTTGCTGGAGAAGAAACCTCAGGTAAAACTGGCTTTGTTCTGGGCTGATCAGACAGGCCACGGCACGCATGTAAATATTTCCGGAGCCGGGATTGTCAAACATAGCGACCAGACTGAAAAAGCGCGAACGCTGATCGAGTGGCTGACTCAAAACAAGGCCCAATCCCTGTATGCCGAAGTCAACCAGGAATACCCTGCCGACCCGAACATTCCGGCTTCGAAAACCGTTGCGGCTTGGGGAAGCTTTAAAGCAGACGATTTAAGCCTTTCCGAAGTCGTGCGCCTGCAACAGCAGGCCGTGCGCCTGATGCAAAAGGTCGGCTATCGTTAATTGAAGCCGTTCCTCCCGCTACAACGCAATTTCATATGGATACCGGTATGGTCCATTCTGGGCATACTGGTAATTTTGTTATTGCTTCCGCTTGGCTATTTATTTACCAGCTGGCTGAACTTCGATGGCCAACTGTGGAAGCATTTTTCCGATCATCTGCTCTCAGAACTCATCCTGAATACACTGTTACTGGTCATTGCCGTCGCAATCGGCACTCTGGTTCTTGGAACCGCTCTGGCCTGGTTCATCGTGATGTACGATTTCCCGGGTAGACGCTGGCTGAACTGGCTCTTGTTGCTACCGTTTGCCATGCCGGCCTATGTACTGGCTTTTGTCTTTCTCGGAACCTTCGACTATGGAGGCACTTTTCAGCAGTGGCTGCATCATACCCTCTCCCTCGGCTACTTCGATATCCGCGAAGGCGTTCTGGGGCCCGCATTGGTCTTGACGCTGGTTTTTTATCCTTACGTTTATCTATTAGCGCGTACTGCCTTTGCCAACCAATCCGTTGCCATGATCGAGAATGCGCGCATTCTTGGCTGCTCGCCAACACAGGTTTTCTGGCGACTCGGGTTTCCATTGGCGCGCCCGGCGATCGCTGCGGGAGTCAGCCTGGCCCTGATGGAGACTCTTGCCGACTTCGGCGCCGTTTCCCTGTTTAACTACGCCACCCTGACCACCGCCGTTTACAGTGTGTGGGAGGATTTTCATTCTCTAGCGGCAGCGGCGCAACTTTCCACCCTGTTGTTGCTGTTTGCCCTGCTGTTTCTGGGCGTGGAAAAACTCAGCCGCGGGCGCAGAGCTTTTACCCAGCAGGCCAATATACAACACCCGCCATTCACGCTTAAACGCCGACAGCAATGGCTTCTCAGTCTGAGCATCTGGCTGCTTGTCGCAATCGTCTTGATTATTCCCGTACTTCAACTCGGTATCTGGTCTTATCAGGCGCTCCTGGAGGAATGGGATTCCCGCTACCTTGACTGGCTGAGTAACACCTTAACACTCAGTATCAGCGCAGCCTTTTTTACCGTCCTGGCAGCCTTATTAATGAATATTCTGCGGAAAAAAACCGCGAATAAACCGATACGCGCTTTTCTGTTTACTGCGCGACTCGGCTACGCTCTGCCCGGTGTTGTATTGGCCATCGGCATTATGGGCGTTATGGCCTGGTTCAATCATCAATTGAATAGCAACTGGTTTATCGGTGGATTATTCGCACTGTATCTCGCCTATCTGGTGCGTTTTATTGCTGTCGCCTACGGCCCTGTCGAAAGTCGAATGCAGACCATTCGCCCGAGCATTATCGAAGCCGCCCGCAATATGGGCGCCGATTCCACCCGGTTACTGACCGAAATCTATCTACCCTTACTCAAACCCGGGCTGATCGCCGCGTTTATACTCGCGTTTCTGGATATCTCCAAGGAATTGCCAGCGACCTATCTGTTAAGACCTTTCGGCTGGGATACCTTAGCCATGCGAATTTTTGAACTGAGCAGCGAAGGCCTGTATCAGCGCGCTTCGATTCCATCGCTGGTATTGCTTGCGATAGGAATCACCGGCCTGATCATTCTTCGCCGTCTGAAACTGTTCAGATAAGATTTTGCACCACGCAGAAGCCGATCAGCTATTTCTGAAGATGGTTCCGAGTCAACTTAATGATCACCGGAGACAATACCAGCAGCGCAATCAGATTTGGGACAGCCATCAGCGCGTTCAGCAGATCGGCAAGAATTAGAACAGTATTGAAATAGTCCGATAAAGCCGCCCCTGCAAAAATCAACAGAATCCATGCAACTCGGTAAGGAGAGATGATTTTGGTGCCACTCAGATATTCGGCACAGCGCTCGCCATAATAACTCCAGCCAAGCAAAGTGGTAAAAGCAAATACTGCCAGACTCACAGCCACAACGACTGCGCCGATATTCGACTCAAGACCGTGACTGAACGCGTTGGCTGTCAGTACTGCACCCGTTTCACCGCTGGTCCAGACACCGGTAACCAGGATAACCAGAGCCGTCATGGAACAAATAATGATGGTATCGATAAAAGTGCCCAGCATGGCAATATGACCTTGACGAACCGGGTCATTGGTTTGCGCCGCCGCATGCGCAATCGGAGCCGATCCCATACCGGCCTCATTCGAAAACACGCCGCGCGCAACACCGAACTGAATCGCTAGAATAATTCCGGCACCGGCAAAACCGCCCGCCGCCGCGGAACCGGTAAAGGCGCTTTCAAAAATGGTCGCGATGGCCGCCGGTAAGGCATCCAAATGCATGGCCAAAATCCACAAGGAAACCCCGATATACAACGCCGCCATCAGAGGAACCAAGGCCGTCGCCGTTCTGGCAATCCGCTTGACGCCCCCGAAAACGACCAGTCCGATCAGCAACATCAGCACAATGCCAGTCACTTGATTATTCACTCCAAAAGCGGTTTCCATGGCTCCGGCAACCGCATTTGCCTGCACCATATTCCCGATGCCAAAAGCGGCAATTGCTCCAAACAGGGCAAAAGCAAATGCCAGCGGCTTCCATTTCTCGCCCATGCCGTTCTTGATGTAGTACATCGGCCCGCCAACATAGCGTCCGTCTTCGTCGACCTCTCGATAATTCACCGCTAGTACCGCTTCGGAATATTTGGTTGCCATCCCGATCAAAGCCGTTACCCACATCCAGAAAATCGCACCCGGTCCGCCGATAAATAAAGCCGAAGCAACCCCGGCGATATTGCCGGTTCCAACCGTCGCAGCCATTGCCGTCATTAAAGCGCCAAACGGAGGAATGTCACCCTTTTGATCGGAATGGCGCCCTTTCCACAACATCCGAAACGCATAACCCAGGTGGCGCAGAGGAAGGAATCTTAAACGCAAGGTCAAATAAATCCCCGTCCCCATCAACAAAGTTAACATGACCGGCCCCCAGGCCCACCCGCTTGCCGTTGACAGCAATTGATTAATTGTTTCCATGAAAAACCGTCTCTCTCACAATAGTTATTATTTTTTTGATTCTATACACAAATCAGGAAGCTATTTAACAGTATCATTTTTTCCTGACATCAAGCAAAGTTTGCCCGAAAAAAACCGCTGGAAAGCCTGATAACCGCGACTAATTGGCCGCTAGCCAGAAAATAATCGGAATCAAAAACACCAATCATGAAAAACAAACAAGAAATGAAAAAATGACAAATGCGATCTGAGAAAAAACACTGCTGCCAACCGTCAGCATAAACAATCGAAGCCGACACGCCTTATGACACGCCATTATAAGGAAGCTGTATCGAAAATTGCTCCAACCCGAATTTGAAGCAAAAAACACAAGAAGACAAAAGCAGAAATGCCCCTAAGTCTTTTCACCAAAGTAATCGAGAAAAACAATTAAAGCCCTGCGCTGATCCACAGTCAGTTTTCCCCATTGTTGCCAGAAGCGGCGAGATAAATCATTATTCGCGACAGGAACCAATTCACGAGCAGGCACCTTATTTTGCGATAAATCGCCAGGAATGTCCGGATGACAATCACTAAAAAACCAACCTATCGGCTCTTTAAGAATATAAGCAATATTCACCAGATGGGTCACATTGATTTTATTTGTTCCGCGCTCGTATCTAGATAACTGCTGCTGAGAAATTCCAATTTTTTCCGACAATTCCGCAGCAGTCAAGCCGAGTTCCTTTCGACGTATCTGGATCTTATTTCCAATTCTGCGATCTACTTCAGTCACTGATAATTTTGGCATAAATCCGCTAGGCCTGACTTTTACACAATTAATGGAATTCTTACCCCTTTTTACTCTTGTATAAACATCACTTAATAACTATAATCAGGTTTTTACTCTCTTATAGACATTTACTTAACTGTTAAGGCTTATTTACTCGATTAAGAAGGTTTATTTTAAAACTAATTCAATGTAATTATTTTTGCGTATTTAAAAATGATCAATAAACCATTCGACATCGGAGCCTGGAATCTCTTTTTTTTAGCCGAATTTATTTTTATCGGCATGGAGCTGATAAACTTTAATCCAGCCGCAAACTTATTACTTCTTCTCGTTCTGCTGATTCCGATCACAAGTCAATGGATCCGGATTGCCAGAGCGATAATTGTCGTGCCATCGGCGTTAATTCTTCTTTATACCGAATCCTGGCTTCCCCCAATTAACCGGCTCATCGAGGGCGGAAACTTAATCAGCGCTTTCTCTTTGGATTATGTGCTGGAACTAACACTTCGCTATATCAATACCGATTGGCTCTTGTTCTTCCTAATCGGCATATTTTCCTACTGGGTTTTCAGATCCATGGTCCGATTTACCTTTCTAACGATGGTTGCGGTTTCTTATCTGTCCATACTGAATCTTAAGATCATTCCCCAAGCATTTTTACCAGCAACAACCTATGCAGATACAGGCATGCAAAACCAAGCAAAAGAATCGGTAGATTCCCCCCCTTTATCTTTGCAACAAATACTCGATCAGCAGCTAGCCGATTTTTATGAGGAAGAAAGCACCAGAATCGTCAATTTCTCTTCCGAAAAAGCACAAACCTCGTTCGATATTATTTTTCTGCAGGTATGCTCACTTTCATGGAGCGACTTGCAAGCCATTCAGAAACCAAATCCGCAACTCTTAAAGCAGATGGACATTTTGTTTACCAATTTCAACTCTGCAACCTCTTATAGCGGACCAGCTGCAATTCGTCTTTTAAGGGCCAATTGCGGCCAAACAAACCACCATTCTCTATTCAGCACCACTGACGAACACTGCTATCTTTTCAATCAACTGGAAACCATGCACTACCGCACCAGAGCAACACTTAACCATACTGGAGAATTCGACGATTTTAACCAACTGGTCAGAAAGCAAATACAAACCTCGGATAAGCCGCTACAAAATCAATACGCATACACTCCTGCCTTGAAAGCCTTCGATGGCACACCAATATGGCGTGATTACCAGGTTCTCGAAAACTGGTACATCAGCTCTGCCGAAAAAGAAAAATTCGCCCTGTTTTATAACACCATCACATTACACGACGGTAACCGTTTTATTAAAGCAAACGGAAAAACCGTTCTAGCCGATTACCCGACTCGATTTCTAGAGTTGCAGAGCGATATAGAACGCTTCATCAGTCTCTTGCAAAAAAGTACCCGGAAAACACTGTTGGTACTCATTCCCGAACACGGCGCCGCTCTACACGGTGACAAAATGCAATTAAAGGGGATTCGCGAATTCCCCAGTCGTTCAATTACACATGTTCCCGTCGGAATGAAATTAATCAATTTCGATCTTCAACAGACGGAACATCCAATTGAAGTGACTAGCCAGCACAGTTATCTGGCGATCGCCGAACTTATCGAAAGACTGAGCAAACAAGACCACAATCGCGCCATTGTTCTTTCAAAACTGGCCAAAGATTTACCGCAGACAAAATGGGTTTCGGAAACTCAGGGGACAGTCATTATGGAACACGAACACCATGACTACATCAAACTCGAAGAAACCGGTAAATGGCAGGAATATAGATGACCGAAAACAGACAGCGACTTCTCAATATCCCTGCCCAATCCAAGTATTTTTCAAATATGGAAGCCAGAGAACTTGCCCTGTATCAGCATCTGTCGTCCATAGCAGATGGACAAACGGAATCGACCGCGGACTTCAATCGCATAGAGAAGCTCTTAACAGCATTTCAGAAATGGCCTTTACTTGAGGCTTATCAGCCAGAGGCATTGAGAAAATAAATGAACCGTATCATTACCTTGCAGGGCGTCTATGACGGCAGTGGCGTTTCAGCAATTGCTTCAGCACTCGGAAACGAATTAAGTTCGAGTCTGGATTTATCCGTCGCCCTGATCGATTTACGCCCTAATAATCGCCTATCGACGTATTTTTCTAAAGAAACTACGACAAAGGGAATCAGCCGGGTCTATTTCGAAAACGAAACTCTGGAAAAACAATTCACTGCTTTAACCGCTAATTTAACTCTGCTATCTCTTGGCTCCAGTTCGGAAAACACTCTGGAAGAGTATGAAGCCTTCTGGCTATCCCGCTGGTGGGAATCCCTCATTCCCTCACTGCTCCAGCCATTTGATCTGGTAATTCTCTGTTTGCCGAATTTTCACTCTCTCAAATGCCGTTCGATTAAGCGTGCGCTGGATGAACTAAAGCTAAACACATTCGAGATCCTGGTTCTCGAACCAACAACGAACTGCGCATATCAGGTCAGTCTGCACACCCCTCGATTAATGCAGAAACATTGGCTGGTGAATCGATTCAACCCAAAGGTCTCAATTCAATCGGACATTTTTTTAATCTGGCAAAGCCTGTACCCGAAACAGCTTATCCCGGTCAAACTTTATCACGACAGTCTGCTGCTCGAAGCGCATGGAAAACGTCATAGCATAACGGAATATCGTCCGGATTCACTCACTAGCCAGAACATTCGCAACCTGGTTGCGTGGTTGAAAAATCAATGACCGGAACAGAAGCGAACATGCGGCTTGATTGGCGAAGTGCAAGCTTAAGACGTCAACAAATCGGTTGGATGACCCGATTATGGTTGGGTGTCATTCAGAATTTATTAAATCTGATTTTTCCGCTGAACCATTATTTTTTTCGCAAAATCATCGTGCGCCCCTGTCGTTATTATCCCGGATTAAGCGGCAAAAAACCCAGTGCGGGGGATCCGCTTCGCCTGCTCCTGCAAACCGTCTGGAACTGTCTTTTTTACTTAGATCGCCCGATTTCACCGACAAACTTTTGGCAAACTGGAGTCCGAAAAGGGTTTTCGCCATTTCATTTTGGCAGCCAGGCAATTCGAAGATTCGGCAAAAGAATGCAACAATACTTGGACGTCTGCCCGCAACTGATACAATCGGCAACGGAACACACGCTGGAATTCAAATCTGATAACCGTCTTTTTCTCCCGGCCTTGATTGTGCTGGCAGCCGCGGTTTTTCTGATCATTATCCCGTTCAGCTTCTCGACTCAACTGACTTTAACCCTTTTTCTCGGTGTAAGCGCTCTCATCCTTACTCGAAACCATTCCCCTTTTTCAACTTTGATGCTGGTTGCCATCACCTTGATTTTTTCCACGCGATATCTATGGTGGCGCTACACGGCAACCATTCACTGGGATAACGGATTAGACGCCTTTTTTGCACTGATTCTGATTTTTGCCGAAACCTACGCTTGGATCATTCTTCTGCTCGGTTTTTTGCAAACCATCTGGCCTCTTTACAGAAAAGCACCACCTCTGCCGCAAGACATTCGTAACTGGCCGACCATCGATCTCTTGATTCCGACTTACAACGAGCCTGAAGAAATCGTACGCAATACGGCCATGGCGGCAAAAAGCATCAACTGGCCTAACAGCAAATTAAACGTAATCATTCTTGACGATGGCAACCGTAACGGCATTCGGCAAATCGCACTGGAACTAGGCGTCGGTTATATTGCAAGGGAAGACAACCGCTTTGCCAAAGCCGGTAACCTTAACCATGCTCTAACCTTCCTTGATAGCGAACTGATTGCAATTTTCGATTGCGATCACATCCCGGCCGATAGTTTTCTGCAAAAAACCGCCGGTTTTTTCCTGACCGATCCCAAGCTCTCTTTGGTTCAGACACCGCATCACTTTTATTCCGCTGATCCCTTTGAAAAAAACCTTTCCATCTATCAGAAGCATCCCAATGAAGGAAAATTGTTTTACGGGTTAATTCAACCGGGAAATGACTTATGGAATGCCGCTTTTTTCTGCGGCTCCTGCGCCTTGCTACGCCGAGCGGCAATCGATGATATCGGCGGTTTTGCAACCGACACCGTTACCGAAGATGCGCACACCTCTTTAAAAATGCATGGCCGCGGCTGGAATTCGGTTTATCTGGATACTCCTCTCGCTGCCGGGCTGGCAACCGGCACGCTTCCGGACCATGTCGGACAACGTATACGCTGGGCCAGAGGGATGATCCAAATATTTCGCATGGATAACCCAATACTCAAAAAAGGCCTGACAATCCCACAAAAGCTGGCATATTCAGCAGCGATGTTGCACTTTCTTTCCGGCTTGCCGAGAATCATTTTTCTGCTGGCACCATTGGCATTTCTGTTTTTTCATGCCTACATCATCTATGCGGATCCGCTGATTATTCTGTTATTTCTTGCACCGCATCTCCTGCTTTCCGCATTAACACATGCGCATCTGCAAGGAAAATACCGCGGAAGCTTCTGGAACGAAATCTACGAAACCGTCGTTGCCTGGTACATTTTCAAACCGACCTTGTTTGCCTTAATCAATCCGAAAAAGGGTAAATTCAATGTCACTCCAAAAGAAACCGTGACGGAGGAAGAAGTTTTCGACTGGGCCATATCCAAACCCTATCTGATCATTACCGCACTTAATGTAATCGGATTGGCCGTCGCTGTCTGGAGAGCAGCCACGGGCTCCGAAGAAGATCATTTAACCCTGTTTGTCGTCACGTTATGGACGCTTTTCAATCTGATTATTCTCGGCGCATCCATTGCTGTTGCCGTGGAAAAAACCGAATTCCGACATGCACCGCGAATCAACAGTTTTCAACCGAAAAAAGTCGTTATTCAAACTGAATCGGAAATCGTATATCAGGGGTTCATCGAGGATTTTTCGAATTCTGGTCTCGCAGTCTGTATCCAAGGCCTCCATCCAATTGTCCCTGGCGACATTCTAAATGTCTTTATCAATAACAACAGTTACATCTTCTCGGTTCCCGCATTCGTCGTTCAGGCACGTTCCTCCCGTCTGGGATTGCGCCTGGAGGCCGCATCAATGGATCAACAGACACAGTTTGTACAGGCGTTGTTTGCCAAGCAGGAAAACTGGGCTCCAGATACCAACCACCTTCCTTCTAAAAGGATATGGGGCAATTTCAAGGAGGTTCTTTGTTTTAGCCTTCTCGGCTACAAAAAACTGCTGGCGTTTTCGCCGCTTTTTATCCGTTACCCTGCTGAGAAGACCATTTTGCTTTTTGACTGGCTCACATCCTTTCGCCCCCGAATGCCCGCTCGCCGTTAATTTAAAGGTTTTTATGAAAGACTCTCTTGCAAAGATTATCGCATCAAATGTCATTTTCGCTTTTTTCCTGCTGTCACCGGTTGTCGGCTATTCTGCTGCACTCAAGGTGGAAGACAGTCTTTCCGAGACACCGCAACCTTATTCCCCTCCGGTTCCCAACTGGACTTCAAAATTAAGGCTCGGCTACGGAAACGACAGTAAAGACATTTTACTCACTGGGGTGAACCAAGACTTCTACTTCAACTTTACCCAACGAAGCGACCGCATTGCGACTAAAGCAACCTTGAATTTAACCTTCACCTCATCGCCTTCACTGCTGCCCGGTTTCTCGCATTTACGAATATATTTAAACGGCGAATTAAACAGTGTCATCCCTTTAACGGCCTCCGACATTGGACAGACAAAACAAGTACAGCTTCCACTTAATTCCCGTTCAATTAAAAACACAAATCAGCTGCACATAGCATTCATCGGCCACTATAAAGAAGAATGTGAAGATATTGCGAATAACATTATCTGGCTCAGTCTCTCCAACCACTCCACTCTGGAAGTTAGTGAGCAGAGCCTTTTAGCAACAAATGATTTAAGCTACTTTCCCAATCCATTTTTCGATCATTTTGCCCGGGATGACGCCATCTCCATCCCATTTATTTTTCCAAAAAAGGCTAACACAGACTTTCAGCAGGCGGCAGCTATTCTCGCCTCGTATTTTGCAAGTCAGAGCCAATGGCGCAAACTTTCCGTCAAAGTAGAGGTCGATAAACCCGCTGTAACGCCCAAAAACGGCCATTCTTTTCCGAATGCCTCTGTGGTATTTGCCAGTAACCGGCAGCGACCGGCCTGGCTACAGGACAAGACTTTATACCCTGACGTTGAAAAGCCGACCTTGAAACTGATTAATCATCCGGAAAACCCTTATGTCAAAGTTTTGCTCTTAATGGCCGGAACATCTGATGAATTAATCCCTCTTGCGCAGACACTCAGCCTGAATCCTGCCGTCCTTCGTGGCAGTTCAGTTGAAGTTCTACAAGCCCCTTTTCTCCCGCAACGGCGGGCCTACGACGCACCAAACTGGCTTGCTACAGACCGAAAAATCGAGTTTTCAGAACTAATGGATTATCCGCAACAATTACAAAGAAACGGCCTGAATCCTTCCCCTGTTTTCTTGGATTTCAAGTTGCCTCCCGATCTGGTTACACAAAAAAATCAAGACTTCCCTCTTGAAATTTATTACCGACATACCGAGCCTCCTACCGATTTAAAAGGCTCCGTTTTAAACACACATCTCAACTATGAGCTGATTCTATCGACGCCGCTACAGCAAAATGAAAATGGGTTGCAAACTTCAACCGAGCATAAATCCAAAAAACTTAATGCCTGGTTCCGTACCCCAATTGATCTTCCGTACCAAAACCGTCTGAGTTTTAACTTTTCCTATATTGGAACCGTCTCAAGCAGTCGTACAGGGTATTGCGAGACCACCCTTCCACCGGAAGTCTATTCGTCGATCGAACCTCGTTCCAGCATCGATTTTCGCCATTCGTTTCACTATATTCAGATGCCAAACTTATCGGTATTCGCGCAAAGCGGCTTCCCTTTTACCAAGACAGCGGATTTATCGGAAACCCAGATACTGGTTCCGAAGACTATGAGCAAACCCATGTTGCAGACTCTGCTAAATACGGTGATGTCTCTTTCCAAAGAGTCTGGTCTACCGGCTTACAAACTGACAGTCTCAAACGACTGGGAAAAGGTGAAAAAAACCGATAAAGATGTGATTATTCTCGGAACTTTACCACAGGAACTGAACCAATATGCCTCTCACTTTCTTGAATTGAAAGACGTTGAAACGCTGTCTATGAATCCCCCTTCTAAACGAATGATTCCGATAGACCAGCAGGAGGAAGTTCGCACATTCAGCTATGCCAGAGGAGCTATCGCTGCAGTTGCCGAGATGGAATCCCCTTATTTCAGCGAAAGAACGATTCTCGGCATACTGGCACAATCCGATGCCGATTATGAACTTGCCGCGAAAACTCTTTCGCCTCAAGCCGAAAAGCACCAGATACAAGGAAGTATTTCTGTTGTAAGAAACAGTGGCATAACCGCCTATGCCGTCGGCCCGCAATATAAGATCGGTGAAATCCCCTGGTGGTTATTTCTGTGGAATAAAGTGGCAGATAATTCTCTCTGGTCAATCTTTTTTACCTTACTAACAGTACTTTCCGCTGCTTTTTTATTATGGATTTTTCTCCACCGTCAAAGCAAACGCCGGCAAACGCTTTACGAACAGGAAACGCCAAAATGACAAAAGCGATTTGCGGAATTTTCTGTCTTCTGACATGGTCTCTTTCGTCTGCTGCCGAATCCAGCTGGCCACTGTGGGAAGCCTTCAAAACCCATAATCTTTCCGAGGACGGCAGAGTGATTGATTGGAGTCAATCCATCACGACGTCGGAAGGTCAGGCTTATGCACTGTTTTTCGCTTTGGTCGCCAATGATCAAGCTACCTTTCGCAAATTGCTTTCCTGGACACAGGATAATCTTGTCGTCAAAGAAAAAAATCAAAACCTTCCGGCTTGGAAGTGGGGCCAAAACAAACACGGTCAATGGGAAATTCTCGATCACAACAATGCAACCGATGCCGATTTATGGATGGCATACACCCTGTTGGAAGCCGGTCGTATCTGGAAAAACCCGGCCTATAAGACATTCGGTGAAAACCTCCTATGGTTGACAGCTGTCTACAGCCTGAAAAACATCCGCGGACTCGGATTGATGCTGTTACCGGCGCAAAACCATTTTGAACGTAAGGATGCCGATAACATTCTCTATTGGAAACTCAATCCCAGTTATCTCCCTCCCTTTCTTCTGCAACGCTTTACATCCATCGCACCGCTGTGGGAACCCGTTCAGCGAAACAGCTTGCAATTTCTTGTCGATTCGGCACCCTACGGCCTTAGCCCCGACTGGGTTCTCTACCGCCCTCAAAAAGGTTATTACCATACTGAAAACACCGAACACACCGGTAGCTACGATGCGGTTCGAAATTATCTATGGGCCGGAATTCTGGCCACCAGCGAAACCAAAAACCGTCTATTAAAACACTACTCGCCATTGCTCGAAATCATCAGGAAACATCATGGAATGCCGGAAAAACTCAGTATATCCGGCGAGATTCTCAATGCTCGAAAACCGGCATCATCTGCCTGCGCACTCTTGCCTTTTTTAGCATCATCCGGCGAAAACGATTTGTTATTAGAAAATATTCAAAAATGCCTTGATGGTTTAACCAACCCGAAAAATTACTATACTCAGGTTTTAGGACTGTTTGCTTTGGGATGGTTGCAGGGACGTTATTCGTTTAATCAGGACGGAACTTTGCTTCTGAGTCGCAAAACAAAATGAAATTCCTTGTATCTCTTATCCTAATCACGATCAGTTCAACAGGATACTCTCAGCCAACGAATCCGCTCGTCCAGGCTCAAGCGGCGGAATTACTACAACAAATCCGTTATGCGGAAGCCAGAGAAGACATTCCCCTAATGAAAGAGACGCTGTCGAAACTGAACAAAATTCAGGCTGTACCGACAACACAATCTCTCTTGGCGGCACTTAAAATCAGTCTCGCCGAGAAGCAGAGTAATGAAGCCGAAAAATACCTCAAACAACTCCATATTCTGGCACCGGAATCAGCAGACTACATCGAAGCGAAAAAACTCATTAAAATCATCCGCGAGGATGCTCAATCCGCTCTTAATCACCTTGCGTTGTTGAAGCGATCCGGCAAAATAAACCAAGCAATCCGCGCCTACACAGATTTTTTTGATGGTGAACCTCCGACGTTTCAGTATCGTTTAGATTATCTGCTATTAAAAAGCAGAAGCGATCAGTCCATAAAAACGAGTCTTCGTCAATTACAGGAATACGACCGACTTTATCCTGAAAATGCCAGACTCCGATACCGTTTGGCCGAACTATTTCTCCAACAGAAACGAGATCAGCAAGCACTGAGTATGCTAGCCTGGCTCGCCAAACAACCTGGCTCTCGTTGGCAGGCTTCAGAACTGGAATTCAGTTATATCAAGCGCCTGCCCGACGGACATAAAAAGCAGCAAGCAATCCTGCGTTATAAAATGCTCTACCCGGGGGCTCATACAGACTACCTTACATCAAGAAAAGAGCATTCATTGAATGGAAAAAGTCACCAGTCCGCTTCGATATCCACAGCAAACCCGTCATTACAATTAGATGCCAATGTTGCCAAAAATACCTCTTCTCACGCGACCCAAAATCACAAAAGCACCGCCTCAAAGCGCGCAGTTTACGAGCTGAAACAGGCAACACTGGCTCATGCTGCAAAACGCTGGAAGGAAGCGGAAAATCACTATTTGAAAGCACTTTCGTTGAGTCATAACAAGCAAACGACCTCACTGAAACTGCTTGACCTATATCGCCAACAGGCAACGGAATCCAGTCTGAAAAAAGCATTGCGAATTTTACAAAACCCACACCGCTTTCCTCTTGAAAAATTCACCGAACTCCGCAAAAACGTACAACGGGAAAATTACGAGCTGTTGGCCGCCATTGCTGCCAGAAATGGCGACTGGGAAACGGAAGTTCAACTACGCTACAAAAACTTCCGTCTGGATAATTCGGATCCGTGGCTCCTGTACAGAATTAACAAAATCGAGCTTGAAAACCGACAGCCCTTACTCAGCTTGAACGAATTTCGTAAACTATCGCAGCACCAACCAAATAATGCTGAAGTTTTTTATGCTTATGCTCTGGCTCTCTCGCAGAATGATCTGATCCTGCCCGCCATAAAAGTACTTAAGCAAGTGCAACCGCTTTGGGATGCTTCCATGCAATCTTTGTTTACCCGACTGCAGAAACGTCATAAATCGGAAATGGCAAATCAACTGATCATCACCGCAGACAAGCAAATCCAACTCGCGCAATGGGAGGCTGCTCGAAAAAGCACCCTGCAAGCTTTGCAATATCACCCGAATGATCCATGGCTGATTTTTAAACTCAGCAAAATAGAACGGCATACCTTGCCTCCGGAAGAGAGCCCAAAACGTTTTAAAACGCTACTGGAAGCGCAAAAAACATCGGCCAATCCCAATATCGAAGCATATTACGCCTACGCTCTAAGCTTGAACAGTCCTGATCAACTCGATCAGGCCATCAAAATTTTGCGATCAGCCGGTAACGAACGCCTTACTCCCAAAATGCAAACATTTCTCTCGGATCTGGAACAAAAGAACCAAATCCGCAAAGCGCGCACACTGCTTTCCGAAAATAAAGTTCTCCAGGCGGAAATGCTTTTAAATACCGGCGGCTTGTCAGAGAGCAAGGCATTATTGATGGGAAATTGGTATCTCGAAAAGAAAAAAACGCAGTCCGCATTGCAGCATTTTCAAATCGCCCTGACACTCTCTCCACAATCAATCAGAGCAAACGACGGACTGATTCGCTGTTATCTACAGCAAAAAAAGGTGGATACTGCCTTGAAACTGTTCAACAGTCTGCCGACTTCGACGCAAGAACAGCTGCCCGAGCTGAAAACACTCATTGCCGATCAACTGGCGCAAGTTGGCAAAACCGAAGATGCCCTGACCCTCTACGACGCCCTTATACAAGAAACACCGCAAAATCCTGCCTTATATACTAAAAAAGCTCAGGCGCTTGAATCCTCATCAATTACAGGAGCCTACGCCGTTCTCATCGAAGGCTTGCAACAATCCATTTCACTTTCGGGTACGCATACCGATACGCCTCAAAACTTGTTCAATTCACAATCAGACCAGCAGGAAACTTGGCCGGTTTTACACCTGAAACAGAATGCAAGACAACTCTATCAGCGACAGGAACAGCACCTTCACTTGTATCACTTCCATAACCAAAGAGTGGATGATGCGCAAAGCGGCACCTCCGATTTGATCGCGAATACAACCCTTCTGCAATACGATCGCCCCGTCAGAAGTGGCCGTGCATTTGCCCAGATCGAATTGATTGATCTCAATGCAGGAACCTTCACCGGCGATGTCTCTAGTCGCCATCAGCAGAAAATCGGTTACTGCAATGTCAATTTTTTGAACGATTCGGGTAATCAACTCTTATCCGGTTGCCCAAATGAAACTCAACAGGCGGACGGTGTTGGATTCGCTCTCGGCTGGGAAAACGATTTTTTGGCGCTGGATATCGGAAGAACCCCTGAAAGTTTCACCCAAACGAACTGGCTTGGCGGAATCAGCATACAAGATCATCGCAACCTGATCGGATGGCGCCTCACCCTGTCAAGACGGCCTCTCTCCAATTCCATACTTTCCTTCTCCGGACTGCAAGATGACTACACCCGAAAAAACTTCGGCGGCGTCACCTCAAATGGTTTAACCCTGAATTTAAGCTACGATCAGGGAGGGAAAAATGGATTCTGGGCTCAGGTAGGACAATATGAAATTCAAGGCACCAATACACTGATCAATCACAAACAGGCAGTGATGGGAGGCTATTATCGACGATACATCAATAAACCAGATACCCTACTTGCAGGATCTCTTAATTTACTGCATTGGGCATATGCTACCGATTTAAGTGATTACACCTTCGGTCAAGGCGGTTATTACAGCCCCCAAGAATACTATTCCATCAGCGCCGGTCTGAAATATGCCTGGAGAAATGAAAAGTGGAGTCTGAAATTGCAACCCTCGATCAGCTTATCTTATTCCGAAACCGATTCAACCCGGCTCTATCCACTGGATGAGAATCTCGAAACCTCTCTGTCACACCTTATTCAAGAACCGGGAATCCTTGATTCCGATACCGATTTGAAGTCATCTTCAAGCTCTAGCCATTCATACGGCATCGCATTTGAAGGCGGTTTTGAATATAAATTTTCTCCACACTGGATCTTCGGGAGCGGCGTCCAATATCAAAGTAGCAGCGAATATCAACCAGTGACATTTTTTTCTTATATACGCTATCACTTTAACGGCCGCTACCAAAAACTGGAACTCAATTTTGATACCTTAACCCCGTATTCTGAGTTTCGCTAAGAATATTCTGATAAGAGGCGGGTTAAGCGAAACGTCAATCAAACAGTTTAAACAGCAGTGCTGAGAGAAAGCCCGTCAGAGTAACGAAACCGACAATCGAGCCGCCTCTGGCATAGGCTTCGGGGAGCATGGTTTCGGCAATAACCGTCAACATGGCTCCGGCGGCAATGCCGCTGATCAAAGCAAAGCCGCTTGAGCCGATGTCATTCAATGCCACACTACCGATCGCCGCTCCCAGCCCTGTGAGAATCATCAAAGAGAACCACGCCCAGAAAATCTGTTTGTAAGAAAGACCTTGTTCCTTCATGCTTGCCGAACTGGAAAGCGCTTCCGGGTAGTTGGAAAGGAACAATGCCGCAATCAAGCTGATACTGAGAAAATGGCCTTCCGTGACGTGGGTACCGATCATCAAGGATTCGGGAATACCGTCAAGAAAAATTCCCAGCCAGATCGCCATATAGGCCGCCTGATGTTCATACACCCGCCGATTAACCGATGCCAAGGATGGCAGTTTTTCGGGAATCAGATGCCTCGTGGTGGATTTTATCCAAAGCTCGGCTTTGGTCGGTGTCAGACGTTGCTCCCGGGTCAAATAATCGTGAATCTGATGGTTTTTCAGATAAACCGCCAGCTGCTCGTACAGCGCGGGAATCTGCTTTAAAATGGCTTCAAAATCCGTTCTTTCCAACACCCAGAAACTAACATCCGAGGTAGCGATGGCGGTGCTGGAATGGTGACCTCCGACAATAAAAGCCATACCACCGAAATAATCTCCCGGAGCGAGTTTCTCGTAGAAAGTCGTATGATTTTTCGGGTTGATCAACTGTATCGTACCGCTCTCCAGCAGATACAGTCGATCCGCATCACTATTGCGTGCAAACAGGGTTTCTCCGGACTTCAGGGTTCTCAATTTCAAATTACCGGCGATCACCGCATTCAGGGCTTTAGAGCTGTTTTGCAACATCGAAAAGCGTCGGGCGTGATTGAGCCGATAAAATGCTTGATCGTACAAATCTCGCTCTTCACGATTGAACGGCAACCGTTTTTCTTCTTTGAGAACCGCTTTAACAGATTCGAGTTGCTGTCGGCTTTGTTCCTGAGATAGCCCCTGTTCGTCCACAAGGTAATTTTCGATTTCGGTGGCCTGTTCCAAATAGTCGGTCAAGCTCTGGTAGAAAGACGGAGAATTCTGCAACATCCTATTAAGGTTCTCTCGACTTAAAACCCATAAAGTCACCTCTCCGTCGGCCTGGGCAACAAATACGCTTTTCATGGAAGACAGAAACCCCAAATAACCGAAGGCATCATTCTCTTCCAATTCTTCGACAACCTTCAAACCCAGCGAGGCTTTCCTCAAATTGACATTACCGCTTTGAATCAGATAAAACTCATTCAGCAGATCTCCTTGATGGAAAATAATGCTGTTGGCTTTAAAGTGGCGAACTTCAAACATGGAATAGAGCTGCCTACGATCTTCTACACTCAGGGAATCGAATAATTTCAAGCGCTTGGCAGACAGAACCAGTTGCTTGTTTTGCAGTTTCTGCTGATGGCGAAGATATTGGATCAGTGTGGCCGTCTTGCGTAAAAAACCACCCTTCTGGTTGAGTTGCCGGTTAAGAAACAGATAAAACAGACTGCCGATGATGGAACCGGCGGCAACGGAAAAAAATTCACCGTTATGAATCGAAGGAGCAAACAGATCAATCGTAACAGCAGAAAGCAAAGCCCCGGCACCAAACGCCATCAGCCAGGCAACGACCCTTTCCCCCGGCGTCCACACCAAGGTTGTCAGTGCGCCAAGAGGAAGGGAAAGCGCACTTAAAAAACCCACCAGGAGAGCCATGATAACAACAGAATCAAACAACATGGGAACTCATATCAAAAAAAGACTGAACCGGCGACTTTAGCAAAACTGCATGAAAACAAGATGACACTCCCACCTCATTTATCATAAAAATTTTTTTCAATTCCAAATAGAAAAAATCATTGTACCTTCAAGCTTTTATCCATTTTTCCTTGTTAATTTATCGGTAGAATAATTACTTAGATAAAATAATTTTATATGGGTATAAATCAAAATGAACTCTTTGCCGCAAAGAATCGCCTATTTGCCCGCCAGCTTCTTCGGAATGGTAATGGGCATGACCGGATTAAGCATCGCTTTTATCCATCTTAGCCACCACTTTTCACAATTTACCTCTGCAGCTTCCATCAGCCTCGCCGTCTCCGTTACGGCGATGGTTATACTCAGCCTGGCGTACAGCTACAAAACCCTGCGCTTCTTCCCCGAAGTCCGGGCCGAATTGAAACACCCCATCAAAATGAATTTCATGCCGGCATTCAGCATCAGCCTGCTCTTACTGAGTATCGCTTTCTATGCTTTGCAGCAACCCGAATTATCCAAATGGTTATGGACAATCGGCACCGTCCTTCAAATCACTTTGACCTATTGGGTACTGTATAACTGGGTGCATCACGATTTCTTTACTCCGGAACACTCTAACCCTTCCTGGTTTATTCCGATTGTTGGCAACATCATCGTACCGATTGCCGGAGTGCATCATGCACCACTGGAAATTAACTGGTTCTTTTTCTCGGTCGGCTTTATCTTCTGGATCATCGTGAAAGCCGTTCTCGTCAATCGAATTATTTTCCATGCGCCGATGCAGGATCGCCTGATTCCAACACTGTTTATTTTTATTGCTCCGCCGGCAGTTGGATTTATTTCCTATCTTGCTCTGAACGATCAGCAGGTAAACCAGTTCGCCATGATGCTGTACTTCTTTGCTCTGGCCATGACTCTGTTGATGCTGATTTCGGTGCATAAGTTCTCCAAACTGGAGTTTGCACTATCCTGGTGGGCATTTACTTTTCCAATCGCCGCCATGGTCATTGCCAGTTACATCATGTCCAACCAGACTGGATCAGGAATCTATAACGTAATCGGTTATTCTCTGCACGCCGTCTTAACGCTTCTGATCCTTGCCCTGACCTATCGGACTCTGCTGGCAGTAAGGGGAAAACAGATCTGTAACGATAAACACTAAAAGGAACCCCATGAGCAATCCCCTTTATCGTCTGCAGATGGAAAGCCGAGACCACGAATGCGACATTCAAGGCATTGTTAATAATGCC
Source organism: Thiomicrorhabdus sp. (assembly GCF_963677875.1). NCBI lineage: Bacteria > Pseudomonadati > Pseudomonadota > Gammaproteobacteria > Thiotrichales > Piscirickettsiaceae > Thiomicrorhabdus > Thiomicrorhabdus sp. The sequence goes on along the minus strand of NZ_OY782569.1, from coordinate 141,415 downwards.
CATTACCAGCACTATTTCGAACATGCGCGCCACCGTTTTCTGCAGGCGCATAATATTGAATTCGACAAATTGGCCCAAACCGGTATTAATCTGGTCGTGCAGAAAATTCAAATCGAGTATTTCGTCCCCCTCAAAGCCTATGACGTTTTTGAGGTGACCGTCAGCGTTCATGCCTTAAGCAAAATTCGCTACCAGTTCGAGCAGGAAATCATCGACCAGCAGACCGGAAAGAAGATCAGCCGCGCAACAACTAATGTTATTGCAGCAGATAAAAACTTTAAACCGATGAAAAACAGTCCTTTAAATTACTTTTTTAACAAGCAGTGACCGATATATGAAAATAGCCATCACCAGCCCAAATGCAAAAACCGTCTCCGGCCATGCCGGAAAATGTCCGGGATACCTGATTTTTGACGTTGAAGATCGCGACGTCCTTTCGCAAACCCATATCAAACTGAACAAGGAACAGGTTTTTCGAAACTTTTCCGGCCCCTTGTCCCAAAATCCGCAACATCCGTTAAACGGAATTCAGGGTTTCATCAGCCAAAGCGTTGGAGACGGCTTGGTTCAACGATTGAAAAACGACGGTATCAAGGTGTTTATTACAACGGAATCTCTTCCTGAAAAGGCGCTGGAAACGTTTTTAAACGCACGCTAATCTACTTCACCCGCCGACTATTCAAACAACTAAAAAGTCCGTCCTGAAAACTGAAAAATGCCTTTTCCGACACACAAAACGCCCGGCGCTTCCCTCACCGCCGGGTTTGCTTTGTTAACCCATCGAATCGAATTTCAACAAACCGATAAAACCCTTGGAAATCCTGCCATCAATCAGTACTATTGAGTGGCGCAGCCCCTCTGACGCATGCTGAAATTTTCGATAGCGCCCTAACTCAGAACCGGTTGTAAACGTCAGGATGATCAAAGCAAAACACAAAAAAGGAACCAGGCAATGAATCAGCACTTAACGACCACGACAAAATCACTTTCGATTCTTTGTCTCGCACTTACTCTGACAGCCTGCGGCTCTTCAGAATCGGAAACCACACCTTCCGGCACCGATCAGCAAAATCATCAGGGGGATCAAACCACTCCGCAAACGCCGGATCTTTCCAGTATTTACGATCGCATTCCCGATATTGCTTCCTGCGACCAGGGCAGCTTGAAAACCGAAGAGAAGCAAAAAGCCCTCAACACCCTGAATCAGATTCGAGCCCTGCATGGCCTCAAGGCAGTTAATTACTATTCTCCCGACGATGTCTACACAGAAAAATCTGCATTGATCACTGTGGCCAATGCTCAGTTAAGCCATACACCGGATACCGACGCCAAGTGCTACACGAACGATGGAAAACTCGGCAGTGAAAAAAGCAACCTGCACTTCAGTGCCGTACAGGGCAGCTTCACCGAAATTGAAGCTTCCGACAAAAGCATCATCGAATTTCTGATCGATGAAGGAGTCGACAATCTGGGACATCGGCGCTGGTTAATCAACCCCTTTCTAGACCACGTTTCCTATGGACGGGTTGACGGTAAGCCTTCCGTGGATACCCCCTGGGATTTCGTAACCGGCGTCAGCCTGAAAGTCATCAATGATGAAAATGCCGATCTTTCCGATACCACAATCGAATATATCGCTTATCCATATGGAAACTACCCTGCCGGTTACTTCCAACACGGCTGGTTTATGTCGTTTTCCGTTCTGGCAGACAAAATGGATTTCTGGGGCAACCAGGATACGGTGGACTTCTCCAATGCAGGCATTACAGTATCAGATGAAAATGATCAGGCACTGAAGGTGCATAATGTAAGCTACGACAATACCGCCTACGGCTTACCGAATTTTCTGCAATGGAAAGTCGACGGCACCGTTAGCAATCAAGAATACACAGTAAAAATTCAAAATGTCGTCGTCTCTAACCAGACTAAAAACTACGAATATACCTTTACTATCCAAGAATAATAGTTAAGCCGTTCTATACTGTCCGTAACGGATTTACTTTTAATCCGCTATCCATGTTGCATGGATAATTTCCGCATCAAAATCCTTAACCGACACTGTAAAAACATCACCGGATTGAATGACGCCTACCCCTTTCGGCGTACCGCTCATGACAATATCGCCATCTTGCAATGTCATAAAACCCTGGATCTCCGCCAGCATTTCCTGCGGTTTATGAATCATCAGTGCCGTGTCGGCAGCTTGAATCAAATCGCCATTTTTTTTTAATTCAAACGAAAGGCCTGCTGAGATTTCCTCAATTTCGATAAACTCGCTAAACACCAGCGAACCGTCGAATGCCTTGGCTCTCTCCCAGGGCAGCCCTTTCTGTTTAAGCTTACTTTGCAACTGCCGCTTAGTCAGATCCAGACCAAAGCCAACCGCTGAAAAACGCCCCTCTTCAAACAGAAAACACAGCTCGCCCTCGTAGTGGAGGGGTTCCTGATGAAATGATTTCAAGACAGCAGAAATCGCTGAGTTCGGTTTCATAAAAAATACCATTTCGTCTGGTATCTCGTTCTCTAGCTCGGCAATATGCGCATGGTAATTTCTACCGATACAAATAATTTTCGACGGCGCGATTTTTTTCGTGCCAACAACAATCTCTTTCAAATCCTCTCCCGGGCTTGGTCGTTAAAAACGTTTAAAACTCTCTCTGCGTGACTTTTAACAGTTCTTTAAAACAAAAAACCCGGCAATGCACTGAGCAAAGCCGGGCTTTCAGACGTTTAGACTTAACCTGATTACGGATTAAGCCATTTCACCTGGGTATGCTTCAATACCTGGGTTGTCTTTAACGCCTTTCAGCTTAGGATGGTTCACTTTCTTAAGCTTCACATCACCTTTATGGCGGCGTAGGTAGTCAGCAGCAACGTCCCACATCAAGCGGCCTTCACCAACGGCTTCAACCTGCGCCCAACCGGCAACGGTATATGTTTTATTTGCTTCAAGCGGAGTGCCGTCATCAAGACGCATATCAGAGATACGATTACCGAATGAACCGTTTGGTTCGCAAGTGTAATCCATACCACCCAAACGAACCATATCACCACCAGACTGAAGGTAAGGATCTTTCTGGAACAAGTTCTCACAGATACCTTCCAGGATGTCTTTCATTTGCGCACCAGTTACTTCAGACTTGTAGGTTTCACCGTAAGTCATTGAAGTTTCGTCCATAACACGTTCCATGGTGATGGTTTCACCGGCAAGCACCGAAGTACCCCAGCGAACACCCGCCGACATAGCGATTTGCGTATCATGCTCTTCACGTAGAGAGTTTACGATGATCTGATCCCAAGTTCCCATGAAGTTACCACGACGGTATAGGGTATCTTCCGCAACCGCCAACTCTTCACCAAGGATTTCACCATAGGTTTTACCTAGACGCTCTTTGTTGACATAAGCGTCCGGACGGCGCGATTCAATGATGTTTTCATCGTATTTTTTGGTGTACAGGTGGTCGATGAAAGTTTGAACTTCCTTATCCGCCGCCAAAACATTCGAGAAGACCGGAAGCAAGCTGTAGTCTACGCCTTTCAATTTACCGTTCTGGATATCCAAGTCCATGCAGCCCACGAATTTACCATTGGAACCAGCGTTGGTTACGTGGCAAACGCCGCCTTCAGGGGTCTTAACCGGAGTGGTTTTTGGAATACCGTCGTGAGTATGTCCACCAAAGATTGCATCGATACCGCTGACGCGAGAAGCCATCTTGATATCAACGTCCATACCGTTGTGAGAAATCATAACGATCGCAGCAACTTTCTCAGTTTCGCGGATCTTATCAACGGTTTCCTGAAGTGCATCTTCACGCAGACCGAACGACCAGTCAGGGAAGTTTGCCTGAGGGTTTGCGTTCGCAGTACGCGGGAATGCCTGACCGACAACCGCAATACGTTCACCGTTGACAATTTTAACTGTATAAGGTTTGAACGCACGTGCTTCATCTTCGGAGTACAGCCCCATACCGTTATTATTCTCTACCATTTCAAGGTAAGCGTCACCGAATAGAGAATCTTCTTTGATACGGATGTTCTGAGCCAGGAATTCACCTTTAAAGTTGTTCAGATTTTTCAGAACTTCTTCTTCAGCGTAAGTAAATTCCCAGTGACCGGTCATAATGTCAACACCGATCAAATTAGAGGCTTCAACCATGTCCGCACCGCGAGTCCATAGAGCCGTACCGGAACCGTGCCACAAGTCACCACCATCCATCGTCAAGGTGTTGTCGCGGCCGCCAGCTTGTTCGCGAAGCTTGTCCAGCAAAGTTTTAAGGTGAGCGAAACCACCGACTTTACCGTAAGTTTCAGAAGCTTCCTGGAAGTTCAAATAAGAAAAGGCGTGAGCCAACGGGGTTCCTTCTTGAAGACCCAATTCTTTCAATAGCTTGTGACCAACAACGTGCGGCAACTTACCAAATGCCGGACCAGTACCCAAGTTAACGTTTGGCTCACGGAAGTAGATCGGCTTCAACTGAGCATGAGTATCGGTAATGTGCAAAAGACGAACCTTACCTTTCATTGGACGATTGTAGATTTCAGCAGACGCTTTTGCAGCAGCGGCTTTGTCGGCACCACCAGACATCGCTGAAGCCGTACCAGGTAGCATACCGGCAGCGGCGGCCATAGACATCACGTGAAGAAATTCTCGACGATTTAAAGACATTAGGTCTCTCCGTTGTTGTTAAAAAAAGGCCCATAAACTCCAGACGATTTATGGGCTCAAATAAAATTCAGTCAAATTTAAGGGGTTGCCACCTCAAAGTCAAATAAAGGAAAGTTATTTATTATTAGAAATAATTTATTAGAAAATACTAATACCAAAAACCGCTTTTCTTTGACCTGACGGGCCTGTCGGGCAAAACAGATCAAACCTCAACGCATTCAAAAACTCACGGCAAATCCGGCCACCCATTTCATCTGCCGAAAACGCAATAAATTTTCTGAGACCCAATCAAAGGATGCACCACCTGACAAACGCTTTCGGCAATCCCTTCATTCTCGGTTTCAGAAACATCGAGACGTTTTCAACCAACCCAACGTCGGGCGTTGCGGAACAGGCGCATCCAAGGCGCATCTTCCAGCCATTCATCCGGATGCCATGAATTTTGCACACTACGGAACACACGTTCCGGATGCGGCATCATAATCGTCACGCGCCCGTTCGGCGTGGTCAGCCCCGTCATGCCGTCAGCCGAACCGTTCGGGTTAAACGGATACGCTTCGGTCGGATTACCGGTTGCATCCACATAACGCACCCCGACCAGACCTTCGACCTGAGAAGCATCGCCGTTACCGAAATCCATACGGCCTTCACCGTGCGCAACCGCAACCGGAATACGCGTGCCCTCCATACCTTTTAACAGGATCGATGGCGACGCTTCAATCTGAACCTGCGAGAAACGCGCTTCAAATTGCTCGGAAGTGTTACGGACAAACGCCGGCCAGCTTTGCGCACCCGGAATGATTTCTTTCAGGTTCGACAACATCTGACAGCCGTTACAGACCCCAAGAGTAAAGGTATCTTCACGCTGGAAGAAGCGTTCAAAAGTGTTGCGCGCCGTATCATTGAACAAAATCGAATTCGCCCAACCGCGACCGGCTCCCAAAACATCGCCGTAAGAGAAACCGCCGCAGGCAACCAGACCACGGAAATCGTCAAACTGCACTTCACCGGAAAGCACGTCGCTCATATGCACATCGATCGCATCGAAGCCGGCTTTGGTGAAAGCGGCAGCCATTTCCTGCTGTCCGTTCACGCCTTGTTCACGCAGAATCGCTACTTTCGGGCGAGCTTGTCCAACAAACTCAGCCGTAATATCATCATTAATATCGAAAGTAACCAACGGATTGATTTCGGTGTTCGCATCGTTCTCGATCGCGGCAAATTCCTGCTCCGCACACTCTTCATTATCACGAATCGCCTGCATACGGTAAGACGTCTCGGACCACCACTTCTGCAACTGTTTACGTGGCATATTAAAGATTTCCGCACCGTTGGCGGAAATCGAAAGATTGTCATCCTCAGAAACGCTGCCAATAAAGTGACTCATGCTCGACAGCTTATATTCGGCAAGGACGGCTTCAACGGCTGTTTTATCGACAGACTTAATCTGCACAACAACACCGACCTCTTCGGCACACAAGGCTGCAATCGGCTCATTTCCCAGTGCAGAAATATCGACCTTCAAACCGATGTGGCCGGCAAATGCCATTTCCGCCAAAGTCACCAGTAAGCCGCCATCGGCACGGTCATGGTAAGCAAGCAGTTTGTCGTCGGCCATCAAAGCTTGAGTCGCATTAAACAAATTCAGCAGATCATCAGCCGAATCCAAATCGGCAGACGTTTCACCCACCTGACCATACACCTGTGCCAGACAGCTGGCACCAATACGGTTTTGCCCTTTACCAAGATCGATCACCAGAAGCTCGGTATCACCCAAATCGGTACGCAACTGCGGGGTAACGGTTTTACGTACATCTTCAACCGGCGCGAAAGTCGTGATATTCAAAGACATCGGTGAAATAACCGCTTTATTTTGATCACCGTCTTTCCAAACGGTCTTCATCGACATGGAATCTTTACCGACCGGAACCGCAATACCCAATGCCGGACACAATTCCATACCAACGGTTTCCACCGCATCATACAGCGCCGAATCTTCACCCGGATGCCCTGCTGCTGCCATCCAGTTAGCAGAGATCTTAATGTCCGACATTTTGTTAATCTTAGCGCAGGCAATATTAGTGATCGCTTCGGCGATCGACAGACGCGCAGACGCTTTCGGATTGATCAGCGCGACCGGAGGACGCTCACCGGAAGCCATGGCTTCACCGGTATATCCGTTATAGTCGGAACAGGTGACACCGGCATTCGCCACAGGAACCTGCCACGGCCCAACCATCTGATCACGCGTCACCATACCGGTAATGGTACGGTCACCGATGGTAATCAGGAAGTTCTTCGACGCAATGGTCGGCAACTTCATCAGACGTTCGGCCACATCGTTTAAATTCAGGTTAGCGGTCTCAAATCCGGCCTGTGGAATCTTGCGGGTTTCCGCCGTACGGTGCATCTTGGGCGGCTTGCCCAGAAGAACATTCAGAGGCATATCGACCGGATTGTTTTCAAATACGGTATCGTTTACCACCAGTTCTTGCTCTTTGGTCGCTTCACCTACGATCGCATAAATGGCTCGCTCACGCTCACAGATTTCGATGAACTGATCAATCTTGTCCGGATAAACGGCAATAACGTAACGTTCCTGGGATTCGTTGGACCAGATTTCCATCGGAGACATACCCGGTTCGTCGTTCGGCACTTTGCGAAGATCAATCTTACCGCCGCGACCGGCATCATTGACCAACTCTGGGAAAGCGTTAGAGATACCGCCGGCCCCTACGTCATGGATGGAAGCAATCGGCGAATCTTCGCCCAGATAAGTACAACGGTCGATGACTTCCTGCGCACGACGCTCCATTTCAGGGTTTTCACGCTGCACCGAAGCGAAATCCAGGTTTTCCGCACCGGAACCGGTTTCGACCGATGACGCGGCACCGCCGCCAAGACCGATCAACATCGCCGGGCCACCCAGAATAACAAGCTTCGCGCCAACTGGAATATCGCCTTTCTGAATATGCATTTCACGAATACTTCCCAGACCACCGGCCAGCATAATCGGCTTGTGGTAACCACGGATCTCTTCACCATCGTGAGTAATCAAGGCATTTTCATAGGTACGGAAATAACCGTTGATTGCCGGACGACCAAATTCGTTATTGAATCCGGCTGCACCCAGAGGGCCTTCAATCATAATATCCATCGGCGTAACGATGCGCCCCGGCTTGCCGTAAGGTTTTTCCCACGGCTGTTCAAACCCCGGAATATTCAGGTTGGAAACGGTAAAACCGGTCAGACCCGCTTTCGGCTTGGAACCTCGTCCGGTCGCCCCTTCATCGCGGATTTCACCGCCTGAACCGGTCGCTGCACCCGGCCAAGGCGAGATCGCCGTCGGGTGGTTGTGAGTTTCGACTTTAATCTGGAAATGTACCGGTTCTTCAGAGAACTGATACTGACGGGTTTGCGGATTCGGGAAGAAACGCGTCGCCATAGGCCCTTCAATTACCGCGGCGTTGTCGCTGTACGCCGAAAGCACACCCTCGGAGTTACACTGATAAGTGTTGCGGATCATGCCGAACAGTGATTTGTCTTTATCCTGACCATCAATTGTCCAGTCGGCATTAAAGATTTTATGGCGGCAGTGTTCGGAGTTCGCCTGAGCAAACATCATCAATTCGGCATCGACAGGGTTACGGCCCAGGCCGTTAAAGGCGTCTACCAAATAATCAATTTCATCTTCCGAAAGCGCCAGCCCCATTTCTTTATTCGCTCTCACAAGTGCGTCGCGACCACCGCCCAATACATCAACCGTAGTCATCGGCTTAGGCGACTGATGTGAGAACAGGTTTTCCAGCGCGATAAAATCATGGCTGACCACTTCAACCATGCGGTCATGCACCAGCGCCTCAAGCGCCGCTTTATCTTCGGCCTTAACCCCTTCAAAGTGATAAACGATCCCGCGTTCGATGCGCAGAACTTTACCGATACCACAGGTGTGCGTAATATCGGTCGCTTTAGATGACCATGGAGAAATCGTTCCGATTCTCGGCGTGACGATGCAGCTGTTCGCCCCCAATTCACCGCTCTTGTCTGCAGTCTCTTTATTCAACAAAGTATTCAGTCGAGCGATTTCATCAACGCTTAAATCAGCCGAAGTATCGACAAAATAAACAAATTGCGACTGAACCGCTTCAATCGAAGCGACGGCCTGAAGTTTGTTCAACAACTGATTTAAACGATACGCGGAATGCGCGGGATTTCCCCAAATAACTTGCATAGTTTTTTGCCCTTTCAAAAAAACAAAGCCCTCAGACATGGAGGGCGATTTTAAGCCGGATTAACGTTTTCCTAATAATCCCAAGCTTTCAAATACATAACGACGTTGCTCTACCGTCAAAGGTGTGACGCCTTCCGGCACGTCCACTTCCAGCAGCGTTTTCTGTGCATCATCCTGATAATCGTTTAATCGCAGAAGCAACTGCTTCGGAAGCGCTTTTGCAGAAGATGATTTCCAGAAAGCCAGCTTAGAAAGCAAGCCTTCAGACTCACGCAATGTTTCAGGTACATTCACCCACAGCGTTTTCTGGTTGGTATCCAGTTTCTCGATCGTCCAGTCGGCGCGATAAACAGTCGATTGCAGATAGTTCCAGCTCTGCTCGGCACCCGCCAGTAGAATCAAACCGTCAAACTCGTGGCCGCCTTCAATCTCGACCATATTTTCGGTCGCTTCGATCTGGGTCATTGCCTGCTCTTTACTGCTACCGAAAAAGACCATTGCCTGATACAGTTCTTCAGCTTCCATTACCGGGCTGTAAGGCAGTACTCGATAAGTATCGGTACTGGCTTCGTCATCCGACCCGGTAACCTCGCTCGGAGCATTGGTGAACATCATGTGATGATTGATATAAATTCGGACTTGGCCGTTTTCGGCTTCCATACGGGCAATGAACTTATCCAAGGCTCCTTCGGCAACTTCCGGACGCCATGCATTCAACATACGGGTGATCGGACCGAATTCCGATTTCGGAACAATTTCGGCACGTTTTTTATAAGCGGTTTTAATGACACCGATGTCTTTGCGCTGTTCCGAAATATCAAAGCCCTGACTTTCAAAGAAATGCAATAAGGCATCCCAGGCTTTATCAGCTTCCATCGACTCGATTTGCAACCAGCGCTCGGAAAGATTTGAAACAATTGAAATGCCCTGAGCTTCATACGAAGGAATTTTATTCACCTGAGCCTGCTTCAACTCGGCATTACGCTCCGCCTTGGCCAAAGCCATCGACATTTTGCTTTGCTCTTTAGCCGGACTAAAAAGATTCGGCGGTATTTCCAGATTTTCAACAACCTGACCTTGAGTGTCACGGTAATTGTCATCTCCACCACTGAAAAGGCCGGAAATCGTTGAGCAACCGCTTAAATTAACGAGGACAAAAGAAGAGGAAATCAGTAACGCTTTTGATTGGAGGCGCATAAACGCTTAACCTTTATTAAAAATGAAATTGGAAGGCACTCAAAATATTACAGCATATTACAGTTTAATGCCTGCTTGTTCCATTGCCTGTCTGACAACGGGTTGCGCATCTCGGGAAAGCGGTGTCAAAGGCAAACGAATCGCCAGACCGCACAAGCCCATCTGCGCCACGGCCCATTTAACCGGAATCGGATTCGACTCAACAAATAAGTCCTTATGCAACGCTTGCAGGGACGAATCCAGAGATCGAGCTTCGGCTTCATTCCCGGCCAAAGCGGCCGCATAGGCAGCGTGCAACCTTCCTGGAGCCACATTGGCAGTCACCGAAATGCCGCCGTGCCCTCCCGCAAGGATAAAATCGATTGCGGAAGCATCATCACCGGTATACAGATCAAAATCGTCTCCCGCCCCCGCTTGAATTTCGGCAACACGTGAAATTTCGCCGGTAGCTTCTTTAATGCCGATAATATTTGAAATTTTCGACAATCTGATAACGGTTTCCGGAAGAAGGTCGCAGGCAGTACGCCCCGGCACATTATAAAGAATCTGCGGGATATCCACGCTTTCGGCAATTTTCTTATAGTGCAGATACAAACCTTCCTGAGTCGGTTTATTGTAGTAAGGCGTCACCAGTAAACAGGCATCCGCTCCAGCATCTTTTGCACACTGCGTCAGCTCGATAGCTTCCTGAGTGGAATTGGCTCCGGTGCCGGCAATAACCGGAACCCGCCCGTTGACTTTCTCGACCACAAAACGAACAACTTCGCAGTGTTCATCGAAATTCAATGTTGCGGATTCGCCGGTCGTTCCCACGGCAACGATTGCATCGGTTTTTTCCGCAATATGGAACTCAAGCAACTTTTCTAACGAAGCGAAATCAACGGATTCATCGTCTAACATCGGCGTAACCAAAGCCACCATACTGCCTCTAAACACAGCGCAAATCTCCAGAATTTTAACGAATTTTCAAAAAGAGTAATCTTAACCGTTCCCCCAACACACTTCAACCAAATAATCGGCATATTCCGGATGCTAAAATGCTTTGACTGCAAAAGCGGAATTCCTGCAAATCTGCTATTGCGATGTTTGGCAAAAATCGTCATACTGAAAACCGTAAAAAGATTGAAAACGACAAAATACGTCTACCAGGAACCACCCCTATGACCCAATCAACCGACGGACTCTTACCGTCCGTTCAACTGGAATCAACCAACCCGCAACCCTTTACTTCACAAACTCTGACAGGCCACTACAGCGTTCTCTACTTCTATCCGAAAGACAGCACTCCAGGCTGTACGACCGAAGGCCTCGACTTCCAACGCCTGCTCCCGGAATTCAAACAGCTTGGTGCCGAAATTTACGGCGTCTCACTGGATTCGATCAAACGCCACGAAAACTTCAAAAACAAGCAGGGATTCGAATTCGATCTGGTCTCCGACCCGGAAGCCAGCCTGTGTTCCGCCTTTGGTGTCTACCAGTTAAAGAAAAATTTCGGCAAAGAATACATGGGCATCGTGCGCAGCACTTTCCTGCTCGATCCTCAAGGCAAGACTCTGCACGAATGGCGCAAAGTCAAAGTCAAGGGCCACGCCGAAGAAGTCTTGGAGACTTTAAAAGAGATTACCACCGCTCTGTGAGCATCGATTCCGTTCAAGCAAGGAGCTTGTTATGACCAACGAACACCGCCGCCTGTTTATTCTCGACACCAACGTCCTAATGCACGACCCCATGGCACTCTTCAACTTTGAAGAGCATGATATTTTCATTTCCATGACGGTCCTCGAAGAATTGGATGCCGGGAAAAAAGGGATGTCGGAAGTTTCCCGCAATGTTCGCGAAACCAACCGTTTGATCGACCAGATCATCAGCGACGCAACGTTTGAAGACATCAAAAACGGCCTGTCGCTGGAAAGAATCCATCCTAACCCGAATCAGGACGACCTGCATCTGGGAAAATTGTTTTTCGAAACCGAACCACTGGTCGCGGAACTGCCGGCTTCCCTGCCAAGCCACAAAGCCGATAACCATATTCTGCAAACCGGCCTGGCCTTAAAAGAAAAATACAATAAACGCAATGTCACTCTGGTCACCAAAGACATTAATATGCGCATCAAATCCTCGGCGGTCGGTCTGCATTCAGAAGACTATTACAATGACCGCGTACTGGAAGATGCCGATCTGCTGTACACCGGCTGGGAATACCTGCCGGAACATTTCTTTGAGGAACACGGCAAAAACATGAAATCCTGGCAGGAAGAAGGCCGCACCTTTTACGAGCTGGAGATTGACGAGCATTGCCGCTGGTACCCTAATCAGTGTCTGATCAGCCAGAACGACGCCGGCTTCAACGCGATTGTCCGCGAAGTGCATCACAACAAAGCCATTCTGGAATATCTTCAGGATTTCAACCAGCCAAATCACAATGTCTGGGGAATCAACGCCCGTAACGCCGAGCAGAATATTGCTCTGAACTACTTGATGGACCCCGAAATCGACTTCGTTTCACTTTTGGGGGTTGCCGGAACCGGTAAAACCCTGCTGGCATTAGCGGCAGCGCTGGAACAGACACTTGATCGCAATCTGTACAACGAAATCATCATGACCCGGGCAACCATTCCGGTTGGTGAAGACATCGGCTTCCTGCCCGGGACCGAAGAAGAAAAAATGACGCCGTGGATGGGTGCCCTGATGGACAACTTGGAGGTGCTGACCGAATCGGACGGCTATACCGACTGGGAAAAAGAAAGTACTCAACAGCTGTTGAGCAAGCGCATCAAAATCAAATCCATGAACTTCATGCGCGGCCGAACCTTCCAGCATAAATACATCATTATCGACGAGGCGCAGAACCTGACGCCGAAACAGATGAAAACGCTGGTTACTCGTGCTGGTGAAGGCACCAAAGTCGTCTGCCTTGGAAACATCAGCCAGATCGATTCCCCTTACCTGACTGAAACCACGACCGGGTTGACCTATATTGTCGACCGCTTCAAATCCTGGAATCACAGCGCGCATATTACTTTGCAACAGGGAGAGCGTTCGCGCCTGGCAGAATTTGCTTCAGACAATCTCTAGATTCTCACCCGCCTCTTTACCCAAATAAAAAACCGAGCAATGCTCGGTTTTTTATTTGGGGCATCTATTTTAGAACTTTAAACTAAAATGTCTGCTCACCTAAGGACTTGAACTCCGTGCGGCATTAACGCCCCATGGTTTTTTGCTCTTCCTCAGTTGGAATACGGAACCCCAATTCCTGAGCGCGGGCACGACAATAGTTGATGGCAAACTCCAGCAACTCGCCAACCGCACGATGACGGAATTTATGTTTTTGACGCACATGCGAGAAAGGACGCAGAATCGGAGGATCAAGCGGAATAGCCTTCAAAGTGTTCAACTGCAACTCTTTCGCCAGAGTCGTTCTCGAAACAATCGCCACACCGACATCCGACTCTACCGCCATCTTGACCGCTTCGGGACTTCCCAACTCCATCACAACGTTCAAATCGCTGTAACTCAATCCCTGTTCTCGAATGTAGGTATCGATAACCGAACGCGACCCCGACCCTTCTTCACGCGAAATGTAACCGTACTTACGAAGATCTTCAACCGTCACCTTATCCCGTTTCGCCAGAGGGTGTTCGTTCGGACAGATCAATTGCATCTCATCAATACGACACACATCCACTTCAAGGTTTTTGTTTTGAACCGGCGCTTCAACCAACCCCAAATCGATCATATTATTCTCAACCATCGAAACAATCGCATCGGTATTGCCGACCTGCAGACGAATATTGACGTCTTCAAATTGCTTTTTGAATGCGCCCAGCAAGCTCGGCAACATGTATTCAGCAATTGTCGTACTGGCTCCGATCACCAGTGTTCCGGTGACTTCGCCGGTTAATTCGCGAACTTCGCTGTTCATTTTTTCGTAATGTTCGAGAATCTGATCGGCGTAGTTATAAACAACCTTGCCGGCTTCGGTGAGGGTAATCTTATTGTGGGTTCGATCGAATAGGCGGGTATTAAAAAAATCTTCAAGCTGCTTAACCTGAAAGGTTACCGCAGGCTGAGTCATGTGAAGCGTCTCTGCGGCTTTGGTAAAACTCATAACCTTTGCAACCGTATGGAATACCTGAAGACGTCTATCTGCCATCCGAAATTTCCTTTATGATTTTCTATAAAAAACTTTTTACGAATTTGATGAATATAGGAGGTCATTCCAAAAAAGTCAAATAACTTAATTGCCTCATAAATTTTATTACCAAGCCCATTCTACGCCGAATTTATTGAAAAATCCTGACTTCTTTCCACTTATTCACGCTTATCCTGATGGAGGCGGGCATTAATTTCTTCCATCCGCTCTCGCTTGCGCATCTCGGAGAGTTCTTTTTTTAAAGACGCGATTTCCGCCGAATAATGCGTCATCAGCCTCTCGACATATTTCTCATTCTGCAAAGACTGCTTTGCCAGACGGTTTTCAGTCTGCTTCATGTATTCCAGAATATCCTTTTCCAAACGGCGTTGATCACTGCCGATCAGGAATGCAGAAATATTGGCCGTCACCAGCGAGAAAAACAAGACCCCGAACAAAATCAACACTGCCCCGAAAATTCTTCCATGCTCGGACTGAGGAACCACATCACCGTAGCCGACGGTAGTGATAGTGACGATGGCATACCAGATACCATCAACGAAAGAACGATCTTCCAGATAAGCAAAAATCGAACCTGCTCCGATGATCAGCAATGCAAAGCCGATCAGCGTTTGCCCGAAGCGGTTACTCTTGAGAATGATGATGGCGTCTTTGAAGAAACTGGTAAAAAAGCGGATCAATAGAATCAAGCGCAAGGAGCGAACCACCAGCACCCAGCTACTGCCCCAATTGATCATCGGAAAGGCCAGGACAACAATTGCAAGGTTCAACCAGTTTTGTCGTACATAACGCCAACGGTCGCGAACCAGAAAAAGATTGGCCAGCATTTCCAGAGCAAAAACGCCCCAGACCAAGGCATTGAACCAAGGCGGTTCAAAAACGTAGCCGGAATAAAACAAAACAATCTGCACAAATACTGCCAGCAAAGCCAGCAGAACCAAAGACTCGAACATTCGTCCGACCTTATTGGCCAGATCACTTTCAGCCCGATGTACACCCGCAACCCCTAATACCGCTTTGACATTCATCCGAGTTTCCGTAGATCACCGTCTCGATCAACAAATCGGCTCGCCAAAGAGGGTGAGGCCGAACGTCCGTTCAAAGCTTGCCCCATAAGCCAGTTTTTCATAAACCCCATGCGGTCAGCCAAAGGCAAAAGCCCCTGTCGAACAAGGGTTTTAAGCTCCGTATCCTGCTTAAAAAGCCAGTCGAAACCTTCCATCGAGCGCTGCACCAGCGCATTATCTCCGCGCCGCCAGCGTTCGTAGCGTCGCAACACCGTCCGTTTTCCAATGGGTTTCTGCTCTGCTCTCGCCGCCAGCAGAACATCCAGCAAAGCCGCCATATCAAGCAACCCCAGATTCACTCCCTGCCCCGCCTGAGGGTGAATGGTATGAGCCGCATCCCCGATCAACGCCAGATGAGGCTTGACATACTGCTCGGCATGTCGCCTGACCAGAGAGAAAGCTTGCCGTTCCGCAACTTGCACAACTTTTCCCAAACGTCCGCCTGAAGCCGCTTCGATCTCACGGGCAAATTCCACATCATTTAAAGACAAGGCCCATTCTTTTTTTTCGTTTGGCATATACCAGGCAATTGAGCTGACATTATCGGCCATCGCTAGATAGGCAAAAGGCCCGTCTTTCCGATATCGCTGCCAGCAAGTATCTTCATGGCTTTTCTCGGTTTTAACACAGCCCACCACCGCACACTGCTCATAATCGTGAGTATCCAATCCGATAAACGCCAGCTCCCGAATCTGGGAAAAGGCACCATCGGCAGCAACAAGCAATTCGGCACGGACCTGCCCCGTTTTTTCCAAGGTCAATGCAATGCCGTCGGATAATTCGTCCAGCGCCTGAATCGAATCAGCAATCACCAGATCAATCTCATCACGCTGTTCAATTTGTTCCCACAAAGCCGCCTGAATAATGCGGTTCTCAACCGTATAGCCAAGATTTTCTTCATCCAGATCCATTGCTGAAAAAACGACTTCTCCCGGCGCACTCTCATCCCAGACCCGCATGCGGACAAAAGGATGAAAGCGGCGGTTTGCAATCCCCGGCCAAGCACCAAGATTTTTCAGAATTCGCTCGGATGCCCGCGTCAAAGCACTGACTCGAACGTCATAAACCTGATGCTTATCCCAATCCAGATTCGGTCGATAGCGTTCGACCAACAGAACCTTGAAGTTTGCCTGAGCCGCGCCAAGAGCCATCGCGGCGCCAACCATTCCGCCACCGACCACAATCAGGTCATAGCGTTTTTTTGTAAAGGTTTGCTCTTTAGACATTGCCCGGTTTCCCCATTGCAAAACGCGAGAAGCGTCGTTTTAGTTTCGGCATTCTTTGCAGCGCCATCAGACCGATGCCCCGCAAATGCCCTACCAACGGGGAAGAGTGCTGAAAGACCTGAATCAATCCATCCGTCATCCCCATCACTTTGCGGTGATCCGGCTCACGCTTATACGAATATGCCTGAAGAAAGTTTTCCTCCCCCAGATCCGTTCGACCGGCTGCCATCTCAAGAAAATCGTCAATATCCCGAATGCCCAGGTTCAATCCCTGAGCCGCAACCGGATGCTGGGTGTGCGAAGCGTTTCCCATCAGCAGAGCCCGTCCTCCAGTCATGTTTTCGACATAAGTTTCCTTGAGCGGATAAGCAATCCGCTCACTGATCGAGGTAAACCGCCCTAAACGCTCCCCCATTTTCTCAGCAAATAAGTTGATGTATGCATCATCATCCAAAGCCATGATGAAATCTTTTTTCTCTTCCGGGCAGACCAGCACCGCCTTGTGGAAATGACCGTTCATCGGAAGCAGAGCGACCGGACCTTCTTCGGTAAAACGTTCAAATGACCAACCCTGCGGATGGCGCTCTGTCTCGATTTTTGCCAAAATCCCGAATGCATGATAGGACTTTTCCTGCAGAGGATATCCCATGATCTCGCGCACACGGGAATGGGTTCCATCCGCTCCGACAAGCAATCGAGTCAAACACTCAATCCCGGTGTCTTCAGCGCCGGCCAGCTTTTCAACCTTTACCCGAACAGCTTCATCTTCCTGTGTAAACTCAGTCACTTTCGCAGAACAGAGAAGCTCAATTAAAGGTTCCTGCCGTACCAGCTGCCATAAAACGTTACCCAGATCACTCGCCTGAACCGAATACCCCAAAGCGGGAACATCGGATTCCTCCGCATGCAGAGTTGTCAATCCCATATAACCTTTTTGCGAAACATGCACATGCAGAATCGGCGTGCAGAAAGCTTCCAAAGCGTCCCAAATACCAAGCGACTGAAGCGTTTGACGAGAACCGTAAGTCAAAGCCAGAACACGACCATCAAAAGAATTGCTTTGATCGGACTGGGGAACAACCGGCTCAACCAATGTCACCGAACGTCCTTGCCGGCTCAGTCCGAGTGCCAGAATCAAACCGACCGGGCCGCCTCCGGAAATCACCACATCACTGTCAGTTTGCATTATGTACCCTCTCCTTGATCTACGACTTCGCCATATGAGACAGCATCCAGGCTTCAATCTCCTGTACACTGCGCGGCAAACCGGTTGTCAGCACTTCATGTCCGCTTTCTGTCACCAGAACATCATCTTCGATGCGAATACCGATACCGCGCCATTTT
Organism: Thiomicrorhabdus sp.; assembly: GCF_963677875.1. NCBI lineage: Bacteria > Pseudomonadati > Pseudomonadota > Gammaproteobacteria > Thiotrichales > Piscirickettsiaceae > Thiomicrorhabdus > Thiomicrorhabdus sp. Next base: position 123,531 of record NZ_OY782569.1, on the reverse strand, counting down.
TCATCTACACCGGTTTGCGTTTCCGAAATATACAGCCCCGGCTCGATGGTCAGCACCATCCCCGGAATCAGCGGTCGCCACTCACCATCAAGTTTATAATGACCGACATCGTGAACGTCCATTCCGAGCCAGTGTCCGGTTCCATGCATATAAAAAGGCTTGTATGCATCTTCGGCAATCAAAGCATCCAGATCACCATTCAGAATTCCCAAAGATAACAACCCTTGAGTCAAAACCTTTACGGCTGCTTCATGGGGCGCAATATAGGCCGCACCGGGTTGAACAGCGGCAATCGCCGCTTGCTGGGCTTTCAGCACCAGCGAATACAGTTGCGCCTGCTCGTGACTGAAACGCCCTCCGACGGGAAAGGTAGAAGTGATATCGCCGGCATACCCCTGATATTCCGCTCCGGCATCCACCAGAATCAACTCATTCCTATTCAGCCTGGCACTGTTTTCGGTATAGTGAAGAACGCAGGCATTTTCGCCGACCGCGGCAATGGTATTGAAAGATTGCCTCGAAGCACCCAAGCGGCGGCAAGCGGATTCCAATTCCGCTTGAATCTGATATTCAAACTCTGATTGAGAAGCTGCCGCCATGGCGGCCAAATGCCCTTGTACACTGATTTGCGCCGCTTTTTTCATCAGAGCGATTTCAGCTTCGCTTTTTACCAGACGCTGCTCATGTAACAGTCCGTCCAGATCGTGAAGCTCACTGACGGATTCAATTCCCTGACGATGTTTCGCTTTCGACTCGACAAGCCATTTCTCAATTTGAGGCGCCCAATCCGAGAATTCGCTGAAACTGAAATAAAGACGACTTTTATGTTCCAGAAGCGCCAAAACCGTTGCATGCAACGCATCAATCGAATACGCCTGATCCACCCCCAATGTCTCGCAGGCAACCTCAACGCCCAAACGGCGCCCTTGCCAGGTTTCCTGCAACGGATCCTTTGGGCGCAACACTAAGTGCGTTCTCAAAACACCGTCGATTTTTTCCAACAACAGCACGGAATCCGGCTCTTCGAAACCGCTCAAATACCAAAAATCACTGCTTGCCCGAAACGGATAATCAACATCACGGTTACGGTACAATTCCTTACCGGATGCAATCAGAACCAGGCTGTCGTCAGGCAAGTTATCCGCCAGACGCTGCCGGTTTCCGGCATAAAGCATGTAATAATCATCCATCATTTTTTCGTCGCTCTTTAATGAATCTGAGTGTTTGGCGGCGTGGTTTCCATGATCGGCGGAGCCTGCGTCGGGTTCAGCTCTTCATTAATCATTAATAAACTGACTTTGACATATTCAGCCAGTTGCATCAGATCACTTTCGCTGACGTCATCGGCCGAAGTTTCATCGTTTAAGCCGTCAACATCGATACGGGCAATTTCACCCAAATCAGACAAGGTCTCTCTAACCTCCGGAGACAAACGCGCTTCGAAATCCTTAAGATGACTGACCAGTCCCAGACCATACAGCACCCCCTCACATAATTGCCCAAGCATAAAAGCGCGCGTTGCCAGGTCGGATTCATCGTCTGGAAGACACAGCTCCAATTCAAACCCTGAACCGTTTAATCCTTTATTCGTCTGCAAAAACAGATCGTGCAACACCTGCAAAAAAGATTCCTTCACCGACTTGATTTCGGCTTCTTCAATCAGCCGCTTGATCCAAACCGTCTCTTTGATATCGTTATCTGCACACAGCAAACCGATCAAGATACCTTGAATAAAAGATGGGGATTCCAATTCCGGAAAAGGTGAAATCACTTCATTAACGCGATCGAATTCCATAGCCGTTCTCTCTTGTTTAAGCCAGTCAATTGGTGAATAATAACACAATAAAAGCGGCGAGCTTTCCCGGAAAAACAGCTTGAAGCACCGCCGAAAACCGGAATGAAAAACTTTTTCGGCTTCATAAACAAAGCCACTTCGGACAAAAGCCGTTTTATTCCATTCGTTTACCTTTTAAACTTCGCCTTTAAGGAGTTCGTTTTGCTGTCTTTAACGTTGATGAATCACACCTTCGAAATTCCCTGCGAACCCGAAGAGCGCGAACGTCTGATGGAAGCCGCCACGCTTCTTGAAGACAAACTGGATCAAATCCCTAATTTACGCGGCGAGAGCAAAGTTCTGATGACCGCGCTAAACCTTTGTTACGAATACCTGCAACTTAAGCAGGAAACGCTGGATTACACCGACAGCCTGCTGAACCGGATGGACGAGCTGATGCAAGCGACTCACGACGAATGATCCACGCCTTTTCTCAGCTGCTTTTCTAGTTATCACTGAAAGCCTGAATCCGACCACTCTCAATGATCAGCCGAGTCTGATTTTCAGTAATACCGTTTTCCTGTCGCAGACAATAAACAACGGACAATAAACAAACCGAAAAAGAACAAATGGCAACACATTTTTTCTCCTCGGTGCCCCTTGCTTTTGAATGGACATTCCTCAACCTCAATACTCATTCCATCACATTCCGGAGTTCTCACGCCGAAATTGACACTACGACAGAGGCGATAATTATTTCCGGTCAACTTAAGCGATTTCCTTGCACCACTTTGAAAACACTTTTGGTATAATCTTTCTCAAGGCATGCAGTTGCTGGGCATAAACCCCGTTCCGATAATTCCAATATTGGGGTCAGAAGCTTAAAGCGGTGAGCATCTCGTTAGCTTGCTAACCCGGGAAGCCTAAGCTTTTTGCCGAGACTGCCACCTGAACTTCTCCGGTTCAGGGATTTTAGTCCAGTGATTGCATGTCCCTCCTTCTTTTCTTAGAATTTGCGGAACCTTTTTATGACGCCTTCCGAAATACGACGTCAAATTCGCAATCGGCGACAGAATCTCAGCCATCAGCAGCAAAACCTTCACTCCCGCCAGGTGCTTGATACCTTGATCGAAACGCTCTTTCAGGAAGAGGAATTTCACTCTCCCTTAAAAATAGCCATTTTTCTCTCTCAGGATGGTGAACTAGAAACCCGTCCTACCATTCATTATCTTTGGCAACAGAAACGCCATCAGGTTTATTTACCGGTTTTGGAAACCCAGCCTGAATGGCACATGGGATTTGCGGCCTATCACCCAGCAAGTTCGATGAAAGTGAGTCGTTATGGAATCGAAGAACCTGATTTACAGCCACATCAACACCTTAACGGCGAGGAGATGGATCTGGTCTTTATGCCTTTGGTTGCATTTGACGGCAACGGACACAGATTGGGGATGGGAGGTGGATTTTATGATCGGAGTTTTGCGTTCAAATTGAAAAAACCAACAGCGAAACCAAAACTTATCGGTTGGGCTCACAGTTGCCAGTCGGTCTCCAAATTACCTAATGAACCTTGGGATGTTCCTCTGGATGGGATCGTAACCGAGAACGGGTTTCGCTACTTCTAGCAGACAAAAACGCTTAAACAGCCGCCTCACCCTTAAACTGCCACTGCCTGACAGCCGGTTCAAACAGGATTACAATTTAGCCAGCTGTTGTTCGAGCGGAATCAGCAAACGGGTACCGACATAAAGACGGCGCGGATTAATCGAGCGATTCGCTTCACGCAACTTCTTTACCGAAAGGTTGTGATTGGCTGCAATCGAACTCAGCGTATCTCCCTCTTTCACCCGATAGTGAACAAACAGTGTCTCACCCCAAGAAGGTTTCCTTACTCGCGTTTGAACAAAACGATTCAAACCACCGGCAATCGAAGATGCCATTTTGATTTGGAAATTCTGATTAGCCAGCTTTTTGGCCTCTTCCGGATTGGAAATAAACGCTGTTTCGATTAGCAGAGATGGCATATCAATCGACTTCAACACAGCAAAGTTTGCGGATTGAACCGACGCTTTATGCATGTGAACTTTTTTCCCCATTTCTTCCAATACCGTAGTAGCCAAAGCTCGGCTGGCACGAACATTCGCCTCGCGGGACAAATCACTCAAAGCATAAGCCACATCATCATCACGACCTTTCAGACTGACATCCTGTAAAAACGCATTTTCGCTTTTCGCCAGCACTCTCGCCATCACACTGCTGGCTCCACCGCGGGAAAGAATATAAACCGATCCACCTTGCACGCTACGATCATGGAAAGAGTCCGCATGGATGGAAACAAAAATATCCGCACGATTCTGTTTGGCAATCTTGACTCGCTCGTGTAACGGAATAAACACATCGCGATCCCGGGTTAAAATCGCTTTGATTCCAGGATAACGATTCAATTCGCTCTGCAGAGTTTTTGCCATCTGCAAGGTCACCTGTTTTTCGTGTAGCCCATTCGCACCAACCGCTCCGGAATCTTTTCCGCCATGACCGGCATCGATCGCAACCACAAATTCGCTGCTGTCTGCTGAATTTGCAAACACATCCCGCAACGCCTGCTCTTCTACTTCATCGTAATGCACCGGCTCAACCACAGCACTTTCCGCGGCGTTCTGCATCTCAACCAAAGCTTTCGGCTGTGTTTTTCGGTCGACCAAAGCAACCGTTTTCGGTTGTGCTTCCGGTACTTTCGAGTCAGGTCTCTGTGAATCGACTTGCTGGGACAAATCCGCCTTCGACGATTCATTGGCTGGTGATTCAACCCGCTCCGCTTTAGCCACACTCTCTTCCGCCCAGAGTTCCTGAGCCATTTGATCCATCAAGGCGCCATTCTCTCGACGAACGACCGGCTCTGCAAGCGGTAGACCAGCGCGCAGGGTATCTGTTTTTGATGTCAAGTCAGGAGCCGCAACAGCGGTATCGTTAACAGAAGCGACGGCCGGATTATTCCGCTTAAGGGTTTGCCGTTGCTGATCTGACAGATTCCGAACTTTGGGCTGGCTGTTTTCAGCCCCGGAAAGTGAAGCGGTGGAAACCGGCGCACCTGCATCCGCCTTAACCGAAGATGACTTAGCAGGAGAATCTTTTCCTATGCTCTCTACGCGATTCATATCCACCACGACACGATCGTTCTGACCAGGTTTCCCCGGCAGAACAAACGCTTTGTAACGGGTATTTTCCTGAAGTTCCAGAATCACGCGCAAGCGGTTTTTTTCCTGCTGCACGCGTACTGCATTCAAACGCTCGTCTCCAAGCACTTTTTTAGAAAAACTCAAGCCGTTTTCGGCATCAAAGAAATTCACTACCAGACGAGATTCGTCTAACAGCTTTACCTGATAACGCCCGGGAGCATCGACATCAAAAACCACACGCAGGCGCTCGCCGTTATCACCAATTCGCATCGATGCAACTTTACTGCTCGCCCATGCTGGAAGAGACACAGCGCACCCCAGCCCCAATGCGATGACTGCCGCTGATAGTTTTTTGAATAGATAACGCTTAGATTTCATAACCGCTTCTCTTTCAGCAAGAATTCGCTTGCTGGCGCTTTTCCCTTAAAACTTCAATAAAATTTCAATTCGTCCGAAAATTGACACCCTGTTTCAAAAAAACAGGCAGAATTTTCTGCTGAATTAGCAGAAACAGATTCCATGCCACTTTCTTTTTTTATTTTCAAAAATTCATCCGTTTCTTCAATTTCATACCGGTAACGAATCCAGCAGAAGCATGCCTTTTTCACTCTGGGCATGCATTTTCAGACGACGGCCTTTTCCTTCATATAAGAGTTCAATGGACACATCGGAGGCCGGCAAAATCGGCCGACCTTTACTCGGCCATTCGACCAAAGCGATGAAATTGCCGCTAAAAAGCTCCCTGACGGCTAAATACTCTAACTCTTCAGGATCACAAAGTCTATATAAATCAAGATGATGTATCATAAATTTAAAGTAACTATAACTTTCAATCAAGGTATAGGTCGGACTTTTTACTTTTTGGCCGGGAAGAAATGCCTGAATAAATGCTCGCGAAAAACAGGATTTTCCAGCCCCGAGTTCCCCCTGCAGATAGACCATCAACCCCGATTCTGCAAGGTTTTGCCCTTCGCAAGCCCGGGCAAAGGCCTGCGCCACCGCTTGCGTTGCCGCGCTGTCGTCCAATACAAATTCTCTTTTCCGATTACCCATCACATCACTTTCCTAAAACTTATCGGGTTTCTTTTTCGCCGCTTCCCCGAACTCTCCGGCGATTTTTCACCGTCCAACACGACATTCGCTTGTACAATAACCGGCATGAGCAAACCGGAACCGCTTTCTGCATGTCAAAAGACCTTGCCGATCAGATAAAAGACTGGGGAAAAAACCTGGGATTTGCCGATGTCGGCATCTCGCATACCGACCTGTCCGCCTACGAAGCGGATTATTTTAACTGGGTCGGATTGAATTTTCATGGCGAGATGAGCTACATGAGCCGTCACGGCCAAAAACGCACCCGCCCGAATGAACTGGTTCCCGGAACCCAAAGCATTATTTCGGTACGGATGAATTATCTGGACGCCGAGGCTTTCGACCCGATACAGCAGCTGCATTCGCATGATAAAGCCTATGTTTCGCGTTATGCACTTGGCAAGGATTACCACAAGTTACTGCGTAAACGTCTGCAGAAGCTGGCGGAAAAAATTGCCGACCACACCTCTGACCTGCAATATCGCGCCTTTGTCGACAGCGCGCCGGTTCTCGAACGACCGATTGCCAAAGAAGCCGGTCTCGGCTTCATCGGTAAAAACAGCCTGATCATTCATCCTAGAGCGGGTTCGTGGTTTTTTCTCGGCGAACTCTATACCAATTTAGCGCTTCCGGCCGATCCGCCCTTTGACAAACAGGGATGCGGCCCCTGCACAGCCTGTATTCAGGAGTGTCCGACCGACGCTATCCTTGAAGGCGGCCTGATTGATGCAAGACGCTGCATCTCCTACCTGACCATCGAATACGCCGGTTCGATCCCGGAAGCGTTTCGTTCCTTGATCGGCAACCGCATTTACGGCTGTGACGATTGTCAACTGGTCTGTCCCTGGAACCGCTACAGCTCGCCAACAGCGGAACAGGGATTTCGCAGCCGCCATCATCTAGACAAAGCCAGTCTGATCGAGCTGTGGAACTGGACTGAAGAAGACTTTTTAAATCGCCTGCAGGGCTCGCCAATCCGGCGTATAGGCTACCCTCAATGGTTGAGAAATCTTGCCGTTGCGCTCGGAAATTTCGATGGCGAACAAAATGAATTTCAGAACATCATTCGCAACCTGCTGATGCGCCGGGGACAATTTGGCGACCTGCTGGATGAACATATCGACTGGGCAATAAGACAGCTTGAAGCCAGAGAAAGCTGCGATCCCGATCGGACGACAAACAAGGTCGCACCGAAAAAACCCTATTTCGCCGCCAAGTATTATCTACCGAAATCCCGATCATAACACCCGACGGTATTCCACCGGGACTTACAGCATATCGAAAATCGACCCCTGAGTCGGTGTGAACAATTTACTGTACAAGCGGGCAGCGTAAGTATTGGTCATACCGGCGATATAATCGGAAATAATGCGCTGCTTCGCTTGATCGTTCTCTGCACGCTGATAGCGTCTATACGCTTTCGACGGCAGCAAGGCGCTCGGATTGGCCCGCAAGGATTTAAACAACTCCAGGACAACCAACTGCCCCTTGTACTCCATCTGCTTCACTTCCGGGATGGTAATGACATTCTTGTACACAAAGGATTTCAACAGCTCCAAAACGGCCTCCGTAGACGGATGCAGTCGCGCCTGTAAACGCAGTAGCGGGTGATCGAATTTTTCATCTTCGCAAACGTAGACCGATTCGACCATCAGACCGACCATTTTGCTGACGGCATGCTTTCGTCCTTTGGAAGAATTACTGAACAAGCGTTGCGTCATCTCGTCACCCCACAGAGCATGCTCGAGAAACACCGGACTGCGCATCACTTCTTCTTCCCACAAATCGCGGGAGACCATTTTCATTGCAACCGCGTCTTCCAAATCGTGAATGCCGTAGGCGATGTCATCCGCCAGCTCCATAATAGTGGTATCCAACGCCTTATGCTCAGTGCGCCGGTGACAACCGCTGCAATCATTCAATTGCGTAAAGCGGATTCTATCCTGAATGGAAAACGGTTCCAGAACCCAATTGAAAATCGCTTTCTCCTCCAGATACAAGCTTTTGGGCGGCAACCAGCGATTCATCTGCAAGGTTCGAAAATCATCCACTTGAGGTTCCTGAAGTTGTGCCAGGTAATCCGGGTTCGATGCGATCACATCGTTATAGATCGCCGGATACTTCATCACGCCCAGAGCCGTTCGACGCGACAGATCCAAACCGTTTTCCGGCGTATATTCACCCAGCTTGCTTAAAATCCGCAAGGTCTGCGCATTACCTTCAAACCCTCCGTAATGCCGCATCATGTAATTTAAAGCCACTTCACCGCCATGCCCGAACGGTGGATGGCCCAAATCATGTGCCAGACAAATCGCTTCGATCAGATAAAAAGACGGCAGCCATTCTTCATAACGGCATTCTGCCTTGCCTTCCAAAGCGACCGTAATCAGCTGCTCAACCAGTCCGGAACCGATCTGGGCAACTTCCATCGAATGCGTCAGACGTGTGCGATAGAAATCGGATTCGCTCAAACCGAAGATTTGCGTTTTTGCCTGCAATCGCCGAAAAGATGCCGAATGAATCACCCGGGCCCGATCACGTTGATAAACGATTCGCGCCGGCCGCGAAGGTTGCTTCGCCTGATAATCGGTATAGCGCTGGGTCCAAATCTGCTCTTGTTCAGGAGTCATTCACAAATACTCATCATTCGTTACTTAAAACATCGGTCTGCCCATGATACTGAAAAACCCTTTATCTCCAAAGCATTAAGCAACTTTAACGACATTTTTCAAACAAAATTCACTTAAGCCGGGCTGGCAACTGAAGCGGCTTCTGTTACCATTTAGCTTTAATCACCTTATAAAAAACCAAACTGGATTCCGGAGACTTTACCAATGAAAGCCGTATCCCTGATTCTAAAAATTCTTGCCGCCGTCGTTATCGTACTGATCGCAGCGATCGGTATCCTAATCGCAGTCGTCGACCCGAACGATTACCGTGAAGAAATCACTGAACTGGTCGAAAAACAGACCGGCCGCGATTTGCAGATCGGCAATATGAGTCTCTCCTTATACCCAAAACTCGGACTACAACTTGACGAAGTTCAGTTAAGCAATGCCAAAGGATTTGATGAAACACCGTTCATGCAGGCACAGAAAGTCCAAGTCGGCGCCGCTCTGCTTCCTCTTTTGAGCAAAGAGCTGCAAATTGACGCTCTGGCCCTGCACGGTTTGAAACTCAACCTGCAGAAAAATGCCGACGGTGTAACAAACTGGGACGATCTCATCAAACAAAATGGCGAGGAAGAGGAACATCACGAAGAGAAAGAGGATGAAAACGCCGGAGAAAATCCGCTTGACCAATTGGCCGCTCTCAGTTTCGGCGGCCTTGATATTCAAGATGGCGAATTGCAATGGACGGATGCTCAGTCACAACAGGAAGTTCACATTAACGGCCTGACAGCCAGTACCGGCAGCATCGAGTTCGGTGAATTCTTTCCCATTCATTTCAGTGCCGAAACCCGGTTGAAGAACCCCGACATCAACAATCAACTCACACTGGATATCGAAGCCAAGCTTGAGCAAAACGGCCAGTATGCCGTTCGCAACCTCCAGCTGGAAACCCAGGCCGAGGGACAAGCTCTACCAGTCACTGGTCTGCTGGCTTCTTTGAAAATTCCGACGCTCAACCTGGCTCTCGAGCAACAGAAAATCGATCTGCCGCAATTGCAACTCAGCGTTCAGGCACAAGGCAAAAGCGATTTCCCTCTTAAACAACTTTCCGTCCAAGGTAGCTTGCTGGATGTCGGCGTTGACCTTGGAAAACAGACCGCCACCCTGCCGAAAATGGAAATCACTGCCAAGGGCGACGGTCAGGGCGATTTTCCGTTAAAGCAATTCAGCAACAAACTTGAAGTCTCGGGGCTTCAGGCACTGATTAATCAACAGGCCGTCAGCATGGAATATCTGAAAATGCACTATGATCTGAAAGGCGACATCTTGCCAAACGGAGCCCTGCAGGCTGACCTTTCCGCCAAACCCGACATAAATCTGAGCAAACAGACCGCAAACCTGTCTGCGATCAAACTGAGCGCGGGAGATCTTCTGCTTGACGCTGATGTTCAAGCCAGCCAAATCATGGAGAATCCGCAAGCACAGGCAAATATCAGTCTAACCCCGCTGAACCTCAGAAAATGGCTGGAAGCTTTGAAAATTACCTTGCCGGACATGAGCGACCCAACAACCCTGAATCAAGTCGCAGCGAAACTGAAAGTCGATTATGATCACGGCACACAGGCTGTCAAGGTGCAGAATCTGCAAGTCGATCTGGACCAAAGCAAACTGAAAGGTACGGCCCAGATTCGTCAGTTTGACAAACCCGTCATCGCATACGACTTAAATCTGGATCAAATCGATCTCAACCGCTATCTGCCGAAACCTCAGCAAACCGAAGAAACGCCGAAAACAGAAAAACAGGAAGACATCGAAATTGCGCTACCCGAAGAGCTGTTAAAATCCATGACGATTGACGGAACGCTGAAAGTCGGAACGCTGAAAGTACAGCAGCTGGAACCGAAAAACATTCTGGTGACACTCAAAGCGAAAAACGGCAAATGGCAACTGAGTCCGACACAAGCGGACTTATTCGGCACCCGACTCTCGGTTCAGGCCGGTTTGGATGTCAGCGGTAAAACACCGCAATACAGTGCAAAAGTCTCCGCTCCGAAAGTACCGGTTGGTGACGTCATGCTCGCCTTCACGGGCGACGATAAACTCAGTGGACTGGGAAGTGTCAATACAGACCTGACAACATCCGGACGCAAGTTATCCGAGCTGAAACAGAACCTGAACGGGAGTTTGGCCAGTGATCTTGCCAATGGTGCGGTCAAAGGCTTCAATCTTGCCCAATCCATTCGCGAAGCCAAAGCCAAACTAAGTGGTACAACCCTTCCAGCCACGGAAGAAGTGCCGCAGACCGATTTCAGCGAACTGCTGGCCAAGCTGCAAATCACCAACGGCGTTGCCAAAATCGAAGCCTTAAATGCCTTGGCTCCGTTTATGCGCATATCCGCCGAAGGAAAAGCCGATCTGAGCAAAGAAACCATGAATGTTCTCGTCAATACCAAAATTGTCGAGTCGGATAAAGGTCAAGGCGGAAAGGAATTTCAGGATCTCAGCGGTTTGACCATCCCAGTACGTTTAAAAGGGGCGATGATTTCTCCAGCGGTTTCTCTTGACCTGGCTTCGCTGTTTGAAGAGAAAGCGAAAATGGAACTGGAGAAGAAGAAGCAGGAAGCCATCGACCAGGCTAAAAAGGCTGCTGAAGAGAAAAAACAAGAGGTGATTGAGGACGTTAAGAAACAAGCAACCGATAAATTGAAAGATTTGTTCAAGTTCTAAACACTCGCACTCCACCTAAAGGCAAAAACAGCAAAACAGAAACCGCCCGCAAGTTATTCTTCGCGGGCTTTTTTTGCGTTTTTTACAGCCACCGACTAAGCCGCTTCCTCAAAACATTTACTTCTCCGCAGAACCTTTCTCAAAGCCGAATCATCCGGCACTTGATCGCAGGTACATTGGTGCAGATCAATGCAGAATTCTTTAACTTTAAGAGACTTTCTTGACACTCGCGCTCGCGTATTTGCTTAATTTGACAAATAACGCATGCCGTAAAAACTTACTCTGCTGCTTGAGATTCAGCATCCCTCTCTCATAAATTTCTTCGCCGATTTCATCCCGCAGTCGCTTTAACCACTTGCGCCACTGACGACGATCATTGATATCGCCGAGTAACGTTTGCAACCGCCGCAGGCGCTTTAACAATTTCAAATGTCGTTTATCCTGCTCTTTCCGTTGCTCAAGACAGTGTTCCAAGTCATAGCGCATTTTTTTGATTTTCAGGCGCAGTTTATGCAGAGCGGCATCCGAATGCGGTTCCTTGAGAACTTGCTTAATCAATTTTTTAAAAAGTTTATGGAACAGCGCCATTCTACAAGGACTGACGGCCCTTTCTCCGCCCCTTTCTGCGGCCACGATCTTATCACTCCCACTCTCCCCGCTGCCATTTTCGGATACAGTGGACGGAATGCTTTGCGGAGAGAGAACGCTCTTAAGGCGCTTTCAAACTCTGAAAGATAGCGCTGACGATGCCGCTCCACGGCTGCACCCATTTTTTGCCGCACCTCTTGATCCTCAAACAACTCTGCGACGCATTGATCCTCAAACACATCCAGATCCCGCAATGGATTCGAAAGCTTGATCAATTCCGTTAAAGACTGCAAATCGGTATTTTCCTGACGTTGCACGACTTCAATACTAAGTATTTTGCGCAGAAAAACGCGCAAACTATGCAAGTTCTCGATCTCTTTCGGATCGGAAAAATACGCATCTCTTAACTCCGAAAATTGATTTTGCATTGATTCACTCCCATCGGCAATGCGATTATCCGCTCCATTGAAGTATACGGATTTCCCACTTCCTTTCATTAAAGCCAGAAGAAAAACATCGAAAAATCAAGTGAAATCAATTTCTTTGATAAAAATGCCGACTTATCGAAAAAACACCCTTCAGGAAAAATCGTTCCGCTGCATAAATTTTGTAAAATGGCGCTTTCAATCCATTCCTCCGGACAAGCAGCCCCTATGATTCCCGATCAAACGACGTCTCTTACCGCATTAATTACCGGTGCATCTTCCGGAATCGGACGCGCCATCGCCCGCAAGCTTGCCAAAGACGGCTATCGTCTTCTATTGCTGGCGCGTCGCGAAGAGAAACTCTCAATTCTGCAGACCGAACTTCAAAACCTCTGCGAAGTTGACATCCTGGTCGTGGACATCAACGATCACGAACACTTACACCGCGAACTTCAACGGCACCTTCAACAGACGCCGATCGACATTTTGATCAATAATGCCGGGCTGGCTTTAGGGCTTGAGCCCGCGGATCAGACCGACTGGCAAGATTGGCGCAATATGATTGAAACCAACTGCCTGTCTCTGGCTTACATTACTCGCCAGATACTGCCATCCATGATCGAACACAATCGAGGCCATATCATCAACATGGGCTCCATTGCCGGCAGCTACGCTTATAAAGGTGCAAATGTCTATGGTGCAAGCAAGGCGTTTGTCGAGCAATTCTCGGCTAATTTGCGTTCCGATCTTCTGGGAAGCGCCATCCGCGTCACCAATATAGAACCAGGTCTACTGGGAGACAGCGAATTCTCTCAGGTACGTTTTAAAGGTGATCGGCAGCGAGCAAAATCGGTTTACGAAAACCTGCAACCCCTGAAATCAGAAGATATTGCGGAAAGCGTTGCCTGGGTTTTACAGCAACCGGCTCACGTAAATATTAACCGGATTGAAATCATGCCTGTTCATCAGGCACTCGGCGGGCCCGTGGTGACCCGTAACGGACATCAACAGAATTAATGTCATATTTTCTCAATCCAATGGCGATATTGCTGTCATTGCCTTTCTGTTAAAATTAGCCGATGTTGCGCTATATCAAACTCAAGTTTCATCAGATCGCCCGCGCGACCAAGCGTTCGGCCTTTCTGAATAAACATTTCCCTCGTTTTAAAGATCCCGTCTACTGGGCCGGCGACCGTAAATCGTTTGCACGTGCCGGATTTATCGGCGCCTTCTGTATGATGCTGCCGGTTCCTTTCCAAATGGTGCTCGGATCGATATTTGCCTACTATTTGCGGGCCAATATTCCACTGGCGACTGCTCTCGCCTGGATCACCAACCCACTGACCATGTGGCCGATCTGGTACGGCGGTTACGTTTTCGGAACCTGGGTACTCGGTACGCCCGATCTGTTTGACCAGTTTGGCAGTATTCCGCTCGGTTCTGCACAATGGTTTAATGAAGTTTTTCCGCATATCTGGCAAGCCTTTTTCTTCGGAAATATTCTTCTCGGGATACTGTTCGGAACGATTTTTTATTTGCTGATCGCTCATTTCCATCTAATCCAGTGGATGCACCGGATGCTAAAGAAAACGTCTTCTTAAAGCCCCTGATTCAGCGAGGAAAACGGCGAATCAGCCACTTTCGAACATGCAGCTAAATTGTGATTTTCCCTCTGCCGGCATAGCCTTAACGTGCTAAAATACGCGCTTATTTTTGTCATATTTCCAAGGTACTGCAACGTCCATGAAAACCTCCAACTTACTGTTGTCTACTACCCGTGAAACACCTGCGGATGCAGTTGTTATCAGCCATCAATTGATGATTCGAGCCGGCCTGATCCGTTCTTTGGCCGGCGGTCTCTACAACTGGTTGCCGCTTGGCGTCCGTGTCTTGCGCAAAGTGGAAACCATTGTACGCGAAGAGATGAACCGTGCCGGCGCTCAGGAACTGTTGATGCCGGTCGTTCAGCCGATGGAATTATGGGAAGAATCCGGTCGCGGTATCGATTACGGCCCGGAATTACTACGTTTCAAGGATCGTCATCAACGTGATTTCGTACTGGGTCCGACCCACGAAGAGATCATTACCGATCTGGTGCGTCGCGAAATCCGCAGTTACAAACAATTACCGGCGAATTTCTATCAGATTCAAACCAAGTTCCGTGATGAAATCCGTCCACGTTTCGGAGTCATGCGCTCTCGCGAGTTCATTATGAAAGACGCCTACTCTTTCCATATGGATCGCGACTCTTTGCAGCAGACTTACGATGACATGTATCAAGCCTATAACCGTATTTTCAGCCGTATCGGTCTGGATTTCCGTCCGGTACAGGCCGATACCGGTTCAATCGGTGGCGACGGTTCGCACGAATTCCACGTTCTGGCCGACTCCGGTGAAGACGATATCGCCTTTTCGACCGGTTCGGATTTTGCCGCGAATGTAGAGCTGGCGGAAGCCTTGGCACCTCGCGGCGAGCGTACTGCTCCGAGTGCGGAATTGGATAAAGTTGCAACGCCGAACAAACATTCGATTGAAGACGTGTGCGATTTCTTGCAGTTGAAGAAAAAAGCCGTTGCCAAAACGCTATTGGTTAAGGGGGCGAAAGAAGAAGCGCCGATCGTGGCTCTGGTCGTACGTGGCGATCACGAGCTGAACGAAATCAAAGCACAAAAGCTGGAATGGGTTGCCGAACCTTTCGAGATGGCGGCCGACGAAGAAATTAAAGCCGCTGCCGGATGCAGTGCCGGCTCCATCGGACCGGTCGGCCTGAACATTCCCGTCATTGTCGACCGTAGCGCCGCGCATATGAGCGATTTCGTCTGCGGTGCCAATGAAGACGGTTATCACTTTACCGGTGCTAACTGGGATCGTGACGCAACCCCAACCCTGATTGCCGATATTCGTAATGTCGTTAAAGGTGATCCAAGCCCATGCGGCCAGGGAAAAATCGAAATTCGTCGCGGTATCGAAGTCGGGCATATTTTCCAGCTGGGCAACAAATACTCCACGGCCCTGAACGCAACTGTTCAGAACGAAAGCAGTCGCTCTCAGGTTCTGGAGATGGGTTGCTACGGCATCGGGGTTACCCGCGTGGTCGCGGCAGCCATTGAACAGAACAATGACGATCGCGGCATTATCTGGCCAGATTCGATCGCACCTTTCCAAGTGTGTATTGTTCCGATGCAGATGCACAAATCACCACGGGTGGCCGAAGCCGCCACCGCTCTATACCAACAGTTGGTCGACCTTGGAATTGATGTTCTGATGGACGACCGGGCGGAACGCCCCGGCGTGATGTTCTCGGATATGGACTTGATCGGCATTCCACACCGCATCGTCATCGGCGAGCGCGGCCTGGATAAAGGTGAGATCGAGTACAAATACCGTCGCGATGAAAAAGCTCAAGATATTCCTGCAGAAGGTTTCATCGACTTTTTGATGGAGAAATTAAGAGGTACGCAAGCGTAACATTTTACGCTCCCTTTTAATTTAAAGGCCGATTCGGAGGTTCTCTGTCCGAATCGGCGCCTTATCTCCTGGCTCATCTCTACTTCTCTCGTCTCTACTCGTCCCGTCTTCAGTTCGTTCACAACCATTGAAATAAAATCGAAATTCCGTGCAAGATGTCGGCAGAGCAATCGACTACCGATCTAACGTCCTGCAGTCCAGACAGCAAAAATCTTGTCAACCCTCTATCTCATCGACTCGATCATCCGTTATTTTTCATTAATTTCCCGACCTGTTGGACTGAAAACAACAAATTTTGTCTATCCGATCCGCAACCTGCTAAAGTAACCCTAACGCATCACTTGTTATTTACCGAACGGCAAAACAGATAACCGAAGCGCGGCACGCCCAGATAAACCGGTAACTGCATGCGAACAGCCGTAACCCTCAACTGACCACTCAAATCTCTTTTTTGTTTTCACGGCATGGAACTTCAACCGTGAATTTTCCGACTCGTAACTCACTTCGGAGGCGACTATGAAGAAAATCGTGATTGTCGGTGGTGGCGCCGGCGGACTGGAACTCGCAACCCATCTTGGACAACGGCTTGGCAAATACGGTCTGGCGGAAATCACCCTGATTGACCGCAACCGGACACATCTGTGGAAACCCTTATTGCACGAAGTCGTTTCCGGCAGCCTCGACACCGGATTGGAGGCCATCAGCTACCGGGCTCACTCCTCGGAAAACCATTATTATTTTCGCATGGGCTCCCTCTGCGATCTAGATAAGAAAAAACGCCAAGCCATCCTCGCCCCGCTCATAGATCATCACGGCAAACAAATCCTTCAGGAACGCAGGATCGACTACGATTATCTGATTCTCGCTCTGGGCGCTTCTTCGAACGACTTCGGCAACCCGAGTGTTCAAGAACACTGCTATCGTTTGGACTCCGCTCAGGATGCCGAAGATTTCCACCTGACATTTTTGAATCGCTTTATGCAATATTCCGAAGAAAAATCGATGGCGCATAATGTGTCGCCCGATTCCGAAGATCAGCGGAGCGCGGTAGTGGTTTCCATTGTTGGCGCCGGTGCCACCGGCGTCGAACTGGCTGCCGAACTCTATCAGGCGGTCGATCAGCTGGAGCGCTTCGGAATTCGTGAAATTCGCCACAGCAGCCTGGAAGTCAACCTGATTGAAGCCGCGGAACGCATTCTGCCTGCACTACCCGAAACGGTTGCCGCCAAAGCGGCATTCGCACTCGAAGAACAGGGCGTCAGAATTCGCTGCAGCACAATGGTGAAAGAGATCAAGCATCATTGCCTGCAGACTGACGGCGAAGAAATTTACAGTGACCTGACTGTCTGGGCAGCCGGAATCAAGGCACCGGCATTCCTGTCCAACCTTGGCCTGGAAACCAACCGGATTCATCAAATAGAAGTAAACGAAACCCTGCTGGCAAAGGGAGAAGAACGCATTTTTGCCATCGGCGACTGCTGCAGCTTCACACCGGAAGGCGCACAACGCGCAGTCCCTCCCACCGCACAAGCTGCTCATCAGATGGCGCAAATTTGCGCCGATAATCTGGTGGCACTGATCAAGCATAAACCTTTGCAGGCTTTCGAGTATCGTGATCATGGAACTCTTGTCTCACTCGGCCCCTTCAAAACATTGGGACAACTATTGAATCAGATGGTCAAGCGAAAATGGCAGGTTGAAGGAAAACTGGCCTACTGGATTTACGTCAGCCTGTACCGTCAACATCAGCTGGCACTGTACGGCCGACGCAAGTTTTTCTGGATCTGGCTCAGTAGCCTGCTTGAAAAACGCATTAAGCCGAAATTAAAGCTCTATTGAATACGCAGCCTCCCAAACCGTCCGCGAAGCCGTTATAATCAGCGCTAGCGACTTAAGGGTAAAGGGAAGAAAAGGGAAAATATGGCGATTCAATGGTATCCGGGCCACATGCACAAGGCACAAAAAGAAGTGCGCGAAATTTTCAATCAGGTCGACGTGTTCATCGAAGTGCTGGATGCCCGCATTCCTTTCAGCAGTGAGAATCCCTTAATCGCACAAATTCGAAAAGACAAACCAACCATTAAAATTCTCAATAAAACCGACCTTGCCGACCCTGAAAAAACCCGTGAATGGCAAGACTTTCTGGAACAGCAGAAACAGGTAAAAACTCTGGCCTTCAACGCCCAGCAATCGGATAAACGCGAACAGATCATACAGCTCATCCAAAAAATGGTCCCGGAAAAAGCAGAAAGTGTCAAAACCATCTATGCTCTGATCATCGGCATTCCGAACGTCGGGAAATCCACCCTGATCAATGCCATCACCGGACGCACCATTGCCAAAACCGGTAACGAGCCGGCCGTCACCAAACAACAGCAGCGTATAAAACTGGAAGAAAACATTATTTTGATCGACACCCCCGGTATGCTGTGGCCGAATATCGAAAACGAAAACAGCGGCTACCGGCTGGCCATTACCGGCGGTATCAAAGAGACGGCTTTCGAACTTCCCGATATTGCTTCCTACGCGGCGGAATACTTCCTCCAAGCCTATCCCGACGCGGTACAAGACCGCTTTAAACTCGATGAATTACCCCATGGTGATATCGAGCTTCTCGAAGCTGTCGGTCGACAACGCGGCTGTCTCCGCGGCGGCGGCATGGTCGATTTGGACAAAGTTTCCAGAGTGTTGATCATGGAATACCGCGATATGAAACTCGGGCCTATGACGCTGGAAACACCGCCGATGATTCAGCGGGAACTGATCGAAGTCGAACGAATTCGCGCCGTAAAAGAAGCCAAAAAACAAGCCCGCGAGGAGGCGAAAAAAGAACGTCGTTCCCGACATAAAAAGAACCGGCGTTAAAAAAATAGGCATGGGTGCCGATTAAGTATTTAGCAAATCGGGATGTTCGCTTGTCTGCGTACATCGTTCGACTTCATTAACCCCTAAATGAGACGGAGACGGATAGACGCGCATGCCACTAACTTATAGCACTAAAAACGCTACCTTCACTCAAGATCTGCACAGTTTGCACGACTATCTAAGAAGAGAACATCCGTTCATCGAACGCATCGCTGTGACACTCTACGACGAGCCGACCGATATGCTGAAAACTTACAGCCACAGCACTTATGGCGACAACCCTTTGCAATTCTACGAATTCCCTTTGAGCCAATCTGTTTCACTCAGTGAATGCTATCGAACCCGGTCACCAAGAATCATCGATAACCTGCAGGAACTGGACGGACATGCCGAGCAGCATCACAGTAAGAAAATTTTTCAGCATGGCTATCGATCCAGCTACACCTACCCGATTTATTTCCACGAAAAGTTCTTCGGATTCGTGTTTTTCAATGCCAAGGAGCCCTCTGTCTTCTCTGAAGAGGTTGCCTATCGCTTGAATTATGTCGCTGACCTGATCGGAATGATGATCCAACTCGATCACCAGATGCACACGGTACTGGAAGCCACTTTGAAGTCGACCATCGAGTTGACCGGTCTACGTGATAACGAAACCAAAGAACACACTCATCGGGTAGCCCACTACACCCGCTTAATTGCGCTGGAAATCGCAGAAAGTCACCAGCTTGACGATGAATTTATCGAAAACCTGTTTCAATTTGCGCCATTGCACGACGTCGGCAAAATTGCTATTCCTGACAGCATTCTTCTCAAACCCGGAAAACTGACCCCTGAAGAATTCGACATCATGAAAAGCCACGTCACTCACGGCGTCTCCCTGATTCGAAAACAGCTGGAGACCTTCCAGCTGGAAGAATTGCATCAGGCGAAGATCTTACAAAACATTATTCTTTATCACCATGAAGCGATGGATGGTTCCGGCTATCAAGCAGGATTAAAGGGGGAAGCCATTCCTCTCGAAGCAAGAATCACCTCGGTTGCCGACGTGTTCGATGCCCTGACCACCGAACGACCTTACAAGGAAGCCTGGAGCAATCAGAAAGCGTTTGCGGAGTTACAGAAAATGCGCGGCTGGAAACTGGATCCAGCCTGTGTGGACGCTTTGTATAAAAGACGTCAGGAAGTGGAGAGTATTCAGACCTTATTCGGTCGCAGCTAAAGGAAACTGCAACATTTCCCGCCCTTATCAAGAAGTCATTAGTCAGGCCAGTTTATCTTCCAAATCCTGCTGACTCTGCTGCAAGGCCTCTTCGGCGCTCATTCCCTGATGCATATAATCATAAGCGACTTGCAATGTTTTGCTGACGTAACGCGCTTCGAAATCGGCAAGAAACCCTTGCCACTCGAGTTTTTCCTGAGACGATTCCGGTGAATGAATCAACAATTTGGCCAGGGTCAGTAGTGCCAGCGACTGATTTTGAGACGAAACATAGAAATCGCAAAAATGTTCGATTGACTCAACCAGATCCGGCTCGACCAACCCGATCACACTTTTTAAATCCTGCAGTAAAAAGTCGCCGATTTTATGCTGTTCACTCCACTGAACCATTGCCAGATCCAGCGCCATGGCAGCATCTTCGATTTCCGCAGAATCCTGCGTCAGCTGATTTAAAGGAGACACCAGATTGAATTCGTTAAACGAATCGATCGTCACCTCTTTCGCCTGCTGATTCTGACTGCTGAGGAGTCGGGAGTGCGCCAGCAGCTGTTCGCTGCTGACCTGTGAAATATGACAACCGCACAGAAACAGATCCCCGACCTGACGAACCGAAATCACATCCACCTCTTCCAGATTGTAAATCTCATCGGTTACGGCGTTTCTCAGCCATAGATTGATTCTCTGCCCCGGTAAAAAATGCTCTGCGGATTCAACCCAGAAACTCAAACCGGTCAAATTGACGTCATGCCCGAGAAAAGGCACTTCAAACGCCATATCATCTTCGCTTACCCAAAAACCTCTGCGCAGCCTTTTCGAGCGTCTCATCTCATCAATCGGTTTAAGGTTTTCCGCCATATTTGCTCTCCCCGCGCTCCGCTCCAGCAGAGCCTGTTACACTAAATTTCAGATTTGAACCCCAAGGCGATGCATTCCGCTTCAGGCAACCAGCCAAGACAGCTGCGAACCTTTAAAGACTGGTAGTTTCTAATGATCGGCATGACGGTTACAATTCCCCATAAAATCTGATACCAGTGCCAGCCGATCGAAGAAGGCTGACGAGCCCACCACAGGTTATTGACACCGAAATGCTTGGTCTTCAACACCAGATGAAGCGCCAGACGCCAATATTTCAAACCATAACGAATACGCATTGCCAACATCACAAACTCCCTACTGCCCGTCATCCAATTCAATCAAAGGCGTGTTTTCCTTATATACCGTCGTTCCGACCGGAGCATGAATTTTAACAACCTTGGCACTGACTGGCGCGGTGATGTAAACATATTTCTTCCACGCCTGATGCATCGCCAGTTCGGCAGATGCGCGCTCTTTCGCAGCCTTGGCAACATCGTAGCCTAATTGCGCCGCATCCAGAGAACGTCTTGCTGTGACCGTCCGGTCAAAAAGATCCTGAGCCTGTCCCAGTTCAATTTCGGCGTCTTTCAATCTGGCTTGCGCCAGTCGAAGATTAGCCTGAAGCATTTGCAGCTTGGCCTGATAACGGGCGCCATCAATATTCAATAACGACTGGCCTTTTTTCACAGTCTGCCCCGGTTTGACATAGACCTTGCTAACCTGCCCTGCGACCAGAGCGCCGATCTGCACCGTCTGCGCCCAAACGGCAGAGGAACTCAAGCCGTAAACCAACACCCCAGTACATGCATATCCGAGCCACTTTTTCATCCCTGCGCTCCTTTTAAAGTCATTAACGGTTTTCCTGATAAGTAGTCAAGCTGCGCCCATAGAAGCGCCTGCTTGAAACGCCACGAGACCATATCGTAGTTCGCTTGAGACAAACGCACCATGGAATCGCCGAAATCGGTCGATACTTCATTTTCGTAAAGTGCCCGGCTGTAATCCAGATAAAGATCGGCGTAATCTCCGAAAGTCTGATGTTTTTTCTTTTCGGCTTCCAGCAATTTAATCTGGAAATAAAGATCGGCTACCTGCTCACGCAAAGCTTGAGCCAATTGCTGATAATTTGCTTCGTATTCGGCAAGTTTGGCCTGAGCTTGCGCTTTGGCAAGATCCGTTAGGCCGCCGTCCATCAACGGAACATCCAATGTCAGATCGGCACGCCAACGTCCTTCTCTGACTTCCGGCTGACTGGAAAGAGAACCGACCCAGGCATCGCCGCGGATGGTCGGCATGCCAGTTTTCGAAGCCGAAGCCAAAGCCGCCTGCTGGGCTTCAATCTTTCCGTTTAATGCCACCAATTGCGGATTCTGCTGCAGAACACTCTCCTGAGCCTCTTCCAGATTCAGCGCTTTGGCGTCGCGTTTGAGGTAAACGCCCAGATCAGGCATTTTCAGCTCGTCTGGACGAGCCTTTGGCAAACCAAGCACATTTGCGAGCTGAATTCGAGTTTGCAACTGCTTCTGCTCGGAACGGCTTCGAGCCAACAAGATATTTTGATAGCGGTTTTCCGCTTCAAGAAGATCGACATCGGAAACCTGTCCGACATCGTGGAAATCTTTAGCTTTGTCGAAACTGACATATTCGATCGCCATCGCCTCATTATCGATCCGGTACTGGAAATCAGCCAGAAGCACATTGAAATATGCCTGCATAACATCCAGTTTCTGGCGCTCTTGCACCGAATCCATCAAAGATTGCTCGGCATTCAAATGCCCTGCAACGGCTTCCTGACGCAAAGATTCTCGACCGAAATCATATAAAACCTTACCGACATGCAACGCCAGAAGATTATGAGGCAAATCCTTTTCACCGAACTCTCGGCGTCCGAGACGCCCCTGAAGATCGGCCTGCAAATCATTTTGCGAAAGCAGAGTATCCGCTTTTAACCGGGCAATTTTCGCTTGCTGTAATAGAAGCCTGGGGCTGACCATCTCAAAATCGTTCAAGAGATATTCCAATGTCAGCGGATTCGGCAATTCAATTCTGACTGGCTCCGCCGTCACAGTCTGCGCTTGCAGACTCTCATCAGCCCAGACATTTGCCGCTATAAAAGTATTTGCCATTCCGCCGGAGACCAGCAACGGTACAACAACCCGAAACCACGATTTCGCCATGGTAAATCTCCTCAGCTAGAACTATTGACGGCTTTCGCGTTTTTTTGCCCGCTTATAAACGGTAAACGACTCTTTTTTGTAACTGCCGTCAACGACATATTCCGCCAGCCACTTGAACTCTTCCTTGGTTCGGGTCGGGCCGGTATAGCGTACAATCGGCTTGCCGTCGAGACCGAAAATGATCATCACCGGAGTTGCGCGTACCCGGTACACTTTTTCCGCCAGATCTTGTGCCGTCATCGCCTGTCCATCGAAGTTCACCACTTCATTACTGCCTTCGATATCGTGCGTGAAAGTCAGGAAGTTATCGCGATAGAGCTTCACAACATCCGGCTCAGTCATAATGGTGCTGCGCATACGATGACAGAAAGGACATTCATCCATGAAAAAGAACATGAAAATGCCTTTTTTTCCATCTTCTTTCGCCGTTTCCAAATCCTCTTGATAATTACCAAAAGTTTCATCAAAGAAACTGTCGGCAGCAACGGCCGACAAACTCAGACTTGCGAGAAAAAACGCCAGAAAAATACGTTTGATCATATGTATTCCGTCCCTGTTTGAGATCAGCCAGAGTTTGCCATCGATTCACAAAAAATCTATTTGGTAATCTGACTGTAGTTGTTAATAAAATCACTCAACATTTTCTGGTCAATCATGCCGGTGCGCCCCGCAACAACAGTTCCGTCCGGCGCGACCATATAGGTGGTCGGCAAACCGTGCAAAGCCCCAAAGGGTGAGGTGCGACCATCGACTTTGCCTTCAAAGCGAACCACAGGATAGTTGATCATTTGTGATTCGGCGAAGTTTTTGACCTTTTGCGGGTCGGAATCTTCGTAGTTCACACCAATCACA
Source organism: Thiomicrorhabdus sp. (assembly GCF_963677875.1). NCBI lineage: Bacteria > Pseudomonadati > Pseudomonadota > Gammaproteobacteria > Thiotrichales > Piscirickettsiaceae > Thiomicrorhabdus > Thiomicrorhabdus sp. The sequence goes on along the minus strand of NZ_OY782569.1, from coordinate 99,701 downwards.
ATCGCATCCTTCTTGTGATGCTCTTCATGGAACATGACCAGATCCGGGATTTCCACCAGACACGGTGGACACCAGGTTGCCCATAAGTTGACCACAACCCATTTGCCTTTATAGTCGGAAAGGTGAGTGACTTTTCCGTCCAGATCAATGAACTTAATATCTTCTGCTGGAGGCTTCGCCTGCGCAGCAAGGCTCAAGGTTAACAAAAAAAATGCTAGAAACGCGTATAACTTATTTAGTTTTTTCATAAAATTTTCAGATGCCCGTATTTTAAATTTTTTGCATTCGCCGGAATAACGACTACCACTTTTCAACTACCGTGCTGGAAGTCTTTGTTCTCCAACACTTTTTTCACAAACCCAAGAGAGAGGCGGCGTTTCTCCACCAGAGAGGCCTGTTCCAGCAAGGTCAGCACTGCCAGCAACTCCTGAAGATCGTAAGAATATTTTTTCACCAGATAATCACCAACCTTTTCCGGTAACTCAAACCCCAAACGCAAACTGTGCCTTTGCAAAGCGGAAATCAATTCTTCCTTTTGCGTCAAGGGGGTCAAAACAATCGGTAAAACCGTCATCAGAGCTTTCGCCAGTTCCGGCGTGGCGATTTTCCAGTCGACAATCGAATTATCCCCTGCCAAAATCAAAATGTGACCTTGAACACTGGACTTGGTAATCAGATTCGCAAGCGCCAGTTCCCAAGACTTATTGCCGATTTTCGGATGAATGTCATCCAGACAGACAACCGGAGTCTGTTCCAGCCCGATCAAGACATCCGGAATCAAAGGCAGGCTCTCATCGCTCATCGGAATATAGACGCTGGCTTTGCCTTTTTCGGTAATATAGCGGCAAGCCGCCTGTAGCAGATGAGTCTTACCGACCCCGCTTTCGCCATAAAGGTAAAAAGCGTTTCCACGCGGCGCCTTCAAAGCATTCATCAGCGAACTTAAAGCAACCGCCTGAGATTCCTGTTCGGTAATAAACGTCTCAAAACAGGCTTCATCCTTAAGGCCGATTTTCAACGGCATTTGTACAAACACTAAGGCGTTTCCCCCGTTTGCGTTCCTTGAGTCTCATCACTCAATTCGGAACTTAATAAAAGATCAATCTGGTTATAAGCACGGCGTTCGTGCAGCGACCGCATTTCCGGCCACTGCTTGATCCACTCCAGCAAATTGCGGTAGCTGCCGTTGTATTTCACGACAAATCGCGCCTGATCCGCATTCACCGCCTGCAACTGCACCGATGTAATTTCCGCCTGCTGGGAACTTAAGCGTTTTTGCAGTACCTCAAGCGTTCGCGCACTTGACATATTTTTCAGATCATGTACGACGATGTTCAAACTGCCCCACTGTTCGGTCTTTTTAATTTCCGTTAGCTGGCGATAGCGGTAGGATAAATGTTTAAACATCAAATTCAATAACTTGCGGGCATTATCTCCTCTGTGGCTTGAAGAAGCGACGAGGCGACCGCTCTTTGAGAAAAGCACCCATTCCAGAGCAAAAGATCTGCTGTTTTTTTCCACCAGTTTAAAGCTCAACAGATAATCCTGATCCGCCGCCAAAAGGCGTTCTTGGATCAAACGCGGCGGATTTCCCTTTTTCAAAGGCAAAATCCAATTCTGCGGATGCTCCGGAAACTTGACGGGCAGGCCGAACCAGTGCGGATAGAGAGCCAGCGCCAGATCTTCGCGGTAGCGTAACGTCTGACGATCCAGTTTAAACAGGTGCCCGGCCTGGACAAAACTTCCGACAACCAGAGTCCCCGGACGGTTCAAAGGGGACCAGATCGCCGCTTTATTCCGTCTTAACATCCCAAACAGGCGTTCTCCGTCAAAGACAAACTCGATATCCTGCCCCACAGTCACGCCTTCTTCTTTATGGGCTTTGAAGAAATAGGCTTTCAACCAGGTTTTGCTTCCGGCAACGGTTCTTCGACCCAAATCACTGTTCAGCAGGGAATCGTTCGCCGCCAGTCGGCTCAGTAGAATCTTCATTGCCTCTTGGGAAAGACGTTCCACGGAAACTTCCGCGTCGCCTGCCGAACTCCGCAAACCGACGGGTACTTTTGAAAACGCGCTTTTATCGTACGGCAAGGTCACTTGGTAGAAAGAATCCGTTGATAATGGAAGCGTTTCTGCTTGCACTGCCGGAATCATAAAGCAAAAAACAAGAAACACAAATTGCTGAAAACTTCTCATATCCGGACCTAAAATTTTAGTTACAATATCATAATATTTTTTCATCGAACCGACACAACCTTTTATGAAGGGTCAGCTTATTTCAAGCCTGTCGGTTACAACACAGCAATAGCCAATTTATTAAAACCACTGAAATACTAAAATATGACAGCAAAAACCCAATCCATCAGTTATAAAGACGCCGGCGTCGACATTGATGCCGGAAACGCTCTGGTAGAAGCCATCAAACCCATCGCAAAAGCCACTTCCCGGCCGGAAGTCCCGGCATCTCTGGGAGGTTTTGGCGCTCTGTTCGAACTGGACATGCAAAAATACAAGAACCCGCTTCTGGTATCCGGAACCGATGGTGTTGGAACCAAATTGCGTCTGGCAATCGACAGCGGCAAGCATGATCAGGTCGGGATCGATCTGGTTGCAATGTGCGTCAACGACCTGATCGTTCAAGGTGCGGAGCCACTCTTCTTCCTGGATTATTACGCTACCGGAAAACTGGAACTGGACGTTGCTACCGATGTTGTCAAAGGCATCGGCGACGGTTGTCTGCAAGCAGGTTGCGCTTTGATCGGCGGAGAAACAGCGGAAATGCCGGGAATGTATCCAAAAGGTGACTACGATCTGGCCGGATTCTGTGTTGGAATCGTTGAAAAATCCGAACTGATCGACGGCAGCAAAGTTGCCGAAGGTGATGTTATGATCGGTCTCGGCGCCAGCGGACCGCACTCCAACGGTTATTCCCTGATTCGAAAAATCATTGAAGTCTCTCATGCCGACTTGCAAATGGATATGGACGGACAGCCGCTTATCGACGCGCTGATGGCACCAACCCGAATTTATGTCAAGCCACTCCTTGAATTGATGAAGCATATTGAAATTCACGCGCTGTCACACATTACCGGTGGCGGGCTACTGGAAAACCTTCCTCGCGTCATGCCGAAAAATACCCAGGCAACAATCAATACAAATGCCTGGAAACGTCCAGCGGTGTTTGACTGGATCCAGGAAGCCGGAAACGTTGAATACGAAGAAATGCACCGAACGTTGAACTGCGGTATCGGTATGGTCGTTGTTCTGAAAGAAGACGACCTTGATAAGGCAACCGAACTGCTGACGGCTGCCGGCGAAACCGTTTCGGTCATTGGCCGCATCGAAGCATCCGAACAAGCCGAACCCAGCGTCAAGCTGGTTCAAGCCTGAAGACCCAAACCGCCGACTTCGTTCGGCGGTTTTTAGTTACACACCCGTATTTCCTGCACTTTATATGACTCCGAAAATCGCTGTTTTGATCTCTGGCAACGGCTCGAACCTGCAAGCACTGATCGATTACCAACGCCAACACCCTGCCAGCTACGAAATCGTTCTGGTCATTTCCAACAAGGCAGATGCCTTTGGTCTGCAAAGAGCCCAGAATGCCGCAATACCGACGGCTATTCTGGATCACAGGGCCTACGACTCACGCGAATCGTTCGACCTGGCATTGAGCAAGGAACTTGACCGCGCTGAAATCGATTTAATCGTACTGGCCGGTTTCATGCGAATCCTGACTCCGTGGTTTACTGAAAAATACCTTGGCAAAATGCTCAACATTCACCCTTCGCTGCTTCCGAAATACACCGGGCTGCACACACACCAGCGTGCCTTGGACGCCGGCGATCGAGAACATGGCTTGAGCATTCATTTCGTTACTCCCGAACTCGACGGCGGGCCGGTTATTCTGCAAGCCACGGTTCCCGTAGAAACGGGCGATAATGCCGACAGCCTGGCCCGGAAAGTGCATGCCCAGGAACATATTGCCTACCCTGTCGCCGTCGACTGGTACTGTCGCAAGCGCATCACCCTGAACAACAACCAGGCCTATTTTGATCAACAGCTTCTCAAGACTCCGCTCTTGTTAAAAGATGTTCTATAAAGGTATGCTAGCTGCAATATCCACTCAACAACAGGTGAGCGTATGAAACTTGCCCCGGCCTACAGGCACATCGCTGTTAGTCTAAGCCTCATGCTGACGCCGATGTTGGCGCACGCCCAGGCTATTCCCGCTTTCAAAGCCGATTTCTCGGTCAAGGCCTTTGGCTTCAATCTCGGACTTGCTCATCAGAACATGACCTGCGACGAAGCCTTAAACTGCACCATTGAGAGCGTCGCAAAACCCGAAGGATGGATCGCTAATTTTGTTGACGAATCATCGATTGAATCCATCGAGCTGCAACAGGCTGCGGATCGCTTCAAATGGGTCAGCTATCAGAAAACCACTCTGAAAAAGGATCGGGTTGCCAAAATCGAAACCTTAAAGCGCAACCAGAGTGAGAAACGCATAGAATATGTCGAAAAACAGCGCTTCTGGCCCCAGCAACCGAACGTATACGATGCCAGCTCGCTTGCTTACGCAATCCAGTACTGGAAACTGAATAATCAGCCTCTGGAAGAGATTTACCTGCAGGACAATAAGCACCAGGAAAAGTTGCATTTCAACCGCATAGATCAGGCAGTCAAACTTGAGCTGCCCTTCCGCAAAAAAGACTTAAACGCTTTGCGTTACGATTTCAGCAGTCGGCAAGCCAGCATTCAGTTATGGCTGTTACCCGATTATGACTACTTTCCGGGCAAAATTCGTATCGAAAATACCGATGAAGACCGGGTTATCATCTTAACCTTGGCCAAGCCCCCACAGTTCCAATAGACAGAAACCAGTATGAAACTAAGTGATAGAGACATTATTCAACACCTGAAAATCGGCAAAATCAGCATTGACCCCATGCCGGATACCGACAAAATCAAGGGAATCAGCGTCGATTTACGCCTCGACAACCGCTTTCGGGTATTCAACGACCACACCGCCCCTTACATTGATCTCAGTGGCCCGAAAGACGAAGTTCAGAAAATAATGGACAGTGTCATGGGAGATGAAATCCTCATCGACGACGCAGACGCTTTTTTCCTGCACCCTGGAGAACTTGCGCTGGCGGCAACCCTGGAATCCGTTACCATCCCCGACGACCTGGTCGGATGGCTGGACGGACGATCCAGTCTCGCTCGCCTGGGATTGATGGTGCATGTTACCGCTCACCGTATCGATCCGGGTTGGCACGGCCAGATTGTGTTGGAAATATTCAATAGTGGCAAACTCCCCCTGGCACTCAGACCGGGAATGGACATCTGCGCAATCAACTTCGAAACACTATCCAGTGCCAGCGACAAGCCGTACAACAAACGCAGTGATGCAAAATACCGCAACCAATCCGGTCCGACAGCCAGTCGAATCAATGAAGATAAAAAACTCAACGAACGCCAGATGGACCTGCTCGGCTAAGGTACCCCCCTTGCTTTTCCGCCGGGGTAATCCCCCGGCCTATTTCCAGTCAGCACACCTTTTTTACTTTACTTTTCGGCAAAACAGCAGATAATTCAACTTTACAAATCGACCCAGAAAATGGTCGCTTTTCCCTTCTTTGTCGAGGATATAAAACTATGCATATTGGCTTCATGATGGCCGACTGGTCGGAAATCACTCCCAGCAAAAATTCCACAATTCTGGTCATTCGCGAATGTCTCAAACGCGGTCATAAAGTCTCGATTCTTTACCCGGAAAACCTGACGGTTCGCAATAACGTTGCCTACGGAAATCTTAAGCGCATCGAGCCGATGGAGAAGATTCCGGACAACATCGTCCAATTCCATAAGAAAGTCGTTTTCAAAAGCGTACTCAGTCCGCTGCACAGCCTGGACAGCCTGATGATCCGCAAAGATCCGCCGATTGATGCGACCATTTACAACTTTCTGGACTCGATCAAAAATGAATGCATCATCCTGAACGATATCGACGGCATCCGTAAAGCAAACAACAAGTTGTATACCACAACGTTTAACGATCCCGGCAACAGCTTTTTACCGATCACCCATGTTTCGAAAAACAAAGATTACATTCGCCAGATGATCGATGAAATGCCCGGCGACAAAGTCATTTTGAAACCTCTGGTCGGTTCCGGCGGACATGGCGTGATTGTTCTGGAAAAGAACGCCCAGTCGAACATTAACTCCATTCTGGATTTTTACATTCATGGTCAGGGTGACGGCGACGCCAATTACATTATTATTCAGGAGTACATCGAGGGTGCCGAAGATGGCGATGTGCGAGTTTTGATGCTGAACGGGAAATTTCTCGGCGCCTACAACCGCAAACCACCCGAAGGAGACATCCGTGCCAACATCCAGATCGGCGGCACCGCTCACAAGTATAAAATGACCGACTCGCAGATGGCCGTATGCCGAAAAATAGGCCCTCGTCTTGCCGCCGATGGCCTCTATTTCGTCGGCGTAGACATGATTGGCGATAAAATTCTGGAGGTTAACGTACTGAATCCAGGCGGAATCAGTAATGTCAACAAACTCAATAAGCAGAAACTGCAGACCAAAGTTGTCGATTTCATTGAAGAGATGGTCCATGAAAAACACGAAAAACGGGCCGAACTGGAATATCTGCTCAAGCGTTTGAGCGACTTGAAGCAAGGCGGCGAGTATTAGGCATTATGCATCAGCAACGGTCATTCACCGTTTGCGGACAATAAAAAAGGCCGGATCAAGCGGCCTTTTTATTATCTGGAACAACAGCAACCTGCTTTTATCCAATGGCGTATCCACAAAAAGTACCCACTCAAAATCGATACTTTTGTAAACAACGCCGTCAGCTTATTCTGTCGGCCGCAGAAACAATCGATAACCGGGATTATCCTGTTCATTCACATACGGATAACCCAGCGATTGCAAATAGGTTTCAAAATCCCCATGCTGCTCCGGCGGCACCTGAACTCCAACTAGAACCCGTCCGAAAGCGGCTCCGTGATTACGGTAATGGAACAGAGAAATATTCCATTCCTCACTCATGTGCGTCAAAAACTTCAACAAAGCACCAGGCCTCTCCGGAAATTCGAAACGATACAGCAATTCGTTGCAAATACCGCTGGCATGCCCACCAACCATATAACGCAGATGAAGCTTCGCCATCTCGTTATCGCTCATATCTTCAACAGGCAAACCCTGCTCGTTCAGTTCGCACAGAATCTGCTGTCTTTCAGACGTTCCGCCATCGGTACGCAAACCAACAAACACCACCGCTTTGCTGGCATCCGAATACCGATAATTGAACTCGGTAATCGCACGGGTGCCGATCAACTCGCAAAACGCCTTGAAACTACCTGGAACTTCATCAATGGTAACGGCAAAAACCGCCTCGCGCTTTTCACCGATTTCCGTGCGCTCGGAAATGTGGCGCAAACGATCGAAGTTCATATTGGCACCGCTGACAATGGCAGCCAAGCTTTGTCCGCTGACAGCAAACTCTTCGGTATATTTTTTCATACCTGCCAAGGCGACCGCACCGGCAGGCTCGGCAATCGCCCGGGTATCTTCAAAAATATCTTTCACGGCCGCACAGATTTCATCGGTAGAAACCGTGACCATATGGTCCACGCACTGCTGTGCAATCCGGAACGGAATTTCTCCGACCTGTGCCACAGCGACTCCGTCGGCAAAAAGACCTACCTGAGGTAGAACCACTCTTTCTCCGGCCTTCAAAGCCTCGGTCAGACAAGCGGCATCGTCCGGTTCGACACCAACAATTCTGGTCTGCGGAGAAACCTGCTTGATCACCGAAGCAATCCCGGCAATCAAGCCACCGCCGCCGACGGGAATGAAAACCACATCCATTGGCCGGCTTTGCTGACGCAGCATCTCAAGCGCCACCGTTCCCTGCCCGGCAATCACATCGAGATCGTCATAAGGATGAATAAAAGTCAATCCTCGCTGCTCGACCAGTTTTTTAGCGTAACCCGACGCTTCGTCATAGGAATCACCGTACAAGACCACTTTGCCACCTAAACGCTTGACGGCATTGACTTTGATCGGCGGGGTCGTCGTCGGCATGACAATCGTCGCTTCAACCCCCATTTTTGCGGCCGATAAGGCTACCCCTTGCGCATGATTTCCCGCTGAAGAAGCAATTACACCGGCACGCTTCTGCTCCTCGCTCAAACGAATCATGCGGTTGTAGGCGCCGCGCAGTTTAAAAGAAAAAACCGGCTGCAAATCTTCGCGTTTTAACCACACTTGATTGTTCAGACGTTTCGAAAGCAAAGGCGCTTTCTCCAACGGGGTTTCCTGAGCCACATCGTACACTGGTACGGTCAGGACTCTTCGTAAAATCTCTTCGGGCATGAAATTCCTAACGACTACGCTCTAAATTCAATTGAAAAACCGACATAGTATACCACCTGCCGAAAACACCACGTAACGGACTCATGCGTTTTTACTCTCGTACAATCCCGGAATTCGCACAAACATTTCCGCAATGTCGTCAAGTAACTTTTGATCTCTTCAATACTATCTTCACTGATTATCAGGAAATTCTTATATAGAATAAGCGTGCTTGTAGAGACACCCTGTTTTTACCGGTTTTTGGGCAAACCGGGGAAAAATCAAAATAAAAAACGATTAAAAACCAATAAAAAAATAACAAGATACAACCTGAAAGGACATTCACAATGTTTAAGCTTAAGCCCTTGCCGATCGCGCTTATTTCAGCCCTGAGTCTGCCGGTTCTGGCAGAAGAAACGCAAATCCAACCCGTCGAAGTTCAAGGAAAACTCGAACAAGCCAACAGTGAAACACTCACTGCCGAACAACTCCTGAATACGGCCAATTCCGAAACCGGAAGCGCTCTGCGCCAGATGCAGGGGGTAGATGCCTCCAGAATGGGCGGCCACGGTGTCGATCTGAACATCCGCGGCCAGAATGCCTCCCAACTCAACGTGCTTTTAGACGGTGCCAAAATTGAAGGCGGATGCCCCAATCGCATGGACCCACCCACCGCCTACACCGAACTCGGAAGCTATGATCGCATTACCGTCATTCGCGGTGTCCAAAGCGTCACTCATGGAAGTGGCGGAACCGGCGGAACCGTTCTCTTCGAACGGAGCGCACCGACGTTCCAAGATGGAAAATCCTATCAAGGCGAAATCAATCTTGGCACCAGTTCAAACGGACTCCGTAAAGACTTGAACGCCGAGGTTGCCGCCGGCGGCGATCAGGGTTACATCCTGTTGCAAGGATCGAGAAAATCCGCCGAAAGCTATACCGACGGAAATGGAGATCGCGTGAATACCAGTTACGAAAGCCAGCAGGGTCATATCGATCTCGGCTGGACCCCGGACGACCACCAGGAATTGAAGCTTTCATACGAACGCAGTCTGGTTGAAGATGCACTTTTCCAAGGCGCGAAAATGGATGCACCTCTGTCCGACGGCGATACCACTCGCCTTCAATACCGTAACAGCAAACTGGGGAAACACGTACAGGAACTCGACTTCGACATTTACTATTCGGATGTCGAGCATGTGATGAACAACTTTGAGCTGCGCACCTTGCCGGCCACCGGAACACCGATGGAAACCCGGACAAATGTACAGACACGCGGCGCAAAACTGCAACTGAGCAGCCAGATTGGCCACACCCGACTGGACTATGGTTTACAGGTCGAAAATGTCGACAAATCAGCTACTCTGTACAACATGAGCAGTGGCGCTGCGGCTTTTTACATGTGGCCACAGGTCGAGAGTGTAACCAAAAGCGCCTTTGTTGAATCCACCTCTTTTTTCAAAGACCGCCAAAAAGTGATTATGGGACTGCGCTACGACAATTTTGAAGCCAATGCCCTCCGTACAACGGTTGGCGGTGCCGGCGGAACCACCGCGCAAAATCTCTACGCCAGTTATGGAAACTATTCCGGCGAAACCCGCAATCAAAGTGATAATCTGAACGGTTTGATCCGCTACGAGCGTGAATACGCAGGTAATTTAAAGGCTTTTGCCGGTTTGAGCCGGACTTACCGCCACCCGGATGCCACTGAACTGTTTATTGCCAAAGGCGGCAGTGGAGCCTGGATCGGTAATCCGAATCTGAAATCCGAAGAACACAATCAATTGGATTTCGGCTTAAGCCAGCATAACGGTAGTCATCGCTGGTCCGTCAGTGCTTACTACGATCGCGCCGATAACTATATCCTTCGTGATCTGGCAAAAAACCAAAGTGCCAACAGCAAAACCGACAACACCTCGGTTTATGTTAATGTAGACGCGGAAATTTACGGCCTCGAAGCCAGCACCGAATGGACGCCAAACCGAACCTGGAGCTTCGGCGCTCAAGCCACTCTGACCAAAGGCCGCAACCTTTCCGACGGACGTAATTTGTCGAATATCGCACCGATCAACGGAAATCTCTATGCGGAAATGCATGGTGGAAACTGGAAGGCGGGAAGCCGTTTCAATTTCTCAACCGAGCAGGATACGGTCAACTCGGAATACGGAGAACTGGAAACTGCAGCCTGGAGTACCGTCGATCTGTATGGAAACTACCGTCTGAACAAGCAGACAACCTTTTCCGGCGGAATCGACAATCTGTTGGATCATGCCTACGAGAACTATCTGAACCGTGTTGACGTAACCTCTGGAAACACCTATAAGGTTTACGAACCGGGCCGTACTCTATGGGCCAGATTGAATGTGACATTCTAATATTGGAACCTTCAGGCCGCGCAGCCATCTCTGCTGGCTTGAGTTCGACCCGAGCCTGCCGTCAGCGGCAGGTTCACAAGTTATTGCAAACTTTAAAGCTTAAGGAAACATCCTTATGAAACTACGGACAATTATTTCAATTGTGCTGGCTCTGTCCATCGGCGCCGCCATTATTTTCTGGCCCGGCCCGCAGAACAACACACACCGGATGCCGCTGGTCACCTCAGAGAAACCTCAAGGCGGTGATTTCGCTCTGCAGGCCGCAGACGGTGCGCACAAACTGAGCGATTATCGAGGCAAGCTGGTACTGATCTATTTCGGTTATACCTTCTGTCCTGACATCTGCCCGACCAACCTCGGAAATCTGTCGGTCGCCTATCATCAGTTAAGCGACGAGCAAAAACGTAAACTGCAAATTCTGTTTGTTTCCGTTGATCCGCAAAGGGACACCCCGGAAAGACTGCAGCAATATGCAGACTATTTCGAATCAAACATCCTCGGCCTGACCGGAGATCCGCAAACGATTGCTGAAATCGCCCGGCGCTATGGCGTGGTATATGCCAAAGTTGAAGATGAACGAAACCCGGAAAACTATGCCGTCGACCATTCGGCATTCACCTACGTCGTCGATGCGCAGGGAGCCCTGAAAACTCAGCTACCGCACGCCACCACGCCGCAGCAATTCATTCATGCCATTGAACACTATCAGAAGGACATACCATGATCCCATCTCATTTCTTGCAAAAATCCATCGCTGCTGTGGCATTCTCGGCCGGAATAGCTCTGTTTTCCTTCCCGGCTTTCGCCAGCCAGGCCGACGAAATTCAGGTCAGCCAGGCGTTTGCACGTGAAATTCCCCCGGGAGCCCCCGCCAGCGCCAGTTTTATGACCCTTAAGAATCTCAGCGCTCAGGACATCAAGCTGGTCAATGCCCATTCGAAAGCGGCACAGACGGTAGAACTGCATACCCACACCAATGACGGCGGTGTCATGCGCATGCGGCAAATTCCATTTATTCAGATTCCTGCTCACGGCGAAACCATCTTACAACCCGGTGGATTGCATATCATGCTGATTCAACCAGTCGAGCCGCTGAAATCCGGTAACCAGGTTCTGGTTGAACTGGAGTTTTCCGATGGAAGCCGTAAACCCGTCAGCATGCCGATCAAATCGGTTAAACGGATGATGAAATGCGGTGCGCAAATGAAATGTGGCGGACAGATGAAATGTGGTGGCGGACATTGAGTTCTACGCCCGATCCGGAATTCATTTCCGTTTAAACGATATTTTGAATTTTCAGTTTTTTCTCATCGAACCGAAAAGACTCCGGCTATCGGTTCGATTAGATTTTTTTGGCAAATCGCCGGAAAAAGATTGCTAAAATGCGATCTTCAAAAAAACCGCTTCACCGGTAACACGGCGAACAAAACCAATACAGAGAGACGTTATGAATACGACAGCGAAAACTACCAAATTTACTCTCGGTCTTATCGTGGGCACCCTTTTATCTGCACAAGCCTTTACCGCTTCCGCCCAGGAACGCGACCCCGAAATGGAGAAAAAGCGCACTCTGGAGCTGTGCGTCGAGTACTACTCGCTTGATAACGAAGCAGACCGAGGAAAATACCTGAAAGAACTTGATCTGCGCGCGCAATTGAGCGAAAAAGACCACAAACTGGTGCCGAAACATCAAGTCGAAACAAGCATGACCATGTGCGGAATGTACATGTCACGTGGCAAGCCAATTGCCGAACAAGGCCGTCAGTTACGTCCGATGGTCTTTAAAGTCGTCCATGTCTATTCCGATATGTACTACGTCACGCAATCCGGCATGGTTGTCGCCGCTTATGAACGTAAGGAAGGAAGCCTTCCACCAAAACTGTACGAAGAAGTACCAAAAATCGCACCGCCGCCGATGATGCAGCACTCGACACCAATGCAACACTGATTGCATTCCGGCTCAAAGGCGTTGTAAGCGAAAACAGCGCCTTTTTTCTGAACGTAAAATCCTCAGCCGCCCTCAGCCGCAGAGGAATTTTCATAAAAGTTTCTAAATTAGCCGAACAGCAAGCTATACAATTCCGGGGCATTTCAGTAAAATTTCCGGTTATTTGCGAAAAAAATTTAATAAAAAGAAGAGGTTTAGCGATGACACAAGACGAACTAAAACAAAAAGTTGCGCAGGCTGCAATTGAATATGTTGTACCGGACACAATCATTGGTGTCGGAACCGGTTCAACCGCTAACTTTTTCATTGATGAACTGGCCAAAATCAAAGGCACAATCAAAGGCACGGTTGCCAGTTCCGAAGCGACGGCAGAACGTTTGAAATCTCACGGCATCCCGGTTTTTGACCTAAACAGCGTCGCAGAACTTTCCGTTTATATCGACGGAGCCGATGAAGCCGATCCAGGCCTTCACCTTGTCAAAGGCGGTGGCGGCGCTCTGACACGCGAAAAAATCGTTCTTGCCGTTGCCGAAAAATTCGTTTGCATCGCCGATGACAGCAAAAAAGTTGACGTGCTGGGCAAATTCCCGCTTCCTGTGGAAGTCATTCCGATGGCGCGCAGCTACGTAGCACGCGAAATCGTTAAACGTTTCGGCGGTGAGCCGGTTCTGCGCGATGGTTTCACAACCGATAACGGTAACGTGATTCTGGATATCCACGGCCTGCAGATCGTTGATCCGGTTGCGATGGAAACCGAACTGAACAGCATTGTCGGCGTGGTCACCAACGGCCTGTTCGCCGCCCGCAACGCGGATATCTTTCTGTGCGGAACTGCCAATGGCGTAGAAACCATTACCGCTTAATTCCAAAATTCAAGCACGCAAAAATAGAGTCGGATACGGATAGCATCTTATCCGGCTTTTTTTTCATACCATTTTGATTTCAGGTAATTGGCCATGCAGAATATCGGCAGCAAAATTTTCACCATTTTCATTATCGGACTTCTCGGAACGCTACTTTATCTGACGGTTTTCTCAGACGGCCTGGGGCAAGCACCAAGTGTCAGTGTCAAAACCAGCCAGGGTGAAACCATCCAGCTTGACAAACCGATGAAACCGGTTCTGGTCAACTTCTGGGCGACTTCATGCCCGGGCTGTATTAAAGAGATGCCGGAAATGGCGGAAATGAAGCAAGCATTGGGCGACCGTTTCGAACTGGTTGCTATCTCGATGCAGTACGACCCTAAAGAGCAGGTCGAGAAATTTATTGCCAACAATCCTTATCCGTTTACCTTTGTGATGGACAGCGACGGTAAACTGGCCAAGGCATTCGGCGACGTCCTGCTGACCCCGACCAGCTTTCTGATCGCTCCGAACGGCCGTATCGTCTACCAGATCGTCGGCGAGCTGCAATTCGAAGAAGTCAGCGAACGCATTAAACGAATGAGTCCACAGCTGTAAATCCGGGGTCTGCTTGAATTCCAAAAGCCTCAAAGGGCTCTACGTCATTACCGACTCCGCTCTCTCCGCCCCCGACCAACTGTTGAATCACGTCGAGCAAGCCTTACAGGGCGGAGCCCGTATTCTGCAATACCGCGATAAAATCCTCTCGCCCGAATTGCGCCTGCAACAGGCGAAAGCCCTGCGCAACCTCTGCGATCGCCATCACGCCCTTCTGATTATCAATGACGATATCGAACTGGCCGCCAATTGTTCAGCCGACGGCGTTCATCTCGGAAAAGACGACTCTGCCATCGGGCAAGCACGTCGCCGCCTCGGTTCACAAGCGCTGATCGGCGTCTCCTGTTACAACAGTATCGAGCGCGCGTTGCAGATGCAGACGCTTGGCGCGGACTATGTCGCTTTCGGGCGCTTTTTCCCATCCAAAACCAAGCCGATGGCTCCCCAAGCCGATCTCCAGACCCTGCTGGATGCAAAACGACAACTGGCTATTCCAATCGTCGCCATCGGCGGAATCAATTGCACTAATGCCCAACAGCTGATTGACGCCGGAGCCGATGCGCTGGCCGTGATTCAAGGCGTGTTTGCACAAGCAGACATTACTGCGGCCAGCCGACAAATTCAAAACCGATTCATGGCATGATTCACGTTATAATATCGAACACTTTTTTGATCCGCAGTACACAAAGGATACTCCATGAGCAAATCACACGATCTATTTGAAGCCGCACAAATTCACATTCCCGGCGGCGTGAACTCGCCGGTTCGTGCATTCAAAGGTGTCGGAGGCGATCCGGTCTTTTTCAAAGCCGCCAAAGGCGCTTACCTGATCGATGCCGACGACCGCCAATACATCGATTACGTTGCCTCATGGGGTCCGGCCATTCTTGGTCACGCCCATCCAGAGGTCATTGAAATCGTTCAGAAACAAGCGGCATTAGGCCTGAGTTTCGGGGCGCCGACCGAAATCGAAACCACCATGGCCGATCTGGTCTGCGAACTGATTCCGTCAATGGATATGGTGCGAATGGTCAGTTCCGGAACCGAAGCAACCATGACCGCTATCCGTCTGGCACGTGGCTACACCGGACGCGACAAAATCGTCAAATTCGAAGGTTGCTACCACGGTCATTCCGACTCTCTGCTGGTCAAGGCCGGTTCTGGCGCCCTGACCCTTGGTGTACCGTCCTCTCCGGGTGTACCGGAAGGACTGGCGAAAGAAACGATTACTCTGACACACAATGACAGCGCAGAAGTCCGTCAGGTCTTCTCCGAAATCGGCGACCAGATCGCCTGTATTATCGTGGAACCGGTCGCCGGAAACATGAACTGCATTCCACCTGAAGAAGGCTTTTTGGAAACCCTGCGCGATGTCTGTGATCAATCCGGCGCGGTTTTGATTTTCGACGAAGTCATGTGCGGTTTCCGGGTCGGCCTGGACGGAGCCCAGGGCCGTTACGGCATTACTCCGGACTTGACCACTTTCGGTAAGGTCATCGGCGGCGGTATGCCGGTCGGCGCCTTCGGCGGTAAACGCGAAATCATGAATCACATTGCACCGCTTGGCCCGGTTTATCAAGCCGGTACCTTGTCAGGTAACCCTTTGGCAATGGCTGCCGGTCTAAAAACACTGCAATTGATTCAAGAACCGGGCTTTTTTGAAAACCTCGATCAAAAAGCCGCCGCATTGATGCAAGGTTTTCAGGCGGCTGCCGACGAAGCCGGGATTCCGTTCACCACTAATCAGGTTGGCGGAATGTTCGGGTACTTCTTTAACGAGGAAAAACGTATTCGTCGCTTCGCACAGGTTGCCAAAGGTCACATGGAACGCTTCAAGCAGTTCTACCATGGCATGCTGGAAGAAGGCGTTTACCTGGCACCTTCTGCTTTCGAAGCCGGATTCATCTCCAGTCAGCACAGTGATGAAGACATCGCCGCAACAGTCGAAGCCGCTCGTAAAGTGATGAAAACTCTGTAATCCAAGCAAAACCTTTGCCGTTCTCAAAAAGCGAAAAGCCACTTTCCTTTATTCAGGGAAGTGGCTTTTCTACTTATCCGGATATAAACTTAACCCATACCCCTCTGATTTTATCTGCTCTGCGAGGTTCACTATTATTTTTAGCAGATCCCTTCTTCTCAAACAATCAAAAGCGAGGTCGTTATGGAACCGAAAAACATCATCATTTGCTTCGACGGCACCTGTAATCATCCAAGAGACGCCAAACAGGAAAGAGAATGGTTTGGCTCGGGCGAAATTGAGGATAATGGCATCACGAATATTCTAAAGCTGCATGCCATGTTCGGAGGCAGCCTGACAAACGAGGCCAAAACCGTCGATCAGCATAGCTTCTACTATTCCGGCGTCGGTACCTACGGAAGCAAAATCCAGCAAATCTTTAATTCCGCCTTCGCTCCCCCTAATCTCGATGTGGGACGAGTCATTAAAATCGCCGGCCGGGATTTAAGACAAACCTACCATCCGGGCGATCGAGTTTTCTTATTCGGTTTCAGCCGCGGTGCAGCCATTGCACGCCGTTTTGCTTCGGTGATTGAAGACTACCTGCCTTCGGCCCAGGTAGACGAGCCAATTGTTCGCTTTCTCGGCGTATTCGACACGGTTGCCTCCATCGGTTTTCCTAATCTCGACAGTGACGACAAACCGGTTTCCGATGTAGTCTTCGAAAACGGTACCGTTTCACCGAACGTCGCCGAGGCTCTGCACCTGCTCTCCCTCGACGACAAACGCATCGCTTTTCATCCGACCTTGATGAACAAGGACAGCCGAGTCACCGAAATCTGGTTCCCAGGCGCACACTCCGACGTTGGAGGCGGTTTCTGGTACGATGGTTTGTCCGATATCACGCTGGAATTCATGGTTGAGGAACTCAAAAGCAGACAGCTTGGGCTGGACATTAAAAACCCCAAGGAAATCGAATACCGAAATCTGGTCGCCAACAACGATGCATACCGGGTTGACCTGGATGATGTCTTCATTAAACCCAATCACACCGGAAGAATTCATACCAAAGACCGTTGGGCGCCGATCGCTCTTGCGACACTTAACCCGCGAACCGTTCGAGTCAACATTGACGATCATCCATCCGAAAACGAGCGTCCTCTAATTCACTACAAAGTTATTGAGCGGATCAATGATGTTGTCGAATACAGACCCAGAGCCTTGAAAGGCGTAAAACATACCGTTTTGAATGCAGACGGCTCAAAGTCGGAACATAGTGGAATCGTGGATCATATTCTCTAAAATGCGATCGAAGGCGGAATAAGACAGCAAAGCGGCGGTAAGCCTTCTTGGAAAACTGGAAACGCTGTCTGTGACGGATTGTTTTCCGGCCGGGTTCTTGCCTTCGCGACACCAAGCAACCGCTTGTCGGCTTTTAATAGAACTTTTTAATTGAGCTGCCGGCTTTTTCTTCCAATGGATTGTCCGGCCAGCGATGTTTCGGATAGCGGCCACGCATCTCTTTGGCAACATCTTTGTAGCTGTTATCCCAAAAATAGGCTAAATCCGAGGTAATCTGAATCGGCCGTGCCGCCGGAGATAAAAGCTCAAACGCGAGTACCGCTTGCCCTCCAGCCAGTTTCGGCGAAGTCGTTTCGCCGAACACAGCCTGCAACGGTAAAGCAACCTTGGCCAGCTCTCCTGAATAAATAATCGGATAGACTTTGCCGTTCGGCGCAGGGTAATTTTCCGGCGCCCCTTTTTGCAATCCCTGCTGTTCTTCAGTGCTCATACTGTAATACAACGCATTAAACAGCTCGATTTTTTGCAGGTCCGCCACTGAAGCAACCCGATTCCAGAAAGGCTCCAGCCATGCGTCCAGCGTCTTGCAGAGATTGGACTTGGAAAATCTTGTCAAAGCCTCATAACCACTAAATTGTGCCAGCCACTGCGCTCTTTCAATCAAGTTTTCACTGCGCCGGTTCCAGGGTAAAAGCGCTAAATCTTCACTCACCGCCTGCATTAAACAGCGTTTCAGAGCTTTATTATCAACGGATTCCAACGGCTCTTCCCGGATGACCAATTTCCCCAATAGCGTTGCTTGTCTTGCCTGTAGACGACGCTCTTTCGGCAGGTAACGATAAACCGCTTCATTGTGTACCGGAAAGTAATTCAATAACTCCGATTCCTCCACCGCCGCTGCCAGAAACACACGACCGGAACGGCGATCGCCATTCAGATCGGCAATACTCAAATAGCTTTCGGTGCGTAAGGTATCTGCCTCATTCAGGTTGCACGACTTGCCGTTGCTCATCCGGTATTCACCACTGCGTTGATCGCGCTGTTTGGCAATACGATCCGGATAAGCAAACGCCAGCAGTAAACCGGCGGATGCATACTCGACATGACGACCCATGTCATCTTTATTCAGTTTCAACAAGACCCGCAAACGCCGACGCAATTTCACAACATTCTGCAAGACCGAAAAACGCACCTTAAGGCCTTTGATGCCTTTATGACCGTTGAGCAGAAAATCCTGCAACACCTGCAAACGCACAGTAATATCGGCCGAATCGGCATCGATCAAAAAGTCTCGTTCCGATAGACAGGCCGCCAGATCACAACCCAATTCAACTTGGCCGATGCGTTGCGCCTGCAACAGCATTCTTGCCAGACGCGGTTCAATCCCCATCTGCATGGCTTGCTGACCGTCTTCGCTCAAACTGCCCTGCTCATCCAACAACCCCAATTCACTTAGCAGCGCTTTCGCCGTGGCAAAATGCGCTTCGGGCGGAGCGGTCAGCCAACGCAGTTCATGCGGATTTTTTACGCCCCACAATGCCAATTCCATACACAGAGACGTCAGATCGGCCTGGAGGATTTCTTCTTTATCCTGCCCGGCTAGACTATTCTGCCGGGATTCGCTCCACAGCCGATAGCAGATACCGGCCTGCAGGCGTCCGGCACGTCCGGCGCGTTGAGTAGCCGAAGCTTGAGAAATCCATCGAGTCTGCAAGCGAGTCATGGCCGAACTCGGATCATACTCCATCACTTTCATGCGACCGCTGTCGATGACGGCGCCGATCCCTTCAATCGTCAGCGACGTTTCCGCGATATTGGTCGAAAAAATCACTTTGGTCTGTTGCGCCGGTTGAAAAACTTTTTCCTGTTCTTCCGGTGGTAATTGACCATGCAATGGCAAAGCCAACCAGTCACCGGCAATATTTTCCCGACAGGCTTGCATCGCCTCCTGAATCTCACGCACACCGGGCAGAAAGATCAAGATATCGTCAAACGCACTCCCTTGAAGGGTTTGCAGCGCTTCTTTCAAGACAACCGTCAACGGCTGATCACGATACAAGACCTTGACCGGAAAACTTCTTCCCGGACAAAACAGAATTTTGGAGCTTGGCAGAAAATTCTGCAAAGCCTCCGAATCAAGCGTCGCGGACATGATCAGGCACTTTAAATCGTCACGCAGCGCTTCCTGAACATCCAGAAGCAACGTCAGGCCTAAATCGGCATGAATCGAACGCTCATGAAATTCGTCAAAAATCACCAACGCATAATCATTCAACTCGGGATCGGCTTGGATATAACGAGTCAGAATCCCTTCGGTCACAATCAACAAACGGGTCTTATCGCTGGCTTTGCGCTCGTTGCGCAAGTGATAGCCGATAGTCTGTCCCGCTTTTTCTCCAAGACAAGAAGCCAAATAATTCGCCAAGTTCTTTACTGCCAGACGACGCGGTTCAAGCATCAGCAGTTTTTTACCGGCAAATTGCGGTGCAGCCAGCATTGCCAGGGGCACCTGTGTGGATTTACCCGCTCCGGGTTCAGCCTGCAGAATCACTTGTTCAGTGCCGAGTAGAACCTGTTCCAACTCCGGCAAAATCGCTTCAATCGGTAGCCTCTGCTTCTCGGAAAGCGTCATGAAATCTCCTGATAACTTTTTTGATGAACAACAAGAGTTATTTTAATCGATGACTCAGCTGGCACGAAAAACCGACTCCCGGCAAGTTTGTCCGACACAGAGGCCTTTTTAAGCCGTTTCTGATAGAATTGCCGCTTTAAAAGACAAATCAAAATCCCTGCAAAGGATTCAGCAAGCTTCTTCGCCATGACACCATCTCATCAGACAGACACCCTGATCCAACTCTTCAATCAAACCTTTTCCAACCTGCGGAACACCCGTCTGGTCTGCTGTGAACCGGAGCCGATTTATCGCCCTGCCGACAAAGAGTGTGACTATCATCGGATCATTTTCGCTCATGGATTCTTCGCTTCCGCACTCCACGAAATTGCCCACTGGTGTGTGGCCGGCCCGCAACGAAGACTGCGGGAAGATTTCGGCTACTGGTACGAACCCGACGGACGTTCGGAAGAGAGACAATTGGAGTTTGAAAAGGTGGAGGTTAAACCGCAGGCCTTGGAATGGATTTTTTCGCGAAGCGCTCATTTCAATTTTCATTTCAGCGCCGATAATCTTGAAGCTGATACCCGCCCGAGCGACGACTTCCAACAGGCGGTTCTGCAACAGGTCAGAGATTATTTAAATCATGGCCTGCCGGACGATGCCGGACGCTGGAGCCAAACGCTGCTACAACATTACCGAGCGGGTCAGCCATTGCAGATGGCAGAATTCCACCTTTGAAGCACGCAAGCGAAAGTATCAGCCTGCAGATAAAAGCCAAACAAGGAAAACGCTCTGGCCACCTTCCATTAATCAGCTTCAGGAAGACTTCACTTTTTACTTTTTGGGCCGAATCCACCACCAGATCATGACAGCAATGACCACTAGAATACCGACTTCCAGCAATGCCCACATATCCTTTACGCCCTTTCCTTAACTCTTTAACTCTGCAAAGCTTGCAACAGCCGCTGGTGAATGCCCCCGAAGGCCCCATTACTCATAATCACCACGCGATCTCCGGGTCGACAAGCTTCTTGGAGTTGCTTCAGCAAGTCGTCATAATGGTCGGCAACCGTCAAAGGCGCGCTGAAGGCACTTTCATCCAGTTGCCAGTTCCAGGCAGGGTCAATAAAAGCGAACACTTCATCCGCTTCATTAAAAGCTGCGGGCAAATTCCGGCTGTGTACCCCCATACGCATGGTATTGGAACGCGGTTCGAATACGGCAAGCAACCTTCCCGACACCGCTTCCGCTCGCATTTTCGCCTTAGCGCCATTTAGTGTCGTAGCAATCGCGGTCGGGTGGTGGGCAAAATCATCGTAAATCTGCACGCCTCGGGATTCTCCAATCAGAGTCATGCGTCGACGGATTCCCTTAAAGCGGCTTAAGGCCTCAACCGCAATTCTCGAAGGTACACCGCAATGGACCGCTGCGGCAATCGCACTGAGCGCGTTGCGCACATTATGCAGGCCGTTCAAGGACCAGACGACTCTGCCCAGGCAGCTGCCTTTATAAAGCACTTCGAATTCACTGCCGTCATCCTGATACAGACGAAAACTCCATTCTGCTCCAGCGCCTTGACGTTCTATCGGCGTCCAGCAACCGCGAGCAATCACTTCTTCAAGAGCTTCATCTCCTTTCGGCATGACAATCAAACCATTGCCCGGAATGGTTCGAACCAAATGGTGAAATTGCTTCTGAATGTCAGCAATGGAATCAAAAATGTCCGCATGATCGAATTCGAGATTGTTCAAAACGCAGGTACGGGGGCGATAGTGAACGAACTTGGAGCGTTTATCAAAAAAAGCCGTGTCATACTCGTCGGCCTCAACCACAAAAAACGGCGCTTCGCCCAAACGTGCAGATACCCCGAAATTTTCGGGAACCCCGCCGATCAGAAAACCGGGGTGCAAGCCGGCATCTTCCAGAATCCATGCAACCATCGATGCAGTGGACGTTTTGCCGTGAGTACCGGCAACCGCAACGACCCAGCGATCCCGCAAAATATTTTCTGCCAGCCATTGCGGCCCCGAACGGTAATCCTGCTGGGCATTCAGCGTTGCTTCAACGGCTGGATGCCCGCGACTTTTAGCATTTCCGATAACCACGCAATCCGGCTCGGATTTCAGAAAGCTACCATCCTCGTCTGCACCGACCGCGATCCCCGCTTGCTCCAACTGAGTACTCATCGGCGGATAAATCTGTTTGTCCGAGCCTGTGACCTCAATCCCCATTGCTTTCGCCAGTTGCGCAATCCCGCCCATAAAGGTACCGGCAATTCCCAAAATGTGAATTTTCATCGATTCTCCGTCAATCTGAAACCGTTTTCAACTTGGCTATTCTACGCCATGCCATCCGATAATTGGACTCAAAAGCTTTTGAAAACCGGCAAATTCTTCACGAGAAAAAAGCTTCTCGCGAACATAAGAATCTCCAAATTGCATTCCCGGGCAAGGCTATTTCATCCCTCATTCGCATTTTGCCGCCCTGATTCCGCCGTCATCAAACTTCAAACTCCCTGTCACGTCTCTGTCACACAAGACATTTAACATCAACGCGTATTTAGTGGCACAAATCAAGGCTGAGAAAATGAAATTGAAAGCACTCTATTCTGCAATGGGAATCGTAATGGTTACGGCTTCCCTGAGCGCATGTAACGACTCAAGCAACAGCACCGAAGCACAGTCCGGCACCCTGACTCTGAAAGAAGCATTCGATTCGAATGCGACCTGCCCTAACGGCGGCGTAACAATCTACACCGGTATTGACGAAAACGGCAACGGTGTCCTTGAAGAAAGCGAACGCGACACAACCGATTATATTTGTAACGGAACCAATGCAACGGCACAGAGTGTTACTTTGAATCAGCAGGGACGCTATCAAAGCGGCGTTTTTGATGAGAGTGCAGCCGAAATCGTTTCTTACGACAGCGACAGCAAACAGACTTTCGTTGTCAACGCCAACTCCGGAAAAGTCGACGTTCTGGACACCAGCAACCCTGCCAACCCGGTCCTGAATCAATCGATCGATATTGCCGCAGACATGCAAACAGCTGGCGATGTTACGGATGCAGGCAAAGTCGGAGCGGCCAACAGCGTCACAGTGAACAACGGCCTGATGGCGGTTGCAATCGAAGCCGACAACAAAACAGACGATGGCTGGATTGCCTTCTACAAAATCGCCGATTTGAGCTATTTGGCTTCGGTACAGGTCGGCGCCCTGCCGGACATGTTGACCTTCACTCCTGACGGCAAGCAGATCGTAGTGGCAATTGAAGGCGAGCCAAACGATGATTACAGCGTTGACCCGGAAGGTGAAGTTTCCGTGATCGACGTGACCTGGGACGGCAGTACCCTGAATACCGTTCTCACCGAAATCGGCTTCACCGACTTCAATGAAGGCGGCGCCCGCAATGCAGAACTACCTGAAGAGAAAATGGTACTGGACGGCTACAAAGCCACAATCGCACAGAGTTTCGAACCCGAATACGTTACGGTCAGCGAAGACAACCAGACCGCTTATGTGACATTGCAGGAAAACAATGCCGTTGCGGTGATCGACCTGAGCAACAAAACTGTTGAACGTATTATCGGTCTTGGCTTCAAGGATCACTCCATTCCAGGCAATGAGCTGGATGCGAGTCAAAAAGACGGCGTCAATATTAAAAACTGGCCGGTCATGGGGATCTATATGCCGGACACCATTGCTTCCATGACATTTAACGGCCAAACGTATCTGCTGACAGCCAATGAAGGAGATGATCGTCAGGACTGGCTGGGAAAACGTCACCGATCAGGCAAGCTGTGAAGCATCCGGTTATTACTTCGATTCATCCGACAACTGTGTCGATGCATTCTCCGCCAAAGACTACTACGACAACGACAATGTCACTCTGGAAGATCAAAATGGCAATCTCTTTTCTGCAAAGAATGGCGGCTTTGGTGAAAAGGACAATGAACTATACCGCTTGAAGTTTTCTTATCACACCAGCGTTGTGAAGAACGGCGGCACCGACTTTACTAAACTGTATGCTTACGGTGGGCGTTCTTTCTCGATCTACAACGCGGACACCGGTGAACAGGTCTTCGACTCGGGAAGCGACTTTGAAGTTATTACCGCCAAAAAATACGGCGAAAACTTCAACAACGACAACGCTGAAAACGCCGGTGACGACCGCTCCGACAACAAAGGTCCTGAGCCTGAAGCGCTGACCGTCGGTAAAATTAATGGTCATACCTACGCCTTTATCGGCCTTGAGCGTATGGGTGGAATCATGGTATATGACGTTTCCAACCCAAACAGCCCGAAATTTGTCGAATACGTCAATAACCGCGACCTTGCCATCGACCCTGACGATAACAAGGATTCGGACAACGACGGCATCAAAGAATACAGTGTTGACGCAGGTGATCTGGGGCCGGAAGGCTTTAAGTTCGTCTCGGCAGAACACAGCCCGAACGGCAAGCCCATGCTAATCGTCGGGAACGAAGTCAGCGGAACCACCACTTTCTATGAGATTGCGGTGCAGAATTTCAACGGCGAATAATTCCCTTTCGCCATTTGCGATTCTTTCGGCGCTTGCGGCTTTCTGCCGCAGACGCCAATTCTCCCTTCGTTATTGCATCCTTCATCGCCTGCCGCTAAACTTTGCGCTATGACAGCCAGCGCACACCAGTACATCCAAACCCAACAGGCATTGCAAATCTATTGCGATCAGCTTCAGCATACGACAAATATCAAATGGATCGCCGTTGATACCGAATTTGTCAGAGTAGACACCTACTATCCGCAATTAAGCCTGATTCAGATTGAAGATAATTTGGGCCAATCCGTCTTGATCGATCCGCTTGCCATCCAGGAAAACGACAAGGACTCCCGCCTCGATGCACTCGTTCCCGTCTGGCAATCGACAAAAATTCTCAAAATTTTTCACAGCGCCCGTCAGGACCTTGAAGTTCTTTTCCAACGCTTCGGCTGCCTGCCAACACCTATCTTCGACACGCAAATTGCGGCCATTTTCCTCAAGCAGGGCGAAATAGCCGGCTATGCCCGCCTGCTCGACGCTCTGTTAAATATCCGCATCAATAAGAGCGAAACCCGCACCGACTGGCATGCTCGTCCTCTGAGTGCCGCTCAGGTGGAATATGCACTTGACGATGTCCGCTACCTCGGACCTCTGTATCAGCACTGTCTGAACAACTTAACCGATAAACAATTATCGGCCGTTACCGAAGAGTGCTTCAAACTGTTAAATACCAGCCTTTATCAGACCGATCCGCAAGCTGCCTGGCTTAAAATAAAAGGCACCAAGGGGTTCAGCCCTAAACAACTTGCCATCGTCCGCGTTCTGGCTGAATGGCGAGAGATCTACGCCATCGAGCATAATCGCCCAAAAAAATGGACCTTAAGCGACGATTGCCTCTTGAATATTGCTAAACGCCCTCCAAAAACCACTCAGGCTTTGTACAAAGTACCCAATATCAAGGCCTCTTCCGTCAAAGAATTCGGCGACGACTGGATCGCGCTGATTGACGATGTTTTCACTCAAGCACCGGAAAACTGGCCGACCAAAGCGCCAAAACCGCTTAAAGCCGATGCACACCAAGAAGTCTCTTTGCAGCTCTGTCTTGCCTATGCGCAACAGATCGCCGTTGAATACAAGTTGCATCAATCAAGCCTCTTTCAGCGTTCAGAATTGGTACAATTGATTCAAACGCCTCAAACACCCGTCTGGAACGGCTGGCGCCAATGCCTGTTCGGAGAAACAATGCAGCAGATACTACTCGGCCAAGCGAGCCTGAACTTAAAAAATAATCATCTGCTTGTCAAATACGATCGCTAAAATTCGATCAGCCTCAAAATAAAATCTTCAATTTCGTGGCCTCTGATGGCCGTGACAACTCTCTAAGGATACGTTGTGAAAGAGCAAGCGAAAAACGTTTTATACGCTCAAGCCGGCGGAGTGACTGCCGTAATCAATGCCAGCGCGGCAGGTGTGATCGAAACCGTCAAAACCCACCCGCAGACCTTCGGGAAAACCTATGCCGCAATCAATGGCATCAAAGGGGTTCTGGAAGAAGAACTCATCGACCTTGACACGGTCTCTCAAGAACAGATTGAACAGCTTAAATTCCAACCCGGCGCCGCCTTTCAGGCCTGCCGTTTCGACCTTGATCCTCTGGAGCATAATCCGGCGCAATATCAGCGGGTTCTGGAAGTTTTCAAAACATACGAAATCGGCTATTTTTTCTACAACGGGGGCAACGGCTCAATGGTAACGGCGCAAAAAGTGTCAGATTACTGCCGAGCGCACGGTCATCCGGTCACCTGCATCGGTGTCGCCAAAACCATCGATAATGACCTGGCGCTTTCTCATTGCAGCCCCGGCTTCGGGAGTGCCGCCAAATACCTGGCCACCAGCTTCATCGAAGCCACGCTGGACATCTTGTCGATGCATGAAACTTCGACCAAATTCTTTGTCATGGAAGCCATGGGCCGCAATGTCGGCTGGCTCAGTCTCGCAGCCGGCCTGGTCAAAGACATTATCCCGGACGCCCCGCTGATCGTACTTCCGGCCGAACGCCCTTTTCGTCAGGAAGCGTTTCTAAACCGGGTGAAAGAGCTGATCGATGCGCACGGTTACTGCATCTGCTCGGTATCCGAAGGCCTCGTCAAGCCGGACGGCAGCTATGTAACCATTACCGGAATCGAGCATACCACCGAACAGGACTATACCCAGCTTGGCGGCGTCGGCCAGACACTGGCCCATCTGGTTTCTACGGAAATCGGCTGCAAAACACACTGCGCCATCCCGGATTATCTGCAGAGATCCGCCAGCCATCTGGTGTCGCAAACCGATTGGCAAATGGCTTACGAAGCCGGCAAAGCATCAGTTGAAGCCGCATTGCAAGGCGAACACGGCACCCTCCCGGTAGTCGAAAAAGTATCCGACAATCCTCTAAGCTGGCGCTTCAAAAACGTTGATCTTCAGGAGGTGGCCAATTTGGAATATCAAGTTCCGGATACATTCATCTGCGAAAACAGCCTGTGCGTCACCGAAGCTGCACTTGATTATATCCGTCCGCTGATTCAGGGAGAAAGAACTCCTCAGTACCGCAATGGCCTTCCGCAGATTCAGCCGATTAAGTTTACGACAATCGAGCAGCAGCTCCCGCCCTTCGAAGCCGTTAAATAAAAACATTCGATCAATAATCGGGTAGCGACCTAAATAATTCGAAAGCATAAAAAAACCCGCTTTACAGCGGGCTTCAATCTCAAACGAATTTCAAACGAAAAACGGCAGCTTTCTTACTTTGCATGCATTTTGTGGAAAGCTTCAATCATTCCGACCGGCTTTTTCTTTTTGTTACCTTTATTCAAAACGAAAACCAGTGTTTCACCTTTCGGGCCAGCGCCGATTTCAGTATACATATACGCCGGTTCACCGACTTCGCGGACGAAATCCATATCTTTTTTATTATCGAAAACATAGATGCGGCCATGCTTCATAATCTCGCCGTAGAAAGGCGTTTTTGCCTCAGCCTTACCGTCGATGATCATGGCTGCCGGCGTATCACCGGCTTTTTTCTTGTCTGCCTTGGTCAGACCGAAAACCACAGTTTCACCTTTTGGGCCCGCCGCAATGCGCGTCAAACGGAAAGCGGTTTCCCCCACATCCAGGAACGACTGGTAGGTTGGGAAATCATAGAAGAAATAGATACGTCCTTCGTGGTGTACTTCAAAAAGATCAGTACCTTTTTCGGCCACTTCCGCAACCGGCTCGGCTTTTTTCGGATGCAGTTTTTCAAACGCCTCGATCAAAGCAACCGGCTTTTTCTTTTTGTTGCCTTTATTCAAAACGAAAACCAGTGTTTCACCTTTCGGGCCAGCGCCGATTTCAGTATACATATACGCCGGTTCACCGACTTCGCGGACGAAATCCATATCTTTTTTATTATCGAAAACATAGATGCGGCCATGCTTCATAATCTCGCCGTAGAAAGGCGTTTTTGCCTCAGCCTTACCGTCGATGATCATGGCTGCCGGCGTATCACCGGCTTTTTTCTTGTCTGCCTTGGTCAGACCGAAAACCACAGTTTCACCTTTTGGGCCCGCCGCAATGCGCGTCAAACGGAAAGCGGTTTCCCCCACATCCAGGAACGACTGGTAGGTTGGGAAATCATAGAAGAAATAGATACGTCCTTCGTGGTGTACTTCAAAAAGATCGGTACCTTTTTCAGCGACTGCCGCTTGCTTCGGAGCCGTATCGGTAAACGTCGGAGCGGAAATTTCAGGCTTGCTCGGATCAACAGCAACCTGAGCGGAAGTTTCGACTTTAGCCGCTTGAGCCTGGGTGGATTGCTGTGCAGGTTGTGTCTGACAACCAGCCAGAGCGATCGCGCTTGCAAGCGCACCTAAAGTAAATAATGAACGCATAGGTTATATTCCTTTCTTTCCTCAGAACACCCAGTCACGGCGACCGGAGCGTGGATATTAAATAACGCCTATATTCTAAAAACGGTAGTTAACAAAAACATAACAGCTTTATTACCTTTTTATGACACTCCGATGGCATCTCTTTTACCCGACAGACGATCACCATAATTTTTTCGTCATCCCGTGAAATAAAAAAAGAAAAAATAATTTCTCTTTTAGTGCATCCATTTTCTTTTACGCAGCGTAAAGATTAATGAGACCGGCTGAAACACAACTTTTACCCCAAGCCTCCGGTCTGATGCTTTACAACTCTGCTTTAAAACCCATAGGGAGATTACTTATGAAAACCATGAATCGTACCATGACTGCTTTGGCGATTTCTTCACTGCTTATGTTCGGAAGTTTTTCCGCGCAGGCGCAAACCAATCCATTTGGCTTCCAAATGATCAGTAACGGCCAGCTGGCCATGTCCGACTCACCTGAAGAAGGAAAATGTGGTACCGCCAAATGTGGTGCCGGCAAAACCGAGGAGAGCAAATGCGGCGCCGCAAAATGCGGTTCGAGCAAACCGGCTGAAAGCAAATGTGGTGCAGCCAAATGCGGTGCCAGTAAATAATTTCGAAACGGCTTTTCGTCGCACAAACGGCGAAAAGCCATCTTATCGCCTGCAAACCAGGCGTTCGTCGAATAAAGACTGTCGCTACGGAGTTATTCGAAGAATGCTTGTAAAACGGCCTATAATGCAACAAGCAAAGAGGTTAAATGGAGAAGCCAAAAATGCTGGACGAAGCGCCCTTAACCCGTCTTTTATCTGCCTGTGCAGACGGCCGACAAGAAGCTCTCAAGGAGTTGTATGATCAGGCTTCGCCAAAACTGCTCACCTCGGCACTCTATCTTTTGAGAGATCGGGGACTGGCAGAAGAAGCACTTCAGGAAACCTTTGTACACATCTGGTACAAAGCGGCTGATTACGCAGTGGAAAAAGGCCACCCCTTTGCCTGGATGGTAACCATTTTGCGCAATCGTTGTCTGGATATTCTGCGCCGGGAGGGTCGCCACCAAAACAAAATGAAGGCCGTCGAAGCAGACCCGCTGCAAACGCTGGACACCAGAGACGTTCTGCATGAAGAGTGGGGTTCGCTCGATCCGTTTGAATTGCGCCTGTTACAGGAGTGTTTGCAGCAACTGCAGCAGGAACAACGCAAAAGTTTACTTATGGCTTACTACTACGGTTTTTCCCATTCGGAAATGGTTGAAAAGCTTCAACGCCCTTTAGGCACGGTCAAATCCTGGATTCGCCGGGCCATGCAAAGCGTCAGGGAGTGTATGCAGAAATGAATTACCAACATCCACAATTACAACAAGCTCTTTGCAATGACTATGTTATGGGCCTGATGGGGCACACCGCCAGAAAACGGTTTCGCAAACTGCTCGTTCAGTTTCCGCAATTAAGCCATAGGCTGAATGCCACTCAGGCAAAATGGCATTTGCTGGCTCTTTCCGTCGAAGAAACCCAACCTTCCCCTCTGGTCTGGAAGCAATTGGAAAAACGTCTGTTTCGCGAACGTTACGGACAACAGCTGACACCGATTGAATTGCGTCAACAACGTAACCGCCGTTTTGCCTATGGCTGGGCTATGGCCGCCTCGCTTTTCAGCGTCTCGCTCCTAACTTATATCTGGCAGACACCACCGCTGACACAACCCCAGATGTTGGCCGTAGTGCAAAATGGAGAGCAACAAGACGGCTGGCTTCTGCAATTCAGCGACGACGGTCTGCTGAATGTAAAAATTCTCCGCGACCATCCGCTGGCTGAGAATCAGGATTATGAATTGTGGATGCTTGCCTCCGATCAGGAAGCACCGAACTCTCTGGGAATTTTGCCACAAAGCGGCAAAGCGACGATCCAGCTCTCCGATCAAATCAGAACCCGCCTAAGCAAGGCCCATACTTTTGCCGTCACCATTGAACCCAAAGGGGGCTCGCCAACAGGTCAACCAACTTCGCCCCCCGTTTATCTGGGAAATGCGGTTCGCATCTAAATCAACCCGTACTCCGCTTCAAGAGCGGAGCCAGGAGGACACAGCGCATGACAATTTTAAAGCGATTCACTCGCACCCCTCTGTCCAATCAAAGCATCAAAGGAGTGCTGCTTTTCGTTCTGCTCTCAGCACATACCGCCTACGCTCAAGTCGAATGGCAGGAGTACAACCGACAGAGCTTTGAAAAAGCCAGACAGGAAAAGAAACTTCTTCTGCTCGATTTGAAGGCCAACTGGTGTCACTGGTGTCATGTAATGGATCAGAAAACCTACGCCGATCCGCGTGTCTCTGCCGAACTGAATTCACATTATGTCGCAATGAAAGTCGACCACGATGCCAGGCCGGATCTGGCAGAGCGTTATCGTGATTGGGGCTGGCCGGCCACGATCATTTTAACGCCGGATGGTCAAGAACTGCATAAGCAGGCAGGCTTTATTCGCGCAGATCAATTTTTAGCATTGCTAACGGAAATAAAAAACCGTCCGCACTCCCAGGAAAAAACTCTCGCCTTTCCAAACAACTTGGCCGAATCACCACAAATCGATTCGAGACTGGAGAAAACATTGCAACAGCGGCATCTATCCAGTTTTGACTCAATTCTCGGCAGCCTGAAACTGAAACAGAAGTTCATTGATCCGGAAGCCGTTCTATGGGATTTGAAACTAAGTGCCGACGGCGATTCGTCGGCGAGAAAACGCGTAACCTTAACATTAGACAATGCCATGGCATTAATCGATCCGGTATTCGGCGGGGCTTATCAGTATTCGACGCACGGCGACTGGGAACATCCCCACTATGAAAAAATCATGGCGATGCAGGCCAACTATATTTTGATTTATGCGACCGCTTACCGACAACTGAATAATCCCGGATATCTTGAAGCGGCCCAGGCAGTCGCAAGCTACCTGAACCGTTTTTTAAGTGACGCAAACGGAGGTTTTTACACTTCTCAGGATGCCGACCTGAAACAGGGAAGCAAGGCACATGATTATTTTCAGGCCGACCTGCAAACCCGGCTTCAACAAGGAATTCCAAAAATCGACAAGCATCAGTACGCGGCCGAAAACGGTTTGGCAATCGATGCTTTTCTGCACTTGTATGATGCAAGCGGTCAGGAACAGTATCTCCACAGAGCAGAACAGGCATTCAAATGGGTCGAGCAGAGTCGACGTCTGGGGCGCGGCGGCTATCGACATGACCGGATAGACTACGCCGGCCCTTATCTGGCCGACACACTCAATATGGGAATCGCCTGGTTGCATCTGTATCATTCGAAAGGAGACACCGTCGCTTTAAAGAAAGCCCGGCAAGCAGTTGAATTCATTCAACGCTATTTCCGGCACCCTCGAGGCGGTCTGGTCAGCGCAGCGGATAACGGCACCCCTGTCGTACCTCTTCCGCAACTGGATCAAAACATCCGCGCCGCTCGTTTTTTGCTAAATGTCTACATGGCTGAAGCAGCGGATTCCGATCCGGTTCTTGAGCTTGCCCGGCACATCCTGCGCTATCTGAATACAGAAGAGATTGCTCTATCCAGATTGACAGATGCCGGGATCTTATCCGTAAACGATTCCTATCGCCACATCGTCCGGAAAGAGAGCAAAAAAAATTAAAATTCGGATCAGGCCGGCGGCAAATCGTTAGCAATTTCAACCAGATTATGATCCGGATCGCGAATATACACCGAACAAATCGGCCCATTAGCACCGGTTCTTTGAACAGGTCCCAATTCCACCTTGACTCCATGCCTGTCCAAATGCATCAAGATCGTGTCCATTTCCGTCTCGGTAAAAAAACACAGATCAGCCGCCCCCGGACAGGGGGTACACGCTTTCGGTTCAATCTCTTTTCCCAACGCGTGCAAATTAATTTTCTGTCGGCCGAACCGAAGCGCGATTCTGCCTTTGTTATAGGTAACCACCTCAAATCCCATCACTGAATGGTAAAACTCCACCGTTTTAGGAATCGATTTTACGGTTAGCACCAAATGATCGATATGACTGATTTTAAGCATGGTCATCCACCTGATTGTAAAGGTTACAAAACACCGCCTCGGCAGAGGCAAGGCTCACCGAATCTGAAGTTATGAGTGTTTAACTGATTTCTTCATGACAAGGCTTTGAACTTGAAAAACGCCGTTCGCGTGTCAAAGCGGTCATAAAACGGATGCTGTTTTCAGCATAGATTACCGTTCAGTGATCTTCGCCACCTGAACGGAAAATTCACTTACCTGATTTACTTACCTTTTCAAGAGGTTGGGTCTTTAAAATAGCATTAAAACAAGGCAATTAAGATACGTAATTTTTATTACCTTCAATTAAATAATTTTTAATTACTCGAATTCAAGAAAATCAAACAATGTCCAAACCCCAATAACAAAAGCCTTAAAACCTGTGTTTTTCTCCTTCAACCGACACAAAGTCGCTCGGCAGGGAAAAGCCGATAAGTAAATAGCAGACACATCAAGACAGAATATTAAACAGCAAAAATCAATTTTAGAAATAACTTGAATCAGAAACGGCCCCCTCAATCTTTAAAAATAAAACTTTTAAAAATCAATAGATTAAATTCCCCTTCTGCGTAAAAACCATACAAAATACAGAGTAATGTATAAAAAGGTTCCTAAATTACGAAGTTTTGTTTTTATGCCCAGGAAAAAATTTCAGAAAAAATCATAACAAAAAATAAAATATTTTTTATAAATCAATATCTTAACTGAACAAAATTTCAAAAAAATGAACGAATTTATTTTTAATTGTTGCCTTTTATGCAACACAGTGTTTACCTTATTTTTCTTTACCCTAAAAAACTTAACTCTTAAGATTGAAAGCAAAGACACAACCGGGGTAAACACCATGTCGAGAAATAATTTAGTTGAAGCATTAAATAAGGCGCCGGATTTCGGGCCTCATACGGAACACTTCTTTAAAAAAGGACGTTTCAACGTAGACTTCTACAAGCCTGGAGAAGTGGATGAAATGAAGAAGAACAAACACGATACGCTATTCTTCATCACCTCCGGCGATGGACATATTTTCAACAACGGCAAGCAACACCCTGTCGAGCAAGGGGAAGTGATTTTCGTCAAAGCGGGAAAAGAGCATAAATTCTTTAACTTTTCCCTAGACTTTACCACTTGGGTGGTCAGCATAAAATAAACGAAGCCAGAAACCAAGACAGTGCTTCGCGAGACAGATTTTTCAGCGCCTGAAGCGGCAGGCGCTTTTTATTTTCTTACTTATAGTATCCGTCATATCGAATGACGCCTGGGCCGCTCTGGCAATCATACACCTTTGCATTTTTATCCGTTTCACTTGACTTCAAATGGCAATTTTTAGGCGCCTCCTCTTCCATAAACTGACTACAACCCGACACAAAAGCGGTCGCGGTCAGCATAACTGCGCCAACCAGTACATTTATTTTTTTCACGGTTTCAATCCTCTCTGAATTTGGTCGTTGTTCAACACGAAAATCAACACAAAAAAACGTTATCTAAGATTAAAACAATCTTATGAACATTTCCAGAGACGATGCCAAATAAACTTCATTCCATTCAGTTTGATCTCACAAGAAACACCGCCGACACCGGTAAGCGGCAGTACAAGCACAATAATGCAGTACAAGCACAATAATTTAAGTTAACTAACTCGAAAAGCGATTCCATCTAAGAATTAATCCCTTGAATTAACAAAGGTAGATTCAGGAAAGAGCGCAAACCGACCTTGGGCTTCGATTGCTGAATAGAAACAGGCAACTCTACACACATTCGCAACAGAACTTCAGAAACAAAAATCCCTCAACCCGGCACGACAAGATATGATTTGCGCCTGCAAACGCCGATCAGCGGCTCCCTATATATGATGTATGATATTGAGATATATGCGGCCTTCAACCAGTCGGCCTAAGAGAAATTTCCCTCTCCATCAAAATGCAGAATTTTGCAAAGGTGAACACATTTTTCTTAAATGTCCAACCAGTTTGAAATCAACCCCGTTCAATAAGATACCTGAGGCCTTACCTATCATTCTTCCTACAGGCCTTAGTGGTTGGTTTCAGGCTACAAATTCGGGTATCAGTAAACATATCGCTGCATCCTTTGTCTTTAGCGGTCTATAGCCGAAAATGCGGGTAATGGTAAAATCCTTTGAAGGTAACGCTTTTTTATACCGGAAGATACTTGTGAAGACACCTAAGTCATTGATTTTACTTTTTCTACAGGCGGACATTTCCGGCACTCCTTTATTTGCTAACCAATAAGCAAGGTCATCAAGCGATTGAAACTTTTTGGCGCGTTGTGTGGCTTGATCTAATACCCTGGCAGTTTGACCGCGTTCGGTCTCAACCGATAAATTCCAGACACCGACAAACGAAACGGCAATAAAGCGTTTTATAAAGCTGTTTTCAGGCAGATTGATAGAAAAAGAGAATTGCCCAACGGTTGGGACTTGAGAAATGCTAGACATGATCTGCGTCTCCACTGGTTCATTTTCAAAGTTCCCTATGTTTTCGAAGTCATTGGGAGCCGAGAGGTTCGAAACCTGTCCAGTGGTGCAGGCGGAGTTATCCCCTTTACAGGTCTTGTATTCCTCACCCTCTCGACATAATGAAAATGTGGGAGCACACAAAGGGCAAAATACAGGTACACCAGCCCCTTTTTCGGGCACAAAAAACCACCTAAAAATAACCAGATAAGATTAAATCCATTACCTGATTTGTGGCGGTCATTGCGTCCGCCACTGGATAAAAGAGGTTTCCACCCCTCTTCTGTCTTTGTAACAACGGAACAAACCCTAGCGGTTCCGACTAATTACTTGCAAGGGCATAGGATTAAATAAATGCGTTAAGGCGAACTTACTCATGCTTACCTCCAAAGGCTTGGCGGTATAAATCAAGGGCTTCTAGGGCGCATTCTTTTTGATAAGAAGCTAACCAGTAATAACCAACCGTTCTACGTTGGCCTTCTCGGTCAATGTCGGGCAAACGGTCGGTGACAATATCCCAGCCCTTCGCTCTGATGCGCAAAATCGCATCGGGGGAGTTAGCTAAGTCGAGAAGTTCATCAAGTTCTTGGCGTGATACGGTACCTTTAGCCAATCGTTTAATTAGCTTGTACTCTTTAGCTGAATGAATGCCAGGGCATTTGGTAGAATGAAATAGCTCTGCTTGAGCCGTGGCATTGTCTTGGGTGTTGCGGCTCGCTTCCATTAGGCCACTCCCTCGGCACGTTCTAGGCTATCCAGCCATGCTTGTACCTCTGAAAG
Source organism: Thiomicrorhabdus sp. (assembly GCF_963677875.1). Lineage (NCBI taxonomy): Bacteria > Pseudomonadati > Pseudomonadota > Gammaproteobacteria > Thiotrichales > Piscirickettsiaceae > Thiomicrorhabdus > Thiomicrorhabdus sp. The sequence goes on along the minus strand of NZ_OY782569.1, from coordinate 63,927 downwards.
TTTCCAGCCCACGGAATTCACCTCCAAACGGATTGGTTTAGGGAATTCCTCATTATTGATTTTGCGTTGAATCGTCGCATAAGAGAGCGGCACAATTTCCAGTAAACGCGGCTTGCGAATGACCGGATCTTCTGCCGTTTGTTGCTGTGGTTTAGGCTGTCTAGCCTGTGTAATTGGTATGGTTTGCATGAATAACACCTCCTAAATGAATTTCGATGATTCGCCATGCTTTGCGCTTGGCTTGGGTGCTATTGAAATATTTGGATTCGTTAATTGTTACTTATTGGCGTTAATGTCTTTATTGTCTGCTTAATAGCTTTATTGGTCACTCAGTGTACCGTTTAAAACGCTTTAAGAATGCTTCTTTATCTATCTCTTTCCCATCAATGCAAACAGCATTTTGTTTTTTGTTTAGGCATAAATGAGTTGGTAAGTTTTTCTTGAAATATTCCCATGCTTCCGCCTTTTCAGGCTGTCTTCGGTTGGCTATAACAAAAGTGTTGAAAACCTGTTCCATTGCTAGGTAAAAATCATCTTTTCTTTTACGAGGTACCGTTATCCATGAGCTAGGTGTTGAAATATTTATACTGTTTTCTGTAAATGCTTGCTTTACATCATTGTCAGGTAGGGCAATTCTTGCATTATTCAAAAGACTTTTTATAGAAGATGATGAAATATAAACCTCATCATTCACTACCGCATACGGAATTGTTTGATGGTCACAAGAATACTTAAAAATACTATTCTTAGCATATCGTCTAACTAAATAATATTCTTTCCCTTCATAGGAGCACTTAACATTGTCACTTAACAATCCTTTCCAAATATCCTCATCACTTTCTGAAGAGTAATACCTAAATTGTTTCATTCCCTGTATATTGTGTTTTTCAGACCTTTCTAAAAAGGAATAAGGGTTATCAGACAGTATATTTATGGGAGAAACATATATAGGAGTGTTCAGCGATAATACAGGCACTCTACTGGGTGAAAAGTCATTCTTTGCATCATTGGTAAAAGTAATGAACTCACGATAATCAATAAGTCCAAGACGAATCGGTAGCTCAACACCATCTTTAATTAAAATTGGATAAAATCGGCTATCCAGCCTATCTTTTATACTGGGAGTAATTATTCTTGTTCGTGAGCTTTTAACTATTTTTCTATACTCTGAAAGAATTTCTTTCTTCTCAAAATATGCAAATGTTCTCTTCTCTTCACCAATCCACTTTAATAAAGCTTGCACCCACTTCTTGAGATTATTATCTTCACCGAAGCAAGAAAAACCACGTATATCAAAAAAAGGATAATCTGCCGGAATTAGCTCTGCATATTGGATCTTTACTCGAACTTCTAAAACTCCATCGTAGACTAAATTCACAATATCTTTTTTTGTAGAAATGCTTGGCTCTACTTTTTGTAAAATTTTTACAGCTTCATCCAACCTAACATAAGGTTTTACAAGCATCATTACCAAACCCTCCCGAGTTTGCTATCCACTGAAATAAATAAGGGTGGCACGGTCAGGGGGTGGATATTCCCTTTTCGAGTGGCCGCTCTAGGCCGTGCCAATGCTGTTCTATTGGGTTAATTCGCTGTTCTACAGTGCATTAACGCTTGTTTTTCTTTTCTCTGTACCGTTCGTACCGTTTTGAAAGCAAAAACGGTACAGGCTCAAACCTGCATGAATAAAGGCTCGTACCGTCCGTACCGCTTGTACCGTTAATTTTTACGTATGTCATAAGCCTATACAAAATAACGGGGGTGAAAAGTGGCGCTATTTTCTCTCGGAACCCGCACAAATTAAGCCCAACTATAGCCGCTCTTATTTTCTCTGGTATCTGGTACAAATTAACGCTAACTATAAGCGCTGCTAATTTCTGGGGCTATCCCGCATTCGCACCATTGCGGTTAATCGGGATAACGGCAATAGATGGTTTTCGATAGCGCTTTGCTTCTGGCTTGAATTTACGAATGGCTGCATCGGTTAAAGGCACGGGCTTTCCCCCTAAACTTTGTACACAGAATTTGCCTGGTGTACACAGAATCGAATCGGTGTACAAACTAGTGTACAAAAAAACGTGCGCTTTGATGAATACTTATGAATACGGGTGAACACCCTAAAACGCCAAAAACCCCGAAAATACGTTATTTCGGGCATAAAAAAACCCGCATAATAGCGGGTGTTTTTAGAATATGGCGGTGGACTAGGGATTCGAACCCCAGGTAGGCTACTAACCTACAACGGTTTTCAAGACCGCCGCCTTCAACCACTCAGCCAGTCCACCTTGTTTTGATGTGGCGTATTATAGAGGCCTAATGATTTTTTGCAAGCCGTTTTAGTGCTTTTTTGTAATTTTTCTGTCAATTTTTTGTAAGCTAGAATTTTCTCTCAGGAGGTCATTATGGAGACGCATTCAGAAAACTTTAATTTGCGCTGTTATCGCCTGATCGAGCAAGTTCCGCCCGGTAAAATCTGCACCTATGCTGATGTTGCTCATGCCCTTGGCAGTAAAGCCTACAGAGCCGTCGGCAATGCGATGGCTAACAATCCACACCCTGTTACCACCCCCTGTCACAGAGTGGTCAAATCAAATGGTGAAATCGGTAATTACGCTTTTGGAACCGAAGCAAAGAAAACGCTTCTTGAACAGGAAGGGATTGTGATTAAGGACAACATGGTCGAGGATTTCGAGAAGGTGCGCCACCGCTTTTAAACGGTGGCTTCAGCCGAAGAAATGGGATTCCGGTTGATTTATAAAGTTTCCATTCCGCCTAAATACGGTTGCAGAACTTTCGGGACACGAATGGTTCCATCGGCATTCTGGTAATTTTCCAGTACCGCGACCAGAGTTCTCCCGACAGCCAAACCGGAACCATTCAGGGTATGAACCAGTTGCGGCTTGCCTTGACCCGAACGAAAACGTGCTTTCAGACGACGCGCCTGAAAATCTTCAAAGTTGGAACAGGACGAAATTTCTCGATACGCCGACTGTCCAGGCAACCAAACCTCTAAATCATAAGTTTTTGCTGACGAAAAACCGATATCACCTGTGCATAAAGTAACGACGCGATACGGCAACTCCAATTTCTGCAAAATCGCTTCGGCGTGTCCAGTCAAAGCCTCCAAAGCCTCGTAAGATTGCTCGGGATGCACGACCTGCACCATTTCGACTTTTTCAAACTGGTGTTGACGGATCAAGCCGCGGGTATCTTTACCGTAAGAACCGGCCTCGGAACGGAAACACGGCGTATGCCCGACCATCATCAACGGCAAATCCGCTTCGTCGATAATCTCGTCGCGAACCAGATTGGTAATCGGAACTTCGGCGGTTGGAATCAGGTACAGGTCGCGGTCATTGGTATCATGCTCATCATTTTTCCCCAACTTGTACAGATCGGCTTCAAACTTCGGCAACTGGCCGGTTCCACGCAAACTGTCCTGATTGACAATATAGGGGACATAAACTTCCGAGTAACCATGATCGGCATGGGTGTCCAGCATGAATTGCGTCAAAGCACGCTGCATTCTCGCCAGAGGCCCTTTCAAAACAGAAAAACGTGCAGAAGTAATTTTTACCGCGGCGTCATTATCGTACCAGCCATTCTGTTCCGCCAGATCGACATGATCCTTGGCTTCAAAATCAAACTGAGCCGGCTCGCCCCATTTACGAATTTCAATATTGTCATCTTCCGAACTCCCAACCGGAACCGATTCGTGTGGAAGATTCGGAATACCGGCATAAATCTCCTCAATTTCCGCTTGAACTTTCGAAGACGCCGCTTCGGCTTCCTCCAATTGAGATTTCAGAGAATCCACTTCTGCCAGAAGCGGAGCGATATCCTCTCCCTGAGCTTTGGCTTTTCCGATTCCCTTAGAGCGGCTGTTGCGTTCCGCCTGTAACTCCTGCGCACGCGTCTGCAGCTCTTTTCTTTGCGTCTCCAAAGATTCGATTTTCTCGATATCCACTTCAAATCCGCGATGCTTCAGTTTTGCAGCCACTTCGGCCAGTTCCGATCTCAACAATTTTGGGTCTAACATTTGGTCATTAACCTATTAATTTTTAAAACAATTAGAATTTTTTACACGTAACGCACATTGCTCATGGCGTCAACAGCTGGCGTCCCAGTAACAAGCCCAGCCAAACGGCAAACAGGCAGGTCAAAACACTGACTGCAATATTCATCGCCGCTTTCATAAATTCTCCAAGCTGGAGATATTGTACGGTTTCAAATGAAAAGGTCGAGAAGGTTGTAAAAGCCCCCAGAAAGCCGACCATAACAAAAGCACGGACTTCCGGCGATGCCTCCAACTTATCTACCAGCAGAATCGCAACAAATCCCATAATAAAGGATCCGATGACATTCACCGCCAAGGTTCCCCAGGCAAAGTCGCGGCCGAGCCATTGATAGGCGTGGTGGGATACGAAAAATCTTGCCATCGCCCCCAAGGCGCCTCCGGAAGCAACTGCAAACCATCCCCAAGCTGTCATTATCGCTCCTCCCCGGATCTGCGTTTAAAAATTGCCTGCTCATTCAGCTGCTGTAAGTGGCGCATCTTTGCGGCGATCTTAATCTCCAAACCGCGCTCCACAGGCTGATAGTAATCGCGTTCGGCCATCTCTTCGGGGAAATAACATTCTCCGGCAGCGAAGGCTTCCGCTTCGTCGTGAGCATAACGGTAACCCTTACCATAATCCAACTCACTCATCAGTTTGGTCGGAGCATTACGAAGGTGTAGAGGAACTTCATAAGAACCATGCTCTTTAACATCAGACAAAACAGCCTTGTACGCCATATAAACCGCATTCGATTTCGGGGCAACTGCCAAATAACTGGCAGCATGCGCTAAAGCTAGGTCACCTTCAGGCGAACCCAGTCGTTCATAAGCTTCAGCCGCATTGATCGCCAACTGCAAGGCTTTCGGATCGGCATTGCCGATTTCTTCGCTGGCCATTCGGATCAAACGGCGTGCCAAATAACGCGGATCTACTCCCCCATCCAGCATCCGCACCAGCCAGTACAAGGCAGCGTTGGCATCCGAACCGCGTACCGATTTATGCAAAGCGGAGATCTGATCATAAAACGCTTCGCCTCCCTTATCGAAACGACGTAAACCACCTTGCACGATTTCCCGGCAAGCCTGCAAACTTAGAGTCCACAACGAGCGCTGCGCATCAAACTCAGCAAAATCAATCACCTGTTCCAAACTGTTCAGCAAACGACGGGCATCGCCATCGGCATGAGAAATCAACAGCTCCTGCGCACCTTCCTCAAGCGTCAAATTGCCCGCTTCATCGGCTGGTTCGTTCAACTCCTGCGCAAGCAGTGTCATACCTCGCTCCAACACATCTTGCAACTCTTCTTCATCCAGGCTGCGTAACACAAAAACCTTGGCACGCGACAACAGAGCATTATTCAGTTCAAACGATGGATTTTCCGTCGTGGCGCCGATAAAAATGAAGGTTCCATCTTCGACATAAGGAAGGAAAGCATCTTGCTGCGCCTTATTGAAACGGTGAACTTCGTCTACAAAAAGCAAAGTACCCTGTCCAAACGCCTCTCGATGGCGTTTGGCACTCTCAACAGCGGCCCGAACCTCTTTCACACCATCCAGCACAGCAGACAGGCTGATAAAAAACAGATCAGATCGCTTCGCCAGCAAACGCGCCAGTGTGGTTTTTCCGACTCCCGGCGGCCCCCAGAAAATCATGGAATAGAGGCTGCCGGCTTCCAACATTCTGCTCAGAGCACGTTTTGGCCCTAATAAATGCGTCTGACCGACAAACTCTTCCAGAGTCTGTGGTCGGAGCCGGTCGGAAAGCGGTTGATAGGCAGCCATAAATTTAACTTGGCTGTCCGATGACGTCCACGCCATAAGGTACTTTGAATCGGAACTGATCTGGCGATAACGGGACATTTTCTTCAATATTATGAAAACGCACCTTGGTGATGGTATCGGGTCCCTGATAAAGCCAGACTTCCTGCATATGACCGTCTTTCAGGCCCACTTCGATGCTCTGAAAATAGGTCGCTTCCTTTGGCGCCAGATTGAACCACTGCAGGCCTTTGCGCTGTCCTGCATCGACAATGGTAAATTTGTCTTCGATGCGTTCGCTATACAACAGCCAGCTTAGAGGGATTTCCGATTTCACTTCACCAATCGGCCGCACCGTCACCTGTTCCAGATCGGTATCGAACACCCACAGGTTTTTACCATCGACGACAATTTTCTGTTGCTGGGGACGTTGGTATTCCCACATCAGTTTTCCGGGACGCTGCAGCTCAAAATGCCCAAACGACTGGTACAACTGAAACAGTTCTTCGTTTGGCTCAATCTGCTCGAAGTCCGCTTTAAAGGTTTGCAATTGATTGACATAATCTTGCAACACCAGGGAACTCGACCACGCCGACTGGCTGAAAAACGCCAAACTGAACACGGAAGCGACCGCCCATTTTGTACAGGTTTTTTTTCGAATGAAACGTAACATAATTGATGAATACTCTTTAATAAATCCGGATCAAATCTGCCTTATTCGGGCTTAGGCGCCAAAACTTCCCGGTTACCGTTAGCGCCGGCGGAAGAAACCACTCCGGCCGCTTCCATCGCTTCCACAATTCTAGCCGCACGATTATACCCGATGCTGAAATTACGCTGAATAAAGGATGTCGAAACCCGGCGCCCTTCGATCACAAACTGCACAATTTCGTCATACAGCGGATCTTGCTCGGCATCATTGCTACCCGCAGCTTCGCCACTTTGCTCCGCGGCACTTTGAGTAATCGATTCCATATATTGCGGCTCGCCCTGACTTTTCACGAATTCGGCCACTCGATGCACTTCGTCGTCAGTCATAAACGCGCCATGCACACGACGCGGCGAACCGGAACCGGGCGGCAGAAACAGCATATCCCCCATCCCCACAACGCAACTGCTCGGCACCACCCTGATCAAGAATGGTGCGCGAATCAATCTTAGTATTCACCATAAACGAAATCCGCGTCGGGATATTGGCCTTGATCAAACCGGTAATCACATTGACCGACGGACGCTGAGTAGCCAGAATCAGATGAATTCCGGCGGCACGCGCTTTCTGCGCAATTCGCGCGATCAACTGTTCCACTTCCTTACCGACGACCATAATCATGTCGGCGAATTCGTCCACCACCACAACGATATAAGGCAACGTCGTTAAAGTCGGCGGAGCTTCGGCAAATTCATGCCCGTAATTAGCCGCTTGCTGGTATAAAGGATCAATGATCGGCTCTCCTTTATCGATCGCCGCCTGCACCTTCATATTAAATCCGGCAATATTTCGCACGCCCATTTTTGCCATCAGCTGATAACGGCGATCCATCTCGAATACGCACCAGCGCAAAGCATTGGCGGCATCGCTCATATCGGTCACGACCGGAGTCAGCAGATGCGGAATATCTTCATAGATCGACAGCTCGAGCATTTTCGGGTCGACCATAATCAGACGCACTTCCTCCGGAGTACTTTTATACAGCAGGCTCAGAATCATGCTGTTGACCCCGACCGATTTACCGGCCCCGGTTGTCCCGGCAACCAGCAAGTGCGGCATTTTGGCGATATCCGCCACTACCGGCTTGCCTGAGATGTCTTTTCCGAGAGCGATGCTCAAAGGCGATTTGGCCGCCTGGAATTCATGTGACGACAAGACTTCGCGGAAACTGACAATCTCGCGAGTCTCGTTAGGAATCTCAATACCGACTACCGCCTTACCGGGAATAATATCTACGACCCGTACCGATTTAACCGACAGAACACGCGCTAAATCCTTGGCCAGGTTATTGATCTGACTGACCTTGACACCGGGTGCCGGCAAGACTTCGAAACGTGTGACCACCGGTCCAGGCTGAACCGATTCGACAGTGACCGTCACGCCAAACTCTTTTAGACTCTGTTCAAGCAATGCCGATAAACCTTTTAACTGCTCTTCCGAAAATCCCTCAGCTTGAGACGGAGGTGGATCGAGCAGATCGATCGACGGCAATTGTGGAATTCTCGGTTTGACATGAACCGCTTCTTGCGCAACGTTTTTCTTACCCACTCTCACCGGTTTCTGCCGGCTTTCGATTTCTTTCGGCTCATCAAACGCCAGATTCTGCAGTGTCGGTTCAACCGCCACCGGCTCGGCAATACTCGGTTCTTTTTCAATATCGATTTTCTCATCGGCAGCAATCAGCGGCGTTTTTTCACGACTCAGATCATTTAACTGCTCATCACTGAAATCAAAATGCTTGTCTTCGGTTCGCAGAGATTGCGACAGATTTTCATCTAGAGCAAAGGCTTTTTCTTCAACATTTGCAACCACCTGTTCCGGCTCATCCATACGCTTTGTCCTGGAAGCTTTCTTGGACGGTGAAAACTTCTCCGCAACGGTCTGCAATCGAATTTTTGCATCATTCAACTTGCGCTTCACTTCCGGAGCCCCGTTCAGATAGGCCTGATAACGAAGCTGACTCCAATCAATCAATTGCCAGGTTAAGCGACCGGTTGTTTCAATAATAGTCAGCCATGAACAACTGCTTAACATACTCACGGCCAGCGCAAACAGAACCAGTAGAATCAGAGTGGTTCCCAGAAGATCAACCGAGGATACCAGCCAACGACTCAACTCGTATCCCCATACGCCCCCAGCCGAATACGGCAGATTACCGAGCAGCGTCTCGGGATCCATATACAGATTGGCCAAACCGGCTCCGGAGCTCAACAGCACCAGTAAACCAAACAGGCTCATCACAAACCGGATGTAGTCAAGCTCGTTGCCATTGCGGATTTTCAGTGTCACCCAGCCGGCAAGTAAAATACCGAATGGAATCAGAAAACCGAATACACCAAAAATATATAAGATCATCGATGCCAGCCAGGCACCGGTTTTTCCGCCGTAGTTCGCCACCGAATGCACGGAGCCCGCAGTATCAAAACCGGGGTCTTGCGGGTGATAGCTGAACAGAACGATAAATAAGAAAAACGCCAAGCCGATGCAACTAAGGACGACACCATCCTTGAGAATCCATGCGAAGCGATGTAATGAAGAACCCGTTCGAGGTTGTTTTACTGTATCCATAGCCCAGAAAAATAACAGAATATCGTTAAAACTGAAAATCGGGAATCGTGAATCAAAGCTTACAATATCGATAATTCAGGTGAAAATCACAAGCGGATTTTTTAGACTTTCCCTGTCGAAACCTTTACAAAAGAAGACGCCTTGAAGGTATGAAAAACGAGCCGAATAAGACCTATTTAGTCCCGTTTGCCTAAAAAAAACTGCTAAAATTTTAGCACAGTTCCGATAAATAATTCGAAATAGACAAGCGGGAAACACGGCTTTGGGGGCCAAACCCCGACAGCGCTGCTCCGACAGCAACCAACCTGTTGGTTGCAAGAGCAGGCTTCCTGCTGAACAACAATAATATCAAAGGATATTTTATGGCCGAAAAACATTGCAAATTATTGATTTTAGGGTCCGGTCCTGCCGGATATACCGCTGCTGTCTACGCTGCACGCGCAAACCTGAACCCGGTCATCATCACCGGCATGCAGCAAGGCGGTCAATTGACAACGACGACCGAAGTCGACAACTGGCCCGGCGATCCTGAAGGGCTGACCGGCCCGGATTTGATGCAGCGAATGCAAAAACACGCGGAACGGTTTGGCACCGAAGTCTTGTTTGATCATATTCACACAGCTGAATTGACCTCCAAACCTTTCAAACTGATCGGCGATTCCGGAGAATACACCTGTGACGCTTTAATTATCGCCACAGGTGCTTCGGCCAAATATTTAGGCCTTGACTCTGAAGAAGCCTTCAAAGGTAAAGGGGTTTCTGCCTGCGCAACTTGCGACGGTTTCTTCTACCGTAACCAGAAAGTTGCGGTGATCGGCGGCGGAAACACCGCAGTAGAAGAAGCACTGTATTTGTCGAACATCGCATCCGAAGTGACAATTGTTCACCGACGCGATCAGTTCAGCTCAGAAAAAATTCTTGCCGACCACCTGATGGAAAAAGCCGAAAACGGCAACATTAAAATCGAGTTCCACAGTCAGTTGGAAGAAGTACTGGGCGATAACATGGGCGTCACCGGTCTGCGTTTGAAAAACAATCAAACCGGCGACAGCAAAGAAATTGATGTCGCAGGTGTCTTTATCGCTATCGGACATACTCCAAACACCGGCATTTTCGAAGGCCAGCTGGAAATGACAAATGGTTACCTGAAAGTCCAAAGCGGCTTACAGGGCAATGCAACCCAAACGTCCATTCCGGGTATTTTTGCTGCCGGAGATGTAATGGACCAACATTACAAACAGGCGATCACCTCGGCCGGAGCAGGCTGCATGGCAGCACTGGATGCCGAAAAATATCTGGATAATCTGTAACTCTTCACAAAAACCACCGCAAGGTGGTTTTTTATTCACTTTCAATCGCAACTTTTCGGAATTAAATCAAGGAATTCATATGCGTTCAGCTTCAACTACTCTGCTGGCGTTCAGCCTTGCAGCTTTCAGCTCACTGGCAACCGCAAGCGAACCAGCCGCTGCCAAAATAGAATTAAAAACTCTGGAACAAAAAACCAGTTATACCCTTGGGGCCAATCTGGCAGAAAATTTAAAAAAACAAGGGCTTAAAGTAGACATTCAAGCCTTTGCTATGGGGCTTGATGATGCGCTGAACAACCATCCTCCCGCTTTAAGCAAGGAAGAAATGACTCAGGCCGTTACCGAAACCAAAAAAATCATGCTTGAAAAACAGGCTGCAGAAAAAACGGCGCAAATCAAAGAAAATCAGGCCGAAGGCAAAGCATTCGCTGCAAAATACGCTAAAGAAAGCGGCGTTAAAAAAGCAGCCAACGGCATTCTATATAAAGTACAGGAATCTGGAGATGCTGCCGGCGCTTCACCAGGTGACGAGGATACAATTTTCGCTCATTATGAAGGGCGTTTCATCGACGGTAAAATCTTCGACAGCTCTTATAAACGAGGCAGTCCGTTAAAATTGAAGACCAACAATGTCATCAAAGGCTGGGGAGAAATTCTGAAAATGATGAAACCCGGCGATAAATGGGAAGTGATGATCCCGCCGGAAATGGCTTACGGCTCCCGCGGAGCGGGTGACATTATCGGCCCTGACAAGACATTGATCTTTACGATTGAATTGATTTCGTTCAATAAGAACGATTCCTGAAGCTCTCTGACCACGTTTTCGGGAAGCTGAAAATAAAAAACCCCGCCAAGACATTTGTCTGGGCGGGGGATCCATAATCGGAAACAATCTTAGCTCTTTAGAGGAGTGTCGTAATAATACAACTGACTAGCATCTTAATTCATCGCCCTCTTCATATCAATAGTTTCTAATATAAATTTTTCCTGATAAAACAATTTTTCTTAATGCAGGCTTAATTTACCAAGGCAATTTTCGTCACTTCAGTCAACTTTATCCTCACTTAAATCCATCAGCTGCATAACATCGTAGGCCGGAGTTTCGTACGGATGGGATGCACGCAATGCCTGAAGCACTTCAGACAAATACTGCCGCTGGAAAACCATTTCCACCCGGTATTCACGAACCTTTTCAACTTCATCGCGATGCCCGATAAACGGCTCGCTACCTTCCAAAGGTCTGAATTGCCCCTCTCCAAGAACCTGCCAACAGCAGCAATCGTAATTACCGATACGCCCGGCGCCGGCGGCAAACAGAGCCTGTTTCACCTCTTCCAGATGCGAGTGCGGAATATAAACACACAATTTCAACATAATCGATTCCGAATTTTATTGACCGTTTTCCATTCAAATTCACTACAATAGCCGATAATTCAAACGGAGGGTACAAACCGATGAGAAATCTTTTGATCACCTTTGCCGTAATTCTGGCACTTGCGGTCGCGGCAATGACCACCGGCATTCACTACTTTGCCAACATCGGAGGATTTATCTCCGCAATCGGTTTTATGCTGGTATTTTTTAAAGACCGGCCGGAAGCAGAAAGTGAAGAAGAACGCCGCACACGTCGGAACTGGTACATTGTCTTCGCAATCGGCCTGTTCTTCAGTCTGCTTTTTGGCAGTTTTTGGAACGACCATATGGGGAATATGGCGCCGTAATTTTTGCTCAGAAAAAAGCAAAGGCCGAATATCGGCCTTTTTGTCATTCGTCATCTCAGAGCAGAACAGGATGCAAAGTCAGAAAAGCTCAATGTCTCCTTCATCCATACTTTCCATGCTGACGCGTTTCATGCGGGATGATTCAATTTCCTGACGTTTCTGATGTAGAGTTTGCCGGAAATATTCCACTTTTTGACGATACACTTCTTCCGATTCCGACGGTTCCGCGCGACTCAAATCGGCAAAATTGACGGATCTCATTAGAGAACTGATTCAAATTCTGCAGATGATTCATCGTCTGATCAACCAGCTGACGGACAATATCTTCAAACTGCAAAGAACGCACAGCATTGGAGACACTTCCTTCAATTTCGGAAATCATCCCGGAAACATCGCCAAGCTTATCCGAAATTCCGCTGTTCATCGCTTCCAGATCACTCAACATCAGCCCGACCTTTTCCTGAGAAGAGACGGCGTGTTCCATATCTTTCGTTGCCGTTTCACTGACAATGTGGCGTACCTGATCGACCGTATGACGCGCTTTTTCCGCCTGAGTACGAATCTGCTCGTTCAGCATATTCGAATTCAATGACAATTTGCGCACTTCATCCGCCACCACGGCAAAGCCGCGTCCGGCCTCTCCGGCCCGAGCCGCCTCAATTGCCGCATTCAAAGCCAAAAGATTGGTCTGATCAGCAATACCTTTTACATCTTCCAGCAAATTGAAAATTGCCTCAATCTGACCAACCATGTCATCAATTTTAGCAACGGTCTGATTGCTTCTCTGACTGGCATTGGTCAGAAGATCAATCAGATACTGAAGCACCACTTTGATTTCACTGGAAAATTTCTGGATACTCATTCCTTCTTCCGAGCGCCCATCACTCCCGAGATTATCGATCAGACTGCTTACCAGCTGATACTCCGCCTGGGTCTGAAGATGCAAGCCGGAAAAACTTTGGTTCAGAGTCTCGATCGCTTCCGCAACAAGCGCTTTCACCTGACCCAGTTCTTCATGGACGATTGAAACTTCCTGTTCGATGACCGAATCGATATCCCCCATCACCAGCGCCAAGGTTTCTCCGGAAACATCGGTTCCGACTTCCGGCGCAACGGCTATTTCGTCAGATGCATTTTGCGTGTTGCCGGTCGGCAGTGGATTTCTGAGCGCCGTCAGGCTCCACAGTAAAGAAAGTACGACTATAAAAGCGGCATCCCAATAATGCGTAAGTACGATACTGACGCCCACAGCCACCAAAGTCAGAAGCCAAAGCGGCCAGAAGCGTTGCAAAAAATGCATGAAAACGGATGAAAAAGGCTGTGTGTGCATAAAAAGTACCTTGTCTAAATGTCCTGAAACTTAAGAGAGCGTTTTCAACCGATTTCATTCCGGTTCAACATGCTCCGTCGTTTACGGACAGCTCGAATGTTTCTTCGTGTATATTCGTGTATATTCATGTAATAAAAGCATGATGCATACCATTCTCAACCGAGAAAGTCCCCATCAATGCAATCAAAACCGGCTGGCGCTATAACGCTCTTAATACTTTATCGGCGATTTTCTCCAAAGGTAAAACCGAATCTGCTGCGCCCAGACGCACCGCCTCCCCTGGCATTCCCCAGACCACGCTGGATTTTTCATCCTGGGCGATGGTGCAGGCCCCTGCCTCCTGCAACTCCTTTAACCCCTGGGCGCCGTCGGCTCCCATTCCGGTCAAAAGAACTCCGATGGCTTTCGGCCCGAAAGATTGAACAACCGAACGAAACATTACATCAACGGCCGGTTTATGGCGGTTAACTGCCGGCCCGTCATTCAAACGGCAAACCCAGTTCATGCCAACACGCTCCAGCACCAGATGCCGATCCCCCGGTGCAATGTAAACATTACCGGCTTCCACGACCTGCCCATCTTCAGCTTCCCACACCTGCATATCGCAGATGCCGTTCATTCGCTGGGCAAAAGGTTTACTGAAGGCCGCCGGAATATGCTGGGTGATCACAATTGGCGGTGCATCAGACGGGAGCTGCATTAAGATCTCCTTGATCGCCTCGGTTCCGCCGGTGGAAGCGCCAATAGCAACAATACTCTGCTGGCCGCGCTGAATTTTTGGATTGAACGCTTTTTTAGGCAAAACCGAATCCGCACTCAATTTCACCGGGACTTCCGATGAGTTGCCCCCCTGAGATGCGCTCGTCTTCTTGCTCTGCTGTTTTAAAAAACGCTGGTATTGGAGTTCCAGTCGGGTTCGACTGACTTTCGCCGCCATTTTGATCTTGGCACAGATTTCCAGAGTGTAATCTTCAAACGTATGCTTAAAATCGATTTTCGGCTTAGTGACAAAATCGATCGCACCGACATCCAGGGCGTCAAAGGTGACATCAGCCCCTTTTTCCGTCAGGGTTGAAACCATCACAACCGGCAGCGGATGCAAGCGCATCAGATTTTTCAGAAACGTCACGCCATCCATTTTCGGCATTTCAACGTCCAGTGTCAGTACATCGGGATGCAAACGCTTGATTTTCTCACGGGCATCGTAAGGATCGGTCGCGCTGCCGACAACTTCAATCTGCGGATCGGACGCCAGCATTTCGGTCAGCATTTTTCGAACCAGTGCCGAATCGTCCACTATTAATACCTTAATCGCCGTGGTCACTGTTTTTCCCCTCAAACATATACAAATTTTTAGTCGTTTTTCTGGTAAACCGTCTTACCCAGAAGAGTAAAGCGATCGCTGATTCCGTGAAGAGATTCCGAATGGCCGACAAACAAAACTCCCTGTGTCGGCAAACGATCGGCAAAGCGATCGAACAAACGCTGCTGTGTCGGTGTATCGAAGTAAATCACCACATTGCGACAGAAAATCACATCCACCTGAGAGTCGATTGACCAGCTTGGATTCATCAAATTTAACTGAGAAAACTCAATCGCTTCCTGTAGTTCGGAACGGACTTTCACCATACCGGCCTGAGCCCCTTTTCCCTTTAAGAACCAACGGCGTTTTCTAGACAAATCCACCCCTTTCAAGCGTTCGATCGGGGTAAACACCGCGTCTGCCGGTTTCGATCACATTCGTGTCCAGATCGGTTGCAATCACTTTGGCGTCCCAATCGTCCGGCACCTTCTCTTTCAAAACCATGGCCAGAGAATAGGGTTCTTCACCGGTGGAACAGCCCGCGGACCAGATACGGATTTTACGCGTTTGTGCTTTATCGATCAGCAACTGCGGAATGACCGTATTCGCGAGATACTCAAAATGATGATTCTCACGAAAGAAAAACGTCAGATTTGTGGTGATTGCATTAATCAGATGAACGAATTCTTCGTCGGGATGTCTTTCTACATACCCCAGATAATCATTGAACGAAGTATGTTTCAGAAAACGAATACGCTTAACCAGCCGGTTGTAAACCAGGTTTCGTTTGGATTCGTTTAAGTTTATCCCCGCGAAGTCGTAAACCATTTTACGCACACGATTAAAATCCCGGTCGGTAAAGGTGAATTCTTTATCGTTCATAGTATGATTAACCTATCCTTTAAGCTTCAATCAGTTAGATTTATCGACCGACCCGATAAAAGTTGAAGCTTTATTGATGAGAAAAACGGAGAGCTCATGGATATTTCCGCTCTGAATTCAAATGCACTGCTGCGCATCGGCGGACGCGACGGCCTGTCCAATCTGCTTCAACTGGGCCAGACCTTGAAAGCAGACGTTCTTCAAGTTCAGGGAAACCATGTTCAACTGGCGCTCGGAAACCAGACACTGTGGGCGCAAAGTTCCCAACCGCTGAACGTCGGCGCCAAAATTAATCTGACGGTCCAAAAACTGCAACCGCAAATTGAACTTGCCCTGAGCGTAACCTCGGATAAACCGATCAATGCGCAAACCCTTGCAACCAGCCTACAAGGTGCCTACCGGCAATTTTTGCCGCAGCAATTGCCGTTACTCAACGCCTTTCTGCAACTCAGCCAGATGCAACCGTTACTCCCCCCGACGCTGCAAGGTGCGCTACAACCCATTCTCGACCAACTCCTCAAGCCT
The DNA here is from genome assembly GCF_963677875.1 of Thiomicrorhabdus sp. Lineage (NCBI taxonomy): Bacteria > Pseudomonadati > Pseudomonadota > Gammaproteobacteria > Thiotrichales > Piscirickettsiaceae > Thiomicrorhabdus > Thiomicrorhabdus sp. Next base: position 47,764 of record NZ_OY782569.1, on the reverse strand, counting down.
CAAGAACGTTTGAACGGCGAAGTTCTTAAACAGCGTCTCGCCAACAGCGGCCTGTTTCTGGAAAACAAACTTGCCGCAAAAGATTCGGGACAATTACAACACGATCTTAAGGCGCAGCTTCTGCAAGCCAGGCAGACGGTCGAAAACCGCCCGCTATCCGAGCGTTTGTCGGCTCAGTTGAGTCAGGCGTTGAATCAAGCAGTCGCCCGCATTACTCTGCAACAGCTTCAACTGTACGAACAACCCCTCGTGACCCCTTTTGAATTGCCCTATTTCGCCGACCGGCAACCGAGTGAACAAAAAATGGTTTTTAAAAAAACACCGCACCACACTCTCTACCAGTGGGAAGTTCAGCTGCAACTGATTCTCGACGAGTCAGCATTCAATGCCAGAATCCGCATGCAGAAAGACCATGCGTTTCAAATCGGTCTATGGAGCGATGACGCAGAGTTACGCGAAAAAATCGAATGTTCTCTGCCGCAACTGGAAGCGCAGTTTCTCGACAACAACTTGAAATTACAGTCCATTCGTATGGCGCCTCAGGAGCCGATACAGGAAAACACCGCCACAAAAATGACATTAATTGACCTGGAAGTGTAAAGATTACGCTGAAACGCCGATACCTAATCATAGAGAGGCGAAGTAAACGCCGGAACAGTTTTGACGATGAGCGGAGAGAGCATGCAAGAACTGGAAAATACCACCGAATTCACGCAAGGCAGCGATGACGATCAGGTTTTAAGCTTTCGCCTTGGCGGTGAAGAATATGCCGTCGATATCCTTCGTGTTCAGGAAATCAAGGGATGGGAGAAAACCACATCAATACCGAATACGCCGGATTTCGTGATGGGCGTAATCAATCTGCGCGGCGCAGTGGTGCCGATTATCGATTTACGGGTTCGTTTTAGACTGGATAAGGTGACTTACAACGAATCGACGGTTGTCATTATTGTCCGTTCTTTTGATCATCACGGAACACAAAAAATCATCGGTTTGGTTGTAGACGGTGTTTCCGACGTCCATTCGATCCGTAGCGATCAATTACAGAATGCCCCGGAAATGAATGGCGTCATTAACAGCTCTTACCTTAAAGGCTTGGCCACTCTGGACGATAAAATGGTCATCGTTCTGAACATCGATCACTTAATCAACGAAGGAATTTTAGGCGACATCCTCGCCTCGAATTAATACCAACCCGGCTTAATTTTGGCCACGAAAAGAGAGAAGTAAAATGTCTAAAATTTTAGCAGTCGACGATTCCAAATCCATGCGACAAATGGTCGCCATGTCACTGAAATCGGCCGGTCACGACGTATCCGAAGCCGAAGACGGCGTCATTGCTCTGGATATCGCCAAAAAAGAGCAGTTTGATGTCATCGTCACCGACATCAATATGCCGAATATGAACGGCATCGAATTGATCAGCGCTCTGCGCGCCTTGCCGAATTACAAATTCACGCCGATTCTCTGTCTGACGACCGAATCGTCTGGAGACATGAAAACCAAAGGTAAAGAAGCCGGAGCGACCGGATGGATTGTAAAACCTTTCAGCCCGGAAAAACTGCTGTCGGTCATTAACCGCGTACTGTAAAGGGCAAAACACCGGCAACAATGGCCTGCAAGGAGTAAAGCCATGGCGAATCCGATCGTGTTAAGCGATAATCTGACAATACACAATATTCAGACGCTGTTTGACGAACTCAAGCAGCGCTGCTCCGAAACCGATAACGAAATTATTCTGGATGCTTCCGGAATCGAGGATATCGATACTTCCGGTTTTCAAATGTTGCTGGCTTTAAAGCGACATTCTGAAAACGGCGGCAAGCAGCTTCAGTGGTTGGGCGTTGATGAAAAAGTGATCGAACTCAGCCGCAAACTGGCTCTGCAGACTCCGTTAAACTTCCCGGTTTAAGCATTTTAAAGCCGGGAAGCGAGTTTCCCAACGGCTGATTCCGGCAAGCCCCGAGACGGGGCGGAATCCGCAGTAAGAGATGCATATGAAAACGCCTACCAAACACAACTTGGCCGACAAGGTCGCCGTCACGCTTGCCTACGCAGGGAAAGGCGCGCCCAAAGTGACCGCGAAAGGACGCGGACATCTGGCTGAAGAAATTCTGAACACGGCTCGGGAACATCAGATTCCGATCGAAGAAGACCCGGGGCTGGTCTCGCTGTTGAGTCAGGTGGAACTGGATCAGGAAATTCCCGAAGAACTTTACGAAGCTATCGCTCAATTACTCATCTTTGTTTACCAGCTATCAGGAAAAAAGCTGCCAACCCCCCAAAATTCAATCTGAGCCGAGCCGGGCACACAGTCAATCCGCACGACGCGACCAAGCAATTTAACAAGCGATCCAAATAAACGCAGTATCCTGCCGAAAAGCTAACTGAACTGCCACCTTACTTTCAAACTTTGTTCTACAACACTGAAGCTGCTCACAGCAGCCATGCGTCAGCGTCACATCGCTTCATCGCCGAACTCAATATCGGACTCCAGGAACAGGCTTTCCACATCAATCAGAATAATCACCTGCTCCTGAAAATGCGCAATCCCCTGAATATAACGCGAAGCGGTATCCCTGACCGAGACGATCGGTTCGAATTTTTCTTCTGGGATATCTTTGACCTCCATCACGAAATCAACCAGAAAACCAAGAGTATGCTCGGCATCCATCTCGACAATAATGATTCGGCTGTGCTGATCAATCGCTTTAGCATTCAATCCCAGTGTTTGTCTGGCGTCCACTACGGTAACGATGACGCCGCGAACATTGATTACTCCCAGCACTTGAGAGTCGGAACCGGGAACCTGGCGGATCGATCCGACCTTCAACACTTCCCGTATTTTTTTGACCTGAATTCCGTAGACTTCGTTTTCCAAACGAAACAGCACACAACGGACACTCGGGCCCAGGTAAGCGCTGTCATCATTAACCGGTTCGGATGAAACGCCAGCCGATGCCAAGGGTTCTTTCATCATATTCATAAGCGTTTATCGTTCCTCTTCGTCTTATTCGAGCCTCTCATCACAAATCACTAAAACGTGTGCTGAAAGCGTTGAATCACTCCGGGCAAGTCCAGAATCAAAGCGATATTTCCATTACCGGTGATCGTTGCTCCGGCATAACCTTTCACGCGGCGCAAGGACGCTCCCAACGGTTTAATCACAACTTCTTCCTGACCATTAACCTGATCGACCACCAGGCCGACCCGCTGATTTCCAATACTGACAATCACTACTTTCGGATTGTTCGCCTCATTCTGCCGTCCTTGCGGCAGTAACCAGTGTTCAAGGAAAAACAGCGGAATGCTTCTTGAACGCAGACGAACCATCCGTTGGCCGTCAATCACATTAGTCTGCGACTCGTCATAATCGAAAATCTCTTGCACACTGGTCAGTGGAATCGCATAACTGTCTTGTTCGAAGGCGACCATTAAAGTCGGCAAAATCGCCAATGTCAGCGGTACACGAATTTGGATCTGTGTTCCCCGTCCGAATTCGGAATGGATGTCGATACTGCCGTTAAGGCGAGTGATCATATTTTTAACCACGTCCATACCGACCCCACGACCGGAAATATCACTGATGGTTTCCGCCGTCGAAAAGCCCGCAGATAAAATCAGTTCAAATGCCGCCTTATCCGTCAGCTGGTTCGCGGTCACTTCATCCATCAGACCTTTTTCAACCGCTTTTCGACGTAGAACCTCGGCGTCCATCCCCTTGCCATCATCAGTAATCGACAGCAGGATATGATCGCCTTCCTGCTCGGCCGCCAAAATAACCGTACCACGCTTGTCTTTACCGGCCGCCAGTCTATCCGCAGGCATCTCGATACCATGATCAACCGAATTGCGCACAAGATGCACCAGTGGATCGGCCAGAGCCTCCACCAGATTTTTGTCCAAATCGGTTTCTTCCCCCTGCAGTTCGAGCGTAATTTCCTTGCCAAGCTTTCTGGAAAGATCGCGCACCACCCGCGGGAAACGTCCAAAGACCTTTTTCACCGGCTGCATACGGGTTTTCATCACCGCAGCCTGCAGGTCAGTGGTGACATGATCCAGATTACCGATGGTATTGGACAGGCTCTCTTTATTCACTTCCGAATTACGCAACGTCAGCAGACGGTTGCGAACCAGAACCAGTTCGCCGACCAGATTCATAATTTCGTCAAGCCGTTTGGTATCGACACGAACCGATGTTTCCTGCTGGGCTTTATTTTTGGCGGGCGTGGCATTGTTTTCGGAACTCGTCGCTACCGTCCGAGAGGCTTGACTGCTTTCTACTGCATGCGCTTCAGGCTGCGAGATATCAGGCACCGGAGCTTTCGCAGCCGGCGGTGTGCGCAAAGTATCACGCTGATTTAAAAGGGCTTCAAACTCTTCATCGGTGATATCACCGTCCGGATCAACACCTTCTGCCAGACTCAATTCTACTGACGATGCTTTCTGTGGAAGATCGCTCGACAAGGCATCACGCTGATTCAAAAGCGCTTCGAATTCTTCGTCAGTGATATCCCCGTCAGGATCGGCACCATCATCGAGTGACAGAACGACATTTTTAACCTCACCTGTAACTGCCGCACGAGGTTCTTCAGCCTGTTCCATCAAGGCATCGCGTTGATTCAAAAGTGCTTCAAACTCGTCATCGGTAATGTCCCCATCGGGATCAAGGCCATCCGCCAGATTCAGTTTAGGCATCTCGCTAGAATTATTTTCCTGTCGTGTTTCTCGATCTTGACAGGTTAAATTATCCAACCGCTTGAGCAACTGCGGATCGTTTTCCGGCAAAGTCCGGGCGCCCTCGTTCAACTGCGCAACCGCTTCCTGAATTGCATCATAGGCCTGTAAAATCACATCGGCGACCACAGCATCGTAATCAATGACGTCATTGCGTATTTTATCGAAGACATTTTCCGCTCTGTGGCACAACTCCACCAACGGCGTCACACCAAGAAAGCCAGCTCCCCCTTTCAGAGTGTGGAAACCGCGAAACACCGCATTCAGAATTTCCTGATCTTTCGGCGACTGCTCAAGATCGAGCAGCTGCTCATTAAGCTGATCAACCAGCTCTGTCGCCTCGATCAAAAAGTCTTGTAAAATTTCTTCATCCACGTCTCGTTCCTCATCGACGTTTAAAACCTTAACCGCCGTTTGAAGCCAGTTTATATTTCATGCTTCGGTATAAGTGATCTTTAAAACCATCAAAGCAACCGTTATGCCATGCGAAAATTCGCAAGCACGCCGCTACAACCCAAGCCCTTTCAAGAAGTCGTCAACGTCCTTCTGATCCTGAACGCTGCCCGGTTGATCTGCTTTGATCTGCGGCCCGACTCCGGCTGACAGATTTTCATGCTCTGGCGTGCGATCTGGCAAATTTTGCAAGTCGTGTCCGGCTTGTTCGATCAAGTGATGCAAACTGGTTTCCAATTCACCGATAAGATGAATGACCTTATGCAACACCTGCCCGGTCAAGTCCTGATAAGATTGCGCTAAAACAATCTGATTCAAAATGCCACGCAATCGGCTCAAATCATTTCCCTCCGGCGCTTCCACAGACATCTGGCTTAGAATTTCCAACCCCTTTTCCGCCTGATCCAAGGTCAACTGACTGGCTTCTTCAATCGTATTCAGAACGTAATCCAACCGCTCAGTCACATCCGGGATATCGTGTTTGGTCTGCATCAGAAGATCGTCGTTTTCCAAGGCGTTCAGAGCCTGATGAAGACGATTTCCCAACCCCGATATTTCCTGAAACAAATGCTGTTCACGTAATTCGGTCAATTCATTTAACAAGGCGTTGCTGCGAATTTCATCTTGCTGTTGCAAAGCCTCAAGCAATAGGGAAACCGTCTCTTGTAATTGCTTCATAAATACCTCATTTGGCGACCCGAAAATGCATCCAATCCGCTAAAGATGCAAATAAAAACGCCCTATAGCGGCTTGGCCGGTATAAGGCGTTTCGGTTCGCGATTACACAGTTTAAAGCACTCGATCATACGATCTTCTTTACCAAGCTATTTAAAACTATCGGCCATATTGCTTATTTCTTCACAAAAAAGCGCCTGAAAAGGCGCTTTTTATATTAAAGAATTGTTCGGCGGTGCAACCTTCGTTTAACCGACCTGCTTTTGCGCCATCCGCTCAAAAATTTTCTGAATTTTTTCATTCAGGGTCGCAGCAGTAAAAGGCTTGACGATATAACCGTCGACGCCAGCTTGAGCCGCTTCCAGAATCTGCGAACGTTTCGCTTCGGCAGTAATCAACAGAAACGGCAGGTCTTTCAAATTCTGATCGGCACGCACATGCTTGAGAAGATCAATACCGGTCATTTTCGGCATATTCCAATCACTGACGATAAAATCGTACTTCCCGGTCTGAATCATCGGCCAAGCGGTTTCTCCGTCATCCGCTTCATCCAGATTATTGAAGCCCAACTCTTTGAGCAGGTTTTTCACGATCCGCCGCATAGTGGAAAAGTCATCCACCACCAGAATGTTCATATCTCTATTAATTTGCATGCATTATCCCTTTTTAGGCGATGTCCGGTTACAACCAGTCAGCCATTCGCGAACGAATTCGCTTAATCGCCTGACTGTGAATTTGACTGACGCGCGATTCACTGACATCCAGAACCTGACCGATCTCTTTCAAATTCAACTCTTCGTCGTAATACAGCGACATCACCAGTTTTTCTTTCTCCGGCAAACGACCGATTTCCTTTGCCAATGCGGTTTGAAAACCGCTTTCTGCCAATTCCGCCAAAGGTGTTGAACCTTTACTGACCATACGATCTTCCGACAACTCGTCATGATCGGGCTGATCGATCGACAATAACTGAACGGAATTGGTATCTTGCAGAATCCTATGATATTCATCGATCGAAATGCCCATTTCCTTAGCAATTTCTTCATCTTTTGCTTCACGGCCAAGTTTAGACTCAACCTGATTGATGGCATCGCTGACTTCCCGTGACTTACGATACACCGAACGCGGCGTCCAGTCGCCTTTGCGAATTTCATCCAGCATGGCGCCCCGAATACGGATGCCCGCGTAGGTTTCAAAGCTCGCCCCCTGATTAGCATTGTATTTCTGCATGGCTTCAATCAGCCCGATAATTCCGGACTGAATCAAGTCTTCGACAAATACACTGTCCGGCAAACGGCCCTTGAGATGATAAGCAATACGTTTAACCAGGGGCAAATAAGCTTCGACGTCCATCGTCTTCTGCGGAGAGGTCTGCTTCTGAACTTGCTGATAAAGATTGGTCCTGCTCATAAAATTTGCCACAATCGTCCTTTAAAAAAGAGGCTTAAACCGGCTCGATGCCTCCTCTTATGCCTCTTTTTGAAATAAATTTTCAACAAAAAACTGTAAATGGCCGGTCACTTTTTCAGGAATCGGCCACGCGTTGATCTTATCGGCAATATCAAAAAATGCCGTTGCCGCCGCGCTGTGCGGACGGTGAATCGTCACTGGAATCTGTTTCTGTACCGCCTCACGCAAAGCGTTATCCTGCGGTACCGCACCGAGAAAGTCGACCTGAACGTCCAAAAACTGCTCGGCTACTCTTGCAAGCTTATCATACAGCTGTTTCCCTTGCAGAGCCGTAATACTCATATTAGCAAGGATTCGAAAACGCGTCACTTGATAATCCCTGCTCAGTACCTTGATCAACGCGTAGGCGTCGGTAATCGAAGCCGGTTCGTCAGTCACTACCACCACAACTTCCTGAGCGGCTCGACAAAAATTAACGACACTTTCGGCAATCCCGGCAGCCGTATCAACAATCAAAACATCCAGATCAGCGGATAATTCGGAAAAGGCATGTACGATTCCGGCGTTTTCCATCAAACTCAGTTGTGCCATTTTTCTGACGCCGGAAGCCGCCGGGATAATTCTCAGCCCGGCCGGACCTTCAACAATCACCTCCTGCAACGTCTTTTCACCGCTCAGAACGTGCGAAAGATTATAGTCGGTCTGCAAACCGAGCATGATGTCAACGTTTGCCAGTCCCATATCGGCATCCATCAACAGCACTCGATTACCAAGCTTACTTAAAGCCACCCCCAGATTAACCGAAACATTGGTTTTTCCGACGCCACCTTTGCCGCTGGCAACCGCAATAACCCGAATCGCTTTCGATGCACCACTCCCTTTCGGAGACATGGACTGACTGCCGTGCATGGCACGCAATCCCGCGGCCTGATCATTGTGCATGGCTCACCTCCCTGCCCATACCCAAACGCAAGGCGGCATCGTCGGCTTCCTGCCGCTGCTGCCCCAGCAGAATTGCACGATTGATCAATTCTCTCACCTTTAAAGACTCCAAATCTTCCGGAACTCGCTGACCGGTTGACACATAAGCCAGCGGCAACCCTTTTTCAGCCAGCACGGTTAAAACACTTCCCAGCTGCAAGGCTTCATCCATTTTGGTCAAAATACACCCTTTCAATACCATCCGCCCAAATGAACGCACAATGTCCTCCAGCGCCGACAACTGAGTCGCCGCGGAAATCACCAGGTAGTTACGCACATAATTCAAACCATCGTGTCCAGAAGTCAATTGCTGTGTCAGCTGCAAATCTCTCTGACTCATTCCGGCGGTATCAATCAGGATCATTTTCTTATGTTGCAGCGAACTTAACAAAGCCACAAGTTCCCCATGCGTCGAAGCCACATGCACCGGTACCTTAATCAAATCAGCAAAGGTTTTCAGCTGCGCCTGCGCACCGATTTTGTAGCAATCGGTGGTAATCAACGCGATGTCATTCGTGCTGTGACGCATGACAAACCGGCTCGCCAACTTGGCAATCGTTGTGGTCTTCCCCACACCAGTCGGGCCGACTAAAGCCACGATGCCGCCTCGTTCGATCAAATCCTGCTCAGTAACATCGATCTGTTCTTCCAGCGCCTGCAATAAAGCTCCCCACGCCTGGGAACTGTCAGGATCGACCCGGGCGACAAGTTTTTGACTCAAGTCCCATCCGACACCGAGCTGCAGTAAACGCTTCAATAAAGAAACCTGATTCGGGTGCTGTTGCTCACTTTGCCCCCAAGCCAATCCGGACAACTGATTCTCAAGCATGGAACGCATCGCCTGCAATTCCGAAGCCATAGCCGCCAAGTCGGGCTGTTGCACCGGGAGAGAACCTTCCGTCACAGACCCGGCACTTGCTTGCGAAATCGGCCCGGTTTCCTGAGACTGCGCTTTTCTGTACTCCACCGCTTCGGGATCGAGAGCGGTAACAATTTCAACTCCGCCGTCGATGTCCTTGGTCGACAGAATCACGGCATCCTCACCGTATTCCTGACGCACTAAATTCATGGCCTGGCGCATGGTCGGCGCAATATAGCGCTTGATTTTCACTTCAACCTCCCTGACCGATATTTGCCACGACACTTATTTGACGGTTTTCCGGTACTTCCGAATAGGCCAAAACCCACAGATTCGGCAAACTGAAACGGAACAGACGCGCCAATTGAGCGCGAATTTGCGGCGCGACCAGTAAAACAGCCTGTTGTCCGCTCATTTCGACCTGTTCGGCCTGTTCCTTCAAAGCCTTATGCAAGCGCTCCGCCAGACTGGGTTCCACTGCCAATTGCCCTTCCGGCGCCCCTTGAGTCGCTTGCAGCAATATCTGTTCCAACGAAGGCTCAAGAGTAATCACTTTCAAAGCGCCATCACCGCCAACAATTTCCTGAACGATCGAACGACCCAACGCCGATCGAACCGCAATTGTCAAATCGCCCGGCTGCTGCGTCTGCGAAGCGTGTTCGGTCAAAGTTTCCAAAATGGTTCTCATGTCGCGAATCGAAACTTTTTCGCGTAACAGATTCTGTAAAACCTTAACCAGCGTCGCCAGAGAAAGTTTATCCGGAACCAGTTCATCCACCAGTTTAGGAGAGGTCTGTTTGAGTTTATCAAGCAACTGCTGAGTTTCATCATGGCCAAGCAATTCGTAAGCATAATCCTGAATCAACTGACTGACATGAGTCGCCACCACAGTGCTGGCATCAACAACTGTATAACCAAGTGCCTGAGCCTGATCTTGATCGCTTGGCGCAATCCATACCGCATCCAGCCCGAATGTCGGATCTTTCGTCGCCATCCCGGACACTTCGCCAAAGACCTGACCGGGGTTAATGGCCAATTCCCGATCCGGATACACTTCACCTTCGCCCGAAGGCACCCCCATCAATAAGATGCGGTACTGATTCGGTTTCAGATCAAGGTTATCGCGGATATGCACCGCCGGCACCAGAAAACCAAGTTCTTGAGAAACCTTGCGCCTGACACCTTTGATCCGGTTCAACAACTGACCGTTTTGCGATTGATCCACCATTGAAATCAGTCGGTAACCGACTTCTAAACCAAGAATGTCCACTGATTGAACATCTTCCCAGCTCAAATCGGTACTGGTCGGAACTTCCGCTTCCAGCTCCTCTGCTGTGGCCACTTCGGCAGCCTGCGGCTGTAACCGCTGCTGGCGATGAATCAAATAAGCGCCTCCACCGGCAACGGCTGCAAAACTCAAGAATGCCAGATTCGGCATACCGGGAATCAATCCCATAACCCCGACAATGGCCGCCGTGGTTCCGAGGGCTTTCGGATTGGAAAACATCTGCATCTGCAGTTGTTCACCCATATCTTTCTTCTCGGTTCCGGTCACCCGGGTCACAATAATTGCCGTCGCCGTTGATAAAAGCAGCGCCGGAATCTGCGCGACCAGACCATCCCCCAAAGTGAGAATGGTATATACCTGAGCGGCATCACCAAACGGCATGCCGTGCTGGCCGACGCCAATCGCAAACCCGCCGATCAGGTTAATAAGCAGAATAATAATCCCGGCAACCGCATCGCCGCGTACAAATTTACTGGCACCGTCCATTGACCCGTAAAACTCGGCTTCGGTCGCAATTTCGGCACGGCGCTGTTGCGCTTCCTGCTGGGTAATCAGTCCGGCATTCAGATCGGCATCAATCGCCATCTGTTTCCCCGGCATTGAATCGAGGGTGAAACGGGCGCTGACTTCGGCAACCCGTCCGGCCCCTTTGGTGATAACGACGAAATTAATGACAACCAGTATGGCAAAAACCACCAGACCGACAGCATAATTTCCTCCGATAACGAACTCGCCAAACGCTTCGATTACCTTGCCTGCCGCCGCTCCGCCCTCGTGCCCTTCCAGCAGAATGACGCGAGTGGAAGCAATATTCAACGATAAGCGGAATAGCGTCGCTAAAAGGATAATGGTCGGAAAAATCGCAAAATCGAGCGGGCGTTTGGCATAGATAGTCACCATCAGAACGACCATCGACAAAACGATATTGAAGGTAAAAAAGACGTCCAAAAGAAACGGCGGCAAAGGGATCGTCACCATTCCCAACAGTGCCAGTACGGCAACAGGCACGGCTAAACCGCTTTTAAGTTTTTGCCGTATCAATGTAACCAGTTCGGAAAAATTCATTCACTTCGCTTTCAATATCAGAGCCTGTAGCCGGGTTTTTACTTGAGCCGGGGCCGTTTACCATTGGCCTATTTTAATGGAGTTTTCATTCGCTTTTCATGTTTTCGGGAATCGGCAGTTCGGAAAAATCCACTGCGCGGGTTTGACCGCCTTCTTCCAGCTGAAATACATAAGCCAAAATCGCTGCAACGGCCTTAAACAGATCATAAGGAATCGGGCGATCCAGCTCGGCATTATAGTACAGAGCCCTGGCCAGCGGCGGCGCTTCGACAATCTGAATCTGATGTTCGCTGGCGATGGTTCGAATCTGTGCCGCCATAAAATCGACACCCATTGCCAACACCACCGGTTCGTTCATACTGTCAGAATCGTATTTTAACGCCACGGCAAAATGCGTCGGGTTGGTTATAACCACATCCGCTTCCGGCACTTTCTGCATCATGCGTCGCTGGGCCATTTCCCGTTGCACCTGACGAATCCGTCCTTTCACTTCCGGACTACCTTCCTGCTGCTTGTACTCTTCTTTCACTTCCTGTTTGGTCATTTTCAACTGGCGATTGTGGTCCCAAAGTTGAAACGGAACATCAATTGCAGCAACGATCAGTAACGACAGACTGACGAAAATAAACGCTTCGATGATTAATTCGCCGGAATGAGCAAGTGCATAATTCAAAGGCTCGATACCGATATTCAGCAGTTCTCCAAACACCGTATACAGAAAAAAGGTTGCCATGGCGATCACCAGAGAAAACTTCGCCAGCGCCTTAAAAAGTTCCAGTAACGCCTTGGCGGAAAACATTCTTTTCAATCCTGCCATAGGATTCAGTTTGGAGAAAGACGGCGCCATTGCCTGAACACTGAAAGCCCAGCCGCCGAGAAGCATCGGTGAGACAATGGCAATAAACGCCATCAATAGCATAAAAGGCAAAGCCAGCCAAATGGCACCGATAACGATCGACATGATCTGATCAAACAATTTTTGTGTATCAAAGGCGACATTGCGGTCAAAACTCAATCCCTGAGTCGCCAATTCGGAAAAATGGCTCAAGAGCGTACCGCCGAACACATACAGAAACAAGGCCGCCGACAAAGTCATCAGCACCGTTGTCAATTCACGTGAGCGCGGTATCTGCCCCTTCTCCCTCGCATCCTGCAATTTCTTCTGCGAGGGCTCTTCGCTCTTTTCTGCTCCGTCTTCGTTTTCGGCCATAGCAACTCCCTACCTGCTCAAGGAAAACTGACTGATCAGTTCCACCGAGCGATGAATCATCTCCTGCAAATGTGGCAAAATCAACGGCGTACTCAAGGAGAGCATGACCAAACCGGTCAACAAGGTCACAGGAAAACCGACGGCAAAAATATTCAAAGCCGGTGCCGCCCTGGTCACAACGCCGAATGCAACGTTAATCAACAGCAGGGCTGTTACAGCCGGCAAAGCAACCAGCACACCGGCAGAAAACATATAGCTTCCGAATTCAACGAGGTGTAGCAGACTTTCCCGATTCAGAATATGCACGCCGACCGGCAGATATTCAAAGCTGTCAACAACCAGCTGAATCACCAGAATATGCCCGTTCAACGCCAGAAACAGCAGCGTTACCATAATCGTAAAATAACGAGAAATAATCGGCGACTGCGAACCGCTGGCTGGATCGACCATAATGGCAAACGCCAACCCCATTCCCATGGCAATCATCTGGCCTGCAACGACAAACGTTTGAAAAACAATCAAAAACACCAGACCCATCGCCAGACCGATCACCATCTGTTGCACAATGAATAAGATTCCCTGCCAGGTAAACGGATCGACCGGCGGCGGCAACTGCAAGGCGGGAGCAACCGCCAGAGTGATCAGGGCCGTCACGATGACTCGCGCACGAATCGGTACAGAGCTGAGGCTGTAAAGAGGAATGATCGATAGCATGGCTCCGATACGCACAAACGGATAGAAGTAGAGACCGAGGTACTGCAACAGCTCCGAATAGGTCACGCCAGCCTCCTAGCCGATCAAGGCGGGGATATTCTGATAAAGCTCTTTGGTAAAGGAGATCAGAGTCGTCAGCATCCAAGGACCGGCAACCACCAGCGCAATACCGACAATCGCCAGTTTCGGGATAAAACTCAAGGTCATTTCGTTAATCTGCGTCGCAGCCTGAAACATCCCGACCAGAAGCCCGATGAGCAGAGCCGGAATCAGCAAAGGTGCCGTCAGCATCGTGGTTACTTCCAGCATCCTCTGCCCGAGCGTCAATACAAATTCTTGTTCCATATCACGTTGTCCCCGCAACTACGAAGCTGTTTGCCATGGTTCCGACCACCAGTGCCCAGCCGTCGATCAAAACAAACAACATCAATTTAAACGGCATGGAGATAATCATTGGCGACAGCATCATCATCCCCATCGACATCAATAGACTTGCCACCACCAGATCAATAATCAGGAAAGGTATAAACAGCATGAAACCGATCTGAAAAGCAGTTTTCAACTCACTGGTCATAAAAGCCGGAATCAGAATTTTGAACGGAACCGACTGCGGGTCGGTCAAAGTGACATCAGCCATTTCGGCAAACATCGCCAAATCATCTTCGCGGGTCTGCTGCAGCATGAAAGTGTGCATCGGCTTGGAACCGACTTCAACCGCTTCTTTGAACTGAATCTGCTCTTCCAGATAAGGAGAAACCGCTTTATCGTATATTTGATCAAGCACCGGTGACATGATAAATAGCGTCAAAAACAGTGACAAACCGATCAGAACCTGATTCGAAGGCGTCGTCGTCGTCCCCAAAGCTTGCCGAAGAAGGGCAAAAACAATAATCAGACGCAGAAACGACGTGGTCGCGATCAATACTGCCGGAAGCAGGGTCAGGCCGGTCATCAACAGCAGGATCTGCAACGTCAGGGTGTAGTCCTGATTCCCTGCCGCATCCGTTTCAACGGTAAAAGCCGGAATTCCGGGCATTGCCCAGGCAAAATCCGGCGTCAGAAGCATCCATAACGGCAAAAATTTAAGCCAGAAATTCACGTTTCTCCATCCTTTTGCACGCGTTTATATTTCTGTACGAATCCCTGCAGACTCTGTGAAAAAGCCTCACTCTCCGGCGGATTTTCGACCTCAATCGGTTTTTCCAGACGGTGCAGCGTGCTGATTCGACTTGAAGTGACCCCCACCAGCAACTGTTCCTCTCCAACCTGCAACAGCAGAATGCGTTCTCTCTGGCCGACAGACAAGGCGCCGATGACTTTCAACTGGCCGTTGGCAACCCCCGGAAAACGCCCGTAGCGCCGCAATAACCACGCCGAAACAAAAATAATCCCAATCACCAGCAGCAGTGACAGCAAAATCTGCAGAAAATAATCACTCGGTTGAACCACTGCCTCACCGGTAGACGGCCACCCCGGTACAGACAGGCCTGCCAAAGACAAGGCAACGACAAACTTTACAGCGGGATTTATGAATCGTCCGGACATACTATTTAAGCTTCTTGATCCGCTCTTGGGGACTGACAACGTCGGTCAGGCGAACACCGAATTTATCATTGATCACCACCACTTCTCCGTGGGCGATCAGGGTTCCGTTGGCCAGTAGGTCAAGCGGTTCACCGGCAAGACGGTCCATTTCGATCACCGACCCCTGAGTATAGGAGAGAAGATTGCGAATCGACACCTTGGCCCGGCCGATTTCCAATTGCAGAGTCACAGGAATGTCCAGAAGAACATCCAGATCCACCTTGGTTTTTGCAGACCCTTTGTCCGCTTCCAGAGAATCCAGTGCCGCCGTTTCCTGTTCACTCAACGCCTGCGCCCAATCGTCTGTTGCACCGTTTTCTCCGGCGGAAGCCTGTTCGGCCATCGCATCGCCCCATGCGCTTAAATCGTCTTGTTCGCTCATTTATACCACTCCTTCACTGATTCATTCACACGCTCCGCATAAGCGGGATGGTGCAGAATCTCTTCGATTTTAACCGCCTTTTTATTGTGACTTTCACCCAGTTTACCGCGGACAAATGCGATATCTTCTGCTTTGACCGTCACCTGCTCCGGCATTTCAATCGGGATAATATCGCCGGTTTTCATCTCCATTAAATCTTCCATGCTCATTTCGATTTCCAGCAGGTTCGCGCTCAGATTGATTTCGATGTTTTTGGCCTCTTCCTTCAAAGTACGCGACCAGCGATTATCGCTCTCTCCCTGAAGGTTCTGCAAACCTTCCTCCAATTTATCGCGGATCGGCTCCAGCATTGCGTAGGGCATAACAATATCGACGCGCCCCTCAACACCTTCAAAGCGCACATTGATCGGACTGACAACGATCATATCGGTCGGATCGACAATCGCCGCAAATTTAGGATTCATTTCCGAATGCATGTATTCGATATCAATATCCATAACCGGTCCCCAGGCACTGCGCAAATTCTCGGCACTCATGTCCAGAATGCTGCGCACCATACTCATCTCGACCGGAGTATATTCGCGACCTTCAATTTTGAACGGCAGAAGTCCGGTTCCACCGAAATAAATGTCCACCGCAGTAAAAATCAATTTGGAATCCAAGGTGAACAAAGCCACACCGTTCAACGGGTTGATTCGGTAGATATTCAGGCTGGTCGGCACAAACAGATTGCGCTGATAATCAATCATCTTAATAATTTTGACTTCACCGGCCGTCACTTCAACGCTTGACATGATCATTTCGTTAAAATAACGCTGGAAGCCTCTGGCAAACCGCTCGTTAATGATGTCCAGAGCCGGCAAGCGCCCGCGAACAATCCGTTCCTGATTCGTAAAATCATAGACTTTGGCGTTTTGCATTCCGGAGAAATCGGTTTCGGTTTCGACTTCGCCGCCGCCAACCCCTTTCAACAGGGCATCCACCTCATCCTGACTTAAAATATCATCCATCGACCAATCCTACTGCATCACAAAACGGGTCATATATACATCTTCTACCAGATCCGGATAGATATTATGCTTTTCCAGAACCTGGCGAGTGACCTGCAAGATTTCTTCGCGCAATTTATCCGGACCGTCCGGAGTGCTTAACTGGGTGTAGTGCTGGTTACGCAACAAACGCTGAATATCGTTTTTCAAAATCGGTCTCAAATGCTCCATATCGCCTTCCGGCCCAACCAACTGAGGGTAGTACGACAGAAACTTCAAATCCACTGCCAAATACTTGGCCTGTCCGTCTCCATTGAAGTTCACCACAAATTTATCCATTGTAAAATATTGCGGCGGCGCGCCTTTCTCCGGAGGATCGAACTGCTTGTACTTCGGAGAATAGGATTGAGAATGCCCTTCCTCGACATATTGCTGCTCGGCAACCGCCTCTTCTTCCGGGTGACCGGCGCCATCTTTGGAGCCCATCAACAAATACACCAGCACTCCAACACCGACCAGTAAAAGAAACACGATTACGATCAGCGCAATCATCAAGCCTTTTCCGCTTTTTTTAGGTTCCTGAGCTTCTTCAGCCATGTTGCATTCCTTTTTTATTCATTGTCGAAAAACCGACACCGAAAAATTCCGCCGTCTATCGGCGTCAGAGTTGTGACCGTACCGTCTGCAGCACTTCCGCCTGCGGGGCATCACTGATACTGCGCAACGCCTCTTCGGCTTTTTTATTCAAGACAATAATGCTGATACGACGGTTACGCGGATTATAAGGGTTTTCCTTATCAAAAGGCACCGTATCCGCCATACCGACAACCTGAGCAATTTGCGTGCCTTTTACACCACCGTCAAGCATCAAACGTCGCGCGGCATTCGCTCGATCCGCAGACAACTCCCAGTTCGTGTAATCCGAGCTCGCATGATAGCCGGATGCATCCGTATGGCCGGCGATACTGATTTTACGCGTTGTCTCCGACAAAACCGAGCCGACGGCTTTTAATAAGCTGGCCGCGTAGTCCTTCGGCAAATCCACTCCAGGACTGAACATCGGACGTTTGCGATCATCGAGAATCTGCACTTGCAAACCGTTCGGAGTGATTTCAATCTTCAACTGCTCTTTCAGCTGATTCAAAGTCTGGCTGTTCTCGATCTTCTGTTCCAATTGAGCTTTAAGCAGCTCCATCTGCTCTTTCTCTGCTTGTCCCGAACCGTCGTCGTGCCCTTCTTTGCCTTTAGGCGCGTCCTGAAAACCGCCCATATCGATCATCGCATCCGATATCTGCCCGGCCTCGCTGGATTCCACCAGAGTACTCGGAGAGGCTTCAATCACCGTCGGATCACGAAAATATTCCGCAATCATCTTCATTTCTTCATCGTTGGTTCCACCCAGCACCCACAGCAGGAGAAAAAAAGCCATCGTCGCAGTCATGAAATCGGCAAAAGCAATTTTCCATGCTCCGCCATGCGCGCCGTGTGGACACTTTTTGAGACGTTTGATGATTATGGATTCTTCATCACTCATGGAATTCTACCTTGCTACTTCAAGCGCCTTAACCTTACTTGATGCTTTGAATGAACTCATCCAGCTCCATAAAGCTCGGGCGTTCTTTACTCGGAATTGCTTTACGTCCGAATTCCACCGCCACCTGCGGAGCATAGCCGTTCAGGTTCGCCATCAGACAAGTCTTGATCACACCGTAAAATGCCGATTCGGCTTCGGCGCGGTTCGCCAGTTCCGAAGAGATCGGCGCAACAAAACCGTAAGCCACCAGAATCCCCAAAAAGGTTCCGACCAACGCCACCGACATATGATGCGCGATCTCCAAAGGCCCGGCATCCAGATAACTCATGGTGACAACAATTCCCAACACTGCCGCGACAATCCCGAAAGCCGGCAACGACTCTGCAACCTTACCGATCGCAGCACTCGGCATCAGAGCCTCGTGATGATGAGAATCGATTTCAATGATCATCAGGTCTTCCAATTGATAAGGGTTACTGGCTCCGCTGATCATCAAACGCAGGTAATCACAGACAAAATCAACCGCATGATGATCGGCAACGACTTTAGGTGCGCTGTTGAATAGTTCACTGCTGTGCGGGTCTTCGACATCGGCTTCAATCGACATCAAACCTTCGCGACGAGCTTTGTTAAACAGCTTAAACATCAGACCGAGCAACTCGGTATACAACTCTTTATTGTGCGGCGAAGGTTTTAAAAGCCCGATACCGCCGGAAAAACCAGCCTTAACAACCCATCCGGGGTTGGCGATGATATACGCCCCCAAGGCTCCGCCGCAGATAATGACGACTTCCAGCGGCTGAATCAGAACACCAATACTGCCGTGCGGTAAATATCCGCCCAGCAAAGTTCCGACTACTACCAATGTCCCGACAATCGCTTTCATGCTTTCTCGCTCTAATTCCTATTCTGCTGTTCGGTGTGATCCTTGCCCGTGTTCTGCAACGATCATAGCTCATTCTCTGCGCGAATTGCGCTTAACTTTGTATTCATTTCGTCAAAAACCTGACTCACGCGACTGGCGTGAATCCGGGTTTCACCCACTTTTTCCCGACCGGATTCCATCGCTTGTGCCGCATTGCGGGCACCTTGTTGCAGTCCCTCGATAATCGCCTGAATATCCTTGGTTGCCTGACGGGTTTTCCCGGCCAGTATTCTTACTTCATCGGCCACAACTGCAAAACCTCGACCATGTTCTCCCGCTCTTGCCGCCTCGATCGCTGCATTCAAAGCCAGTAAATTGGTCTGTTCAGCAATGTCGCGGATCAGCACCAGTACACTGCCGATGTTACTGCTGTCGGCTTCCAACTGCAAAACCACCTGTGAAACTTTCTGAACCTCATCAACCAATGCGGACACATGACCGATGACCTGTTTCGCCGAACGGAGCCCCTCATCCGAATCTTCGCTCAGAGCCGACAAAGCCTCTTTAAACTGCGTTTCCAAGGCGGCCAAAGACTCTAGCGGAATTTCGCTTTCCTTCGATACCCTTTCGACCTTCTGAGCTTGAAAACTCAAAGCTTCCAGCTGTTCACTGCAGGTTTTCAGTGTTTCATTCAAATTCCTGCGCTCGCTTTCCAAAGATTCAATCCGCACCTGATAGTCGAGCTGCGCATGCTTGTTTGCGGAATCCTGTTCGCGGATATGATTTTCAGCGACATCAAGCAGACGGTTGCAAGAAGCAAACCATTTCGGACGATTGCTCATTTCCGGCAAACGTCGATCAAAGCGATTCTGCTCTTCAATATATTTGACCAGCTCTTCCAGTTCTTCGGTGTCGTTCTGTGGTTGCAGACACAACCAATAAGCAATCAATCCCATTACCGCAACCGTCAACAATACACTCAATCCAATCATCAACGTCATGGGTAAAACCGTGCTTTCCTCGGCGGCATAAGCCGGAAAACCGAATCCGAGAAGCGTCACACCTGCAAAAAACCGTTTCACTGCACACTCCTTAAGCATAATAGTCAACCAGGTTTTTCGACACCTTAACGGTCACTTGACTCAGCGATCCCTCATGCATCTCTTCGGCTGAATCCGTAGAAACTGAAGCAGCATAAGCTTCCTGAGCCGGATTATTTCTATTATCTGACGGCGAATCATCGCGAATATCGACCGAACCAAGCTGTATCCCGGATTGCGCCAAAACCTCGCGCAGACGGGGCAAAGCATTTTCCACCGCATCACGCGCCGCTCCCTGCTGGGCCGCAACGCTGACCTGCAGCTGCTGATCTTTATCGAACTGCAAACGAATTCGCAAAGGCCCGAGCTGCTCCGGATTCAAAGCGATCTGCGCCTGTTGCACCGACTGGTTCAGCATGACAACAACTCTTTGTGCGAACTGATGTGCCCATTGAGGTTGCCGGGTTCCGGCTGAAATCGACGGCAATGGTATCGATGCTGCCGCTCTCCGCTCTCCGCTCACCTCTCCCGCAGAAAATTCCTTCGACAAAACCGCCTTCTCATCCGCCGACGAATCGGACTGAAGGAGCGAATCCTGCAATGTCTGCGAAATCTGCGCACTGGCAACAACGGCCGCATTTGAAGACGTGCCGGAGGTCAAAGCCGTCGTAGCGGCAGAAGACTGACTGCTCCAATTGACAGCCGCCTTATCGGCCGACGCCCAGGAAGGCGAATTTGATACCATACCGGATGACAGACTGGATTCTGAAGGCCATTTCCGTCCCGATTCCAACCACGCAGCCCCCGGATAGGTCAAAGGTTCTTTACCGCTGCCATCCGGTTGTTCGGTAAAACCAATGACAGAATCGACACCTCCATCAGTGCCAGGATCGACACTGATACTCGACAGGCTTTCCAGGTCTGGCTGACCAAAAGCTGGCAAACTTTGTAAGTTTTCAGCCGAAGTAATGGCAGAATTTTCCGCAATCTCTGACGAATTAGCGGCAAAAACACCTTCACTCACATCCGGCCGAATATCCGAATTCAGGCTGAAATTTTTCTCAATCCATTCCACCTGCTCATTTTCGGCAGATGAATCCGCCCCGTCTTCTGCCTCCCGTTCAAGCTCGGTCAAAGTGCCAAAAGACGCCAATGAGGCTAAGGCCTGATCACCCTCTGCCGACAGATAATTCTCTTCCGGCACCGTATTCTGCTGTTCCCGATCAGTCGACCATTCGCGAATGTGCCAATTTGCACCGACTGCCATCACTCCCGTTTGGTCAATACCAGTCGGCATTGCTTCGTTCACTTCTGCTACAGCTTTCGGAAATCCGGCCGCCAACGGCCATATCGCTTTATTCATTTCCGTAGCGACAGCTGGCGAATCATCGACAATCGGCATGCCCAGTACAGGCGCGCCTGAATTCGCAGGCCCTCTCACGCCGAGATACGCAACCGGTATTTCACTGCCTTCAGACGAACTTTGATCCGATGACAGGAGCGTCGTAATACTTTCAGAAAGGGACATTTCGAAATCATTTTCGGAATCATTTGAGCGCGAACCCTTTAATGAAAGAGGTGCTGGCACAAAAGAAGCACTGTCCGCATCGAGATTCTGCAATAGCCGAGAAAACGGCTCGGATGAAACATCTGAAGTCTTGTCTTGCGTCAAGGATATTTCGGGCCGAACAGCTTCGGACGCCGGTTTGACGGATAAATTCGACGGAATGGAAGACATCGAGGATGCGGACATAAACAATCAGGCTCCTTAAGCAAATCAGAACGTGTCTCCGGAAAATCATCGAAAACCGTCATCTGCCGTTAAGTAAAGCAACCTTTATGCCGCTGTGCCAAAGAAGGAAAACAAAGTTCATTTCAAACGGTTCATTGGTCGAGAACATCCCCCCAAAAATTCGTTGCTTTCCCCTCAAAGTGCCGGAAAACGTCCCGAATTAAAGAGAATCTCTCCCGCTTTACCCTTTCTAGGGTAAACCTTGCCGCCTGTGAGCATTTTTTGCCGCCAGCTCATCCAGCATCTTCTGCTCGCGTTTATCCAGCATTTCCTGCCAGCTGCGCCGCTTGTTTTCCAGAAGCGTCTCCAGTGCTTTCAGGTAAGCTCTCTTTTCAATCCAGACTTCGCGCCCTTTCTGCACTCGTTCGTTCAAGGCTTCCACCTGACGGCTTTGAGCCTGAACAGCTTCATTTACTTTGTTGATGAATAAGGCTTTACTTTGCAGCTGCTGTATTTGAAATGTGGTGTTGACGGGCCTTTCCTGCAGATATTCCTGCTGGTAATTCTGCAGGGCTTCAAGCTGAGTTTGAGCGTGCTGCCACTGATGCTGTAGAGAAGAAAAAACCTCGGCAGCACGATCCGTATCCTGCTGTGCCAGTTCGACAATTTTTTCCCAGCGCTGAATTTCCCGTTTCATTTATCATCTCCCGCCTTGAGAATCATCATACCGAAAATTCACGCAAACCGCCGCTTAACTCATTGCCGCCTGCAATGCTTGCAAACTCGCTTCAACACCAGCCTGCTCACGAATTTCCTGCGCCAGAAAAGCATTCAGCTGCGGATATTTCTGAATCGCAAGATCCAAGTTCGGATCACTGCCTTTTTTATAAGCGCCCAACGTAATCAGATCCTGATTCTGCTGATACAGCGAATACAGCTGTTTGAACCCTCGGGCGGTTTTCAATTGTTCATCGGACACAATTTCGACCATCACCCGGCTGACCGAAGACTCGATATCAATCGCCGGATAGCGCCCGCTGTCGGCAATTCTCCGCGATAGAACGATATGGCCATCCAACACACCTCGCGCCGAATCGACTACCGGATCACTCTGATCGTCACCTTCAGCCAGCACCGTATAGATGGCGGTAATCGAACCGGTCGGAGAATCACTGTTTCCAGCACGCTCGACCAGCTGTGGCAGTTTAGAGAACACCGAGGGCGGATAACCTTTGCTCGCCGGCGGTTCGCCAACCGAAAGCGCAATTTCGCGTTGCGCCTGAGCAAAACGCGTCAGCGAATCCATCAACAAAAGAACCTTCATGCCCTTATCACGGAAATATTCGGCAATGGCGGTAGCCAGCATAGCTCCGTGCAAACGCATTAGCGGCGGATCATCCGCCGGAGTAGCAACCACAACCGCACGCTTTAAACCTTCCGCCCCAAGATTATGATGCACGAAATCATTGACCTCGCGACCACGCTCTCCAATCAAACCAACCACAACGATATCGGCATCGGTAAAACGCGTCATCATGCCCAGCAGAACACTTTTTCCAACCCCGGTTCCAGCCATCAAACCGACACGCTGTCCCTGACCGAGTGTCAAAAGCCCGTTAATCGCCTTGATCCCGACATCCAGTGGCTCGGTGATCGGCCGACGCCCTAAAGGATTGATTCGCTCTCCGGCCAGCGAAACATAATCTTCAACTTCGATCGCACCGAGACCATCCAACGGTTTGCCGTTGCCATCGATGACCCGACCGAGCATTTTCGGCCCGACCCCGACTTTAATGCCGCCTTCCATCGGCACAACCCGTGCATTGGCCGACAGTCCGTGCGTATCGCCGATCGGCATCAAATACAGACGATCATCGTGAAATCCGACCACTTCGGCTTCAATCGGTTTCTGGTCCGGCTGAACGATCTGGCATCTCGAACCCAGCGGCGCATAAGTTCCGATGGCTTCCAAAGTCATACCGACCATACGCACCAGACGGCCGCTCGCTTTAAGCGATGAGGTTTGCAAAGGGGATTGGTTTAAATCTCTGAAATGTCGGCCGAGCTGCTCGCCCAAAAGAGAAGATTCATTCGAGGCCATGCTACCTCCTAAGACGGCTCGTCAGCCAACAAAGTATTCGTCGGCTCATTGGCATTCGCAGAGAGATTTTTCTCTTCCGCATCCCCGACCGGAGCCGGACGACGATAATTTTGCATGATTTCGTCGAGCCGGGCGCTCCACAAATTGGCCACTTGAGAATGAACTTGTCTGACAAGGCATTCGCCGCGCTTCAACTCGGCATTTTGCTCCAACTGCCAGTTCGGCAAGGCGTCATATTGCATTTTCTGCAAAAAGAGTAAGTCCTCCGGATTAAGGAAAATTTTTAAGGAATCGTCCTCGTTTTCCGGCAAAACTTCGACGGCCTTTTCAACTGCCTCCAAAATCCATTGCGGATGCTGTTCGATCTGCTGCTTGATAACCGCTTCGGCAATGTGAAAGGAAAATTCGGTTAATTCACTCAGCAAGCCTTCTTTCAACGCCTCATAGGGAGTCTGAATCGATTCAACCAGCTTCTGGAACTGCTGCAAGTCGACCTCAGCCGCTTGCCTGACACTCTGCTTCGCGCTTTCTTCGCCGTTCAAACGACCTTGCGTTTCGCCTTTTTCTAAGCCTTGCCGGAACCCTTCCTGGAAAGCTTCTTCATGTATCTGCTGTCGCCACGCCTCCTCTCTGGTAGCATACTCTTTTTCCAGTTCGGCTCTGATTTGCGCCTCCAATTGCGGATCCACCGGAACCGGTGCAACCTTTTGCTCCGATGACGCCTTAGACTGTGATGCAAAATCTTTGGGTTGCCAGGCCGCCACCTCCTGCTCAAGTTCTTCCTGACGCAACAACCGTGTTTTCAAAGGCACAACCTTATCGTCCTGCTGACGCTGCAGATCGAAAGCGGTGAATCCTGAATCGTTCATCTCAGACAAACTCCTCACCGGCTCCTGGCATCATAATTTTCTCTTCGTCTGCCAAGCGGCGTACAATCTGAATAATGGTTCTCTGAGCTTCTTCAACCGCACTTAATTTGACCGGTCCGCCAGTTTCCAGATCGTCGCGCATAATATCCGCCTGACGCTTGGAGACATTGGAAAGGAATTTTTCCTTGAGGTCGGTATCGGCGCCTTTCAGGGCAACAATCAAGACATCATTCGGCACTTCGCCCACCAGAGTCTGGATACCGCGATCATCGATGCCGGCAATGTCCTCAAAGACAAACATTTTATCTTGAATCGCGCGACTGACATCTTCATGCTCTTCGGCAATCGAGTCCAGGATTCGGCTGTCGACGCCACCGCCGACAAAGTTCAGAATTTCCGCAGCGCGTTTTTCACCGCCAATGGTCGCCAGTTTACCGCCTTCACCGTCGCTGGAAGCACGTTCCAGAACGTCGTTCAAATCAAATAAAGCGCGGGGCTGAATGGTTGTCAGGGTTGCAATCCGGTAAATCACGTCCGACTGGAAGCGCTCCGGAATCCCTTTCAGAACTTCCGCAGCCTGATCGGAATCAAAATAGGACAGAATAATGGCAATGACCTGCGGGTGTTCGTTGCGCAGCATATTGGCAATCGTCGACGGATGCATCCACTTGAGAGCTTCCAAACCTTTGACCTGATCGCCAAGTAACGCCGCATCCATCAGATGACCGCCGGAATCGCCAAGTGCATCCGCCATCAAAGACTGCGCAAACTCGCTTGGATCGATACCTAAAGCATCTTCGCCCAGTTCGTCCATGAAAGATTGCATCACCAAATGAATATCGTCATGGCTGACGTTGTCTACTTCCGTCATCGCCGAACCGATTTTCTGAACTTCACGCGGATTCAAATGTTTAAGCACTTCGGCGGCATTGTCTTTTCCAAGCGCCAGCAGAAGGATAGCTGCTTTGTCCAGATTATTTCTCTCTTTTACCGCCATACCTCAGGCTCCAGCTAACCACTGTTTAATAACATGCGCGGCAACCTTCGGTTCCGCTTCGACAATTGCGCGGACTTTTTCCAAAAGTTGACGCTCTTCATCGGACTCCGCTTCGGCTTCCGCGGCCGTCTCTTCGACTTCGGTACTCATCTGATCCAATGCCCGCGAGATGTCGTCAACCGATTCGGAAGACGGCTCGACGTCATCCATAGGATAGTCCGGCTCCAGGCTTTCGCGTTTGGTCAGATCGCGCAGCAACGGACGAATCACTCCGAAAATAATAATCAGCACCGCAATCCCGGCCACAACCTGTTTCACCAGATTCCAGAACCAAGGCTCCTGCCAGAACGGAATCGACGGCATTGCTTCTTGTGGCGCAGCTACAAACGAGGCATTCACGACACTCAAGGTATCGCCACGGGCTTCGTCCAGGCCAACGGTGTCGCTGACCAGCTGACGATAACGCTGTAATTCTTCATCCGTTAAGGCTTCGCGAACGGTTTCACCCTGCTCGTTTACACTGATTTTGTCATCCAGCACTACAGCAACCGATAAACGTCTGACATTACCAACCGAATTTTTGATGTGGCTGATGGTACGATCCAGTTCGTAATTTTTGGTGCTTTTTTCACTGGAACTTTTCAGATTAGGATCCTGCTGAGGGTTATATCCCTGCTCAGGCGCAATGCCGGCTCGAGGCGGCTGGTTGGTCAGAGCCCCCGGAATACCGGCAGGTCCTTCGTTGCGATTGATTTCACGGACTTCCTGCTCGGAACGAATTGCATCCGGATCCGGCTCGTAATTTTCACGCGTCTGTTCCTGCTGGGTAAAATCCAGCTCCGCCGTTACCTGAGCGCGCACCTTGCCTTCTCCACCAACAACCGGCGCCAAAAGACGAATGATCCGTCCAGACAGCGTCTCTTCCACCGATCGGGTGTAATCGAGCTGTTTCATGCTCATATGCAAAGCACCGGTGCCTGCGGAATCGGCTGTCAAAAGGTTGCCGTTCTGATCAACCACCGTCACGGATTTGGCTTCCATATTGGGAATACTGGATGCCACGAGATAAGCGATGGCATTCACCTGCTGTTCGTCGAGACTGCGGCCGGGATAAAGTTGCACCACTACCGAGGCCGACGGCTTCTGCTGTTTGCGGACAAACACCGACCGTTTCGGCAAACCGAGCATCACCCGAGCCGATTTGACGGCATTAATCGAGGCAACCGATTTGGCCAGTTCACCTTCCAAAGCCCGGTGATACTGAGTGGTCTCTTTAAATTGGGAAATACCGAACCCCTGGTCGATGTCCAGCAATTGATAACCGGAAGGTGCCTGTTTGGGAAAACCGGCCGCCGCCAGCTTCAAGCGCAAGGCATGTACTTTATCCGAAGGAACCAGAATCCCGCCGCTGGTGCGGTCGATTTCATAAGGCACCGCATCCTGTTCCAACGTCTGAACGATCTCATTGAGTTCTTTGGGATCCACACTGCCGAAGAGCAAAGTATAGGGCGTGTTCTGCGACCAGATAATCATACCGACCACCAAAGCAATCGACGCCGCCAGAGCGACGACCAGCCCGACCTGTTTGGCGACCGAAAGAGAGGTCAGAGTATTGATAAAACTGGCATCGTCGCCGAAAGGACGGTTTGCAGAATTACCCATTGTTGCTTGAGGTTCGGCCATATACGCCCCGTTTTAACCCTGTGTTATCTTTATTAAAAACAATCATCTGTGTGATGAGAGCGCCCAGGCAGTCATCCGTTCCCGCTTGAAAGCCGCCGATCAAATTGACATTTGAATGACTTCTTTATAGGCATCTACCAGTTTATTACGCACCTGAGTCATTGCCTGGAACGACAAACTCGCCTTCTGAACCTGAACCATAACCTCGGTCAGATCGGCGTCCGGATCGCCTTTTTCAAAGGCTTCTTTCATCTCGGCAGATTTCTGCTGCTGCGCATTAACCGCTTCCAGCGACTGCGTCATAAGATCCGAAAACGAAGCGGATTTGTTTGCCGGATCAACCGCTTCCGCCGGATTTTCGGCAATCGGTTTTGCCTCAGCCTGCGCTGCCAAAGCACGCATCTGCAACAATAAGCTTTGTGTATCAACTGGATCCATTTCGCTATCCTTCAAAACCGGGCAGGAAAACATCCGCCCGCAAAACCGAATATTCGTAATCGAATAACTTCAAAAATTCTCTAAAAAGTGCAAAAGCAACACTTATACCAACTATGTGAATGGGTCAGGCAACTTCAAATCCCTGTTCTTTCAAACGTGCCAGTTTATAGCGCAAGGTTCGGGGGCTGATATTCAATGCTTCGGCCGTTTTCTGGCGGTGGCCGTCAAAGCGTTGCAAAGTTTGCAGGATCAACTCATTTTCTCGCGCTTTCAAGTCCGTCGGTAAAACCGATTCTTCGTCCGAAACACTCCGTTCTTGCATTACTGCCGCTGCCTCAGACGGTGTCCCGGTGCTTTCCGTCTCCACGACGAGATTTCGTGGAACAATCGCTTCCGGTGTCTCCAGCTCGTTATCCAACAGTATATCCTGCTCGCGAATACTGTCTCCGGACATTAAAAGCAAAGCTCTCTGAATCACATTGTCCAACTCGCGGATATTCCCCGGCCAAGGGTAACTCAAAAGACGTTTCATGGCCGGTGCGGTAATCATCGGCATCACCCGTCCCAGACCGCAATGGCGTTGAATCAGACGCTCGGCAATCGCGGCAATATCCCGAGTGCGCGCTTTCAACGCCGGCAGGCGCATCGGAAAAACGTTCAGACGATAAAACAGATCTTCGCGGAATTCTCCGGCCGCAATCGATTTTTTCATATCGATATTGGTGGCGCTGAGAACCCGTACATCGAGATTAATCGTTTTGGTACTGCCGATACGCTCCACTTCTTTTTCCTGCAGAACCCGTAGCAGTTTTGCTTGCAGATCGGCCTTCATTTCACCGATCTCGTCAAGGAAAATCGTGCCGCCCTGCGCCTGTTCGAATTTTCCCGGCATGGATTTGGCGGCACCGGTAAAAGCCCCTTTTTCATACCCGAACAGAACCGCCTCAAGCATCGATTCAGGTATCGCAGCGCAGTTAATGGCGACAAACGGCTGTTTACTGCGCGGAGATTGCGAATGAATGTAACGCGCCAGCACTTCCTTTCCGGTGCCGCTCTGCCCGCTGATCAGAATACTGG
This sequence comes from Thiomicrorhabdus sp., assembly GCF_963677875.1. Lineage (NCBI taxonomy): Bacteria > Pseudomonadati > Pseudomonadota > Gammaproteobacteria > Thiotrichales > Piscirickettsiaceae > Thiomicrorhabdus > Thiomicrorhabdus sp. Next base: position 19,081 of record NZ_OY782569.1, on the reverse strand, counting down.
CGTCGCTTTGCGCTACTTTCTGCGCCATCGCTTTCAGCTGAATGGTCGCCGGATCCGCAGCGATAAAATCGCCTTCGCTGGAAGCGTCGCGATTGAAGTACGCCTGAGCTTTTTCTACCAGAAGATTGGCCTGAAACGGTTTAATGATGTAATCGACGGCACCGGACTTCATTGCATCCACCGCCTGTTCGACGGTACCGTACGCCGTCATCAGCACAATCGGAAGATAAGGCTTCATTGCACGGATTTTGGTCATAAGAGTATAACCATCCATCCCATCCATTCGAATATCGGAAAAAACCATTCCGATTTCGTCGTCAAGCGCACTCAATGCCTGCTCCGCACTGCTGACCGCAATGACTTCAAATTCATGCAGCGTCAAAGTGTCGACCAGAGCCTCCTGCAGTTCGGGGTCGTCTTCTACAACCAGAATTTTGGCAATGCTCATAAGCGATTCCTCATGGCCGGACAACAAACGCCGCGACCGGTTATCGATTTTAAAAAGCGATCCATCAGTTTAACGGCAGACGGATCCCGAATTGAGAGCCGTATCCCGGAATGGATTTCACCCAGGCGCGTCCGTCATGTGCTTCGGCAATGGCCCGTACCACTGCCAAGCCGAGCCCCGTTCCCTTGGCGCGGCTGGTATAAAAAGGCTCAAAGATTTTCTGCAACCGCTCCGTCTCGATGCCCGGACCGTTATCGGCAACCACAAGATCCAATCGCTGTGCATCCAGTTGCGTCGCCCGTACTTCGATTCTGCCGCCGCTGTCCATCACATTCAAAGCGTTGACCACCAAGTTTTGCAAAGCCGTTAGCAGACCATCTTTATCCCCGCTGACGGTCAGGGGCTGCTCGGGGAACTTCAAATCCATTTCAACCCCGGCTTGCTTTAACTGCGGTTCCAGATTTATCTTCAATTGCTGCAACAAACCGGCAACCTGAAGTGGCGTTTTACTGCCCTTCCCGCCCTTGGCATACTGCAGCATATCCTTGATCAGATTTTCAATATGGTTCAGGCTGTTCAGCGCTTTGCCGACAAATTTGGTCCGTTTATCGTCATCCAGCTGAACGGCGTTCAACTGCGAGACATACAGCAGTGCGGAAGCCAACGGAGTGCGAATCTGATGCGCCAGAGACGCCGCCATTTCCCCCATCGAATCCAGGCGCTGATGTCGACTGACGTGCGCCTGAAGATCCCGCGCGGAAGTCACGTCCTGAATCAGAAGAATCCTGCCGTTACCGTGATCGAGATTTGCGGTCGATTCCTGATAAACCTTTTCATCATGGGTCAATAACTCTCCGGCGTCGTTACGACTCAAAAAAGCATTCATCACCACGATATCCCAATCTCTGCCTGCTGCATCGCTTCCAAGAATTTCCTCGGCACTGGGATTCATTTCGATGATGCGATTATTTGCATCGAGAACAATAACGCCGCCCGGCATCAACTTCAGCAGGCGACTCAAACGATCGGCAACGGCACGCTTTTCCTGATCGCTGGCTTCAAGGCGTTTCTGCAAAGCTTCAACCTGCCTTTGCAGCGCATCGTAGGCCTGGCTTAATTGTACAGAAGTCTGATTGAACAGCTGAAACGCTTCTTCCAGTTCCTGCAAACGCGCTTGGTCTTTCGAATTAAGCACCGTGCCTCCATTCAGAATATCAGAGTCGCCCCTGACATAAAGCCAACTCTAATTAAGATCATACTTGCGGATTTTTTCCACCAGCGTCGTCCGGTTCAACTGCAGTATTTTCGCCGCCTGAGAAACATTACCACCGGTCTGTGCCAAAGCCTGACGGATCAGTGCCGTCTCCATGTTTACCAGATAGGATTTCAAATCCGTCCCAAGCTGGTCCACAGAAATCGGCACTGGCTCCGCGACCAAGGAATCCCGTTCTTTGACTGGCGCGGTCTGTTCAAGCGGCGGATCTTTCTGATCAAAAGCGCTGGTGTCCTGAACGGCATTGGAGATTGCGGCTCCAGGGGCTGCGGCGTCAGATTCGCCAACCTCGTCGTTCGGTAACTCTTCCTCATTCGATGCGACAGCAACGCGGTACTTCTCCGGCAAATCGGAAAAGTCGATTTCTTTGTCGGCAAACAGAATGGACAACCGCTCGGCCAGGTTGCTTAACTCGCGGACATTACCCGGCCAGTGATAGGCACGTAAAGAGTTTAAAGCATTTGTATTCAGAGTTGGGACCGCTCTGCCGGACTCGGCCAGACGGGAGAAAAGGAAATCTAATAGCGCTTCGATGTCTTCGGGACGTTCACGCAATGCAGGCAGTTCAATCGGAAACACGTTCAAGCGGTAAAAGAGATCTTCGCGAAATTTGCCGTCCTCGATACTGCGTTCCAAATTACGATGGGTTGCCGCGACAACCCTGACATCGCACTCGAAAGTTTTATTACCGCCAACGCGTTCGTATCGGCGCTCTTGCAACACGCGCAGCAGCTTGACTTGCATTGCCAGTGGCATATCGCCGATCTCATCCAGAAAAATCGTTCCTTGCTCCGCCAGTTCAAAACGCCCTTTACGGGCGCTGATCGCACCGGTAAAAGCGCCTTTTTCGTGGCCGAAGAGTTCACTTTCAAGCAATTCGGCCGGGATCGCGCCGCAATTGATCGGTACAAAGGCGTGCTTGGAACGCTCGGAAAGTTGGTGCAAGGTCTGGGCGACGACTTCTTTTCCGGTTCCGGATTCTCCGAGGATCAAAACGGTCGCATCAGTCAAGGCGACCTGACGAATCAACTGCTTGACTTCTTGCATGGCCGGGCTATGCCCGATGAGAGAGGAGAAAATCGCTTCGGAATTCACAGTTTCGTCTCGCCGCTTATTGGTTATTTACACGACTTTTATAACGGGCTTTATTCCGAATGTCAAAAATTTGGCAGAAGAATTCGCAGGATAAATGCATAATGCGCTTAAGCCAGATACTTTTTCAGCGCATTATGGGCATAACGGTTCTGACTCAGACTGTCCGTCAGGTCTTGCTGATAAGCCTGAATCGCTTCCCGAATCAGACGGTTGTCTTCCAGAAGACTCGGGCCGATTTCACGCAGTTGATCGCCCCACCGAGCCACAGCGTCTTCCAGCATTTCCTGCCAGCAGGCTTCCAACGGCAAAAACGCCTCCCAATCCTGAGACTGGGCGGCGTTTACCATGTTTTTGGAATGCGTCAGAAGAATCAGACGCGTTTTCTGTATTGCGCTCACACTCATAAATCAGGCACTTTTACGCGACAATTGCGCCTCCAGCTGACGTTTTTCGGCATATTTGATTTGATCCGGCATATCTTCCCACGCTTCACGCAGCCCTTTAACATGTTCCAAAAGCTCGTTGATGATCATCTGATCGTTTTTTACCGATGCTTCAACCAGCCTGCGATAGCAGTAATCATACAACTGAAACAGATTATCGGCGACTTCCGCGCCTTTTTCCATATCCAGACCGGCTTTCAGCGACAATAAAATTGCCAGTGCCTTATTCGAGACTCTGGATTTATCGGCAAATTTTTTCTGTTCCATAAAAACTTTGGTCAGATTCAGGTTTTTAATCAAGGCACCGTAAAGCATGGCAACCAGCTGATGAGGGGTCGCTTCGGAAACCGAAGTTTCCGCAAAGTGCTTTGCATATTGATTGGCAAATCTGTTTTGAGTATAAGCGTTCATCGTTCTCTCCCTTGCGTCTTAGAGTGGATTGACTCGATTAATTATCCGAATTGCTGAAGGTTGCAGTTAAATAATCTCGTGTCTGCTCACTACTTGATAATATCGACTGCAAAGCCGAAAACTGAAGCTGATATTTCAATAAAAGTTGCTCATAACGCGCATCGATCTCACTGGAACGCTCTTTATATTCCGACGACTTATCAGTCAATGAATCAATCCGCTGACTGACCAGTCCGGTTTCCTCGGTGAACAGGTTGTTGATGGTTTCTTCAATCGACGATGCGAATCCCTGAGCATAGCTCATGGTGCCGCGAGCCCCGGTGACACCACCCAACACTTCAAATTCCAGACCGCGCACTTCTGCATCATTACCGGCAATCACCGCATAGTCGCTGATTTTTACTTTACGCCCGTCACTGGCATCCGCATAGGCACCGATGTTCAAAGTACCGCTGGCGGTCGTGATGGTTCCATCGACATTTTGACCGATATCGGTCAAATCAGCCGTTAATCCAGCGTTGCCAAGACCGACAAAATTACTCAATGTCACTTCCGATGCCGAACCGTAACGGTTCGAGCTGATACTCAGAACCCCGCCATCGGTGGAAACACTCACGGAAGCATTCGACGCCTGTACATCGGTACTGGCATTGATACTGCCCGACATGGCGGAAGCCAACTCGTTCAAAGTGTATTGCCCGGCCGACAGATTCAAACTGGTCGTGGTCGAACCGTCAACACTGACATCGAAGCTTGCGCCCGCACTCAAATCCAGCATGTCCTCACCACTGTAGGTCGCGGCGGCAAATCCCTGATTATTCAAGCCGGTCACATTATCCAGCGTCAAAGTGCCTTCGCCGCTGTTGGCACTGATCTCGAAACGCCCCTGGCTCGAGTCGTAAAGAATGGTTGCATTCAAACCGTTGGCGTCAATTTGCGATTGAATGGCCGTTGCAACAGCGTCTTTCGTCGCATAGGAGCCTGCCAGGGCGCTCAAATCGACCGTTGTCGCCGGACCGGCGCCCAGTGTCAGGTCAAAACTGGCTCCGGAAGAGATCTCCAACGCCGCCGCAACATCGGTCAAACCGCTACCGGCGACCTTCTGATCTCCGGTTGTCGTCACGGCTCCGCCATCAACAGTCGCTCTTTCTGCCAGTTGCGTAATATTCAGATCGTAACTGCCGGTTTGCGTCCGTTCATTACCGGATAAAACATTCACCAGCGGGTCGTCGCTGACGCCACCTTTGGAAAACAGGCTGGACACCGCTTCCATATTCGAATCCATAACCGCATTCAAGGTATCTTCATCCAACTCAAGCGCGCCGTCACGGGTCAAGGTCAAACCGATCGTAGCCAGAGAGTTGTAGTTGCCGTTCAGTTCGGCAATCGCCCCTGACATCGACTCGGTGATTTGAGATCGAACCGAACGCAACAGGCTGCTGCCGGCGAGATCACCGTAATACAGATACTCATCGGATTCCAATTCAGCTTCGGTTAAATCCCCTGAATTGTAACTGCCCAGCTCATCCAAAATCGTATCCAGCTGGTTATAAACATCGACAAAACTCTTGATCGATTCCATGACATTTTCGCTGTCCTGATCGATGGAAACCGTTTGCGGCGCACCGGGTGAAGCCGAATTCAGGCGAAAACTGACCCCTTCGATCACATCGTCGAAAGTATTGCTGCTACTGGTGACGGTCAAACCGTTCAAAACCATGACCGCATCCTGAGCGCTCGCAGTTGTCGTCAAGCCCTGACTGTCGAAATCGCTCAGACCGGAAACCGAAACCTCACCGGCTAATCCCGTCTGCTTGGAAGTAAACATCATCTGGTAGCCGCTGCCGTTATTAATGATTGAGGCCGTCACGCCGTAGTCACCACCATTGATCACTTTTTGCAGACCTTCCAAGGTATTGTTCGAGCTGTCAACGGTAATATTGTGTGTCTGCCCACCAACCGATAACTGCAGAGTTCCGGAAGAAACCGTATCCGAAGCGGAGGAGTAAACTTTATTGGCAACCTGAGTGTGCGCCTGTGCCAGCTGTTTGGATTCCACTTGAAACGATGCCAGACTCGCATCACTGCTTGCAGTAACCGATACGATGTCGCTGTTGCTTGAATTCGCTGCTCTTTCACTGAACAGATCGGGCGAAGACAGCGTGCTGACATAGGTATTAAAAGCGGTCAGATTGGTTTTCAGGTATTTCAAGGCATCCAGCTCGGTGGTCACCTTTTCCTGATTATTGGCCAAAATCGCTTTCGGGCCGGCCACTTCCGCTTCCGCCAACACCTTGGCCATATTGCCAATGTCAAATGTACTGCTGGTTAAGGAATTTAACAGCGTAGTGCCTATTTCGTTCGCCATGTTCGTTCTCCCGATCTGTGATGGGTATTTTGTAAAGCACATAAAGTGCCGTTTATTCAACTGGTAACTTTTATATCGGCAAAATATGGATTTTATTTAATAGAATGCGGCAGGAAAATACAAATAAAAAAAGCGGCCATAAAGACCGCTAAACACACAAGGGAAACAAAAAACAGACAGAATTTGTTTAAAGTTAAGTACGCCTGCGGCATCAACCCAGGCATTCATTCGGGGTCATACGATTTTGTCGAGTAGCACCCCGGTAACGGATTCTTTCGAAACCTCGTCGCGCTGTTGCACGGCGTTAAGATAATCTTGGATATTTTTCATAATTTTCAGGGAACCTTCCGTCGGTAACTGACGAATCACTTCCTGAGTCCCGCTGTCGATAACTTCGACAACCGAAGACTGGGTATCCCGATCAACTTTGAAGCTGAGTGAATGCCCCATCTTCCCTAAAAGTTCATTAAGCCTTTCCGCCTCTTTGGCGACCCGGTCTAATGAAACCGGATCGGCTGCCTCCGAGACTTCAGGTTCAGGTTGATCCGCGAGAACAGAAGGCTGCTCGACCGGTTTGGTCTCGTTTGCATTCGCATTCGCCGCCGGATGATTAATGGGTGAGAAACCGCTAATATCCATACTCCCCACCTCCTAAAGTTACCTGACTGTATTACTGAACCAGTGAAAGTACATTTTGTGACTGCTGGTTCGCCTGGCTCAACATGCTCATACCGGCTTGTTGCAACACCTGTGTTCTCGCCAGATTCGCACTCTCTTTCGCAAAGTCCGCATCTTCAATGCGTGAACGCGCAGAGCTGATGTTTTCATTGACGTTGCTCAAGTTCGAAACCGTTGATTCCAGACGGTTCTGCAAAGCACCCCATTTCGCACGCTGCAGGTTGATGTTCGACAAATCCTGATCGATTGCCGTAATCGCTGCCGAAGCATTTGCCTGAGTGTCAACCGCTACCGCTGCCGAAGTCTGCAAGGCACCTGCACTGAAGCTTTTCATCGATACGGTGATTTTGTTGTCCGCACCAGTCTGCCATCCGACATGCAGATCAACTGTCGCTGTCGATCCGTTCATCAGTGAAGTTTCGTTGAACTTGGTGGTTTTTGCGACACGGTCGATTTCATTTTGCAATTGTGTGAATTCTTCATTCATCTGTGAACGGTTTTCCGAACTGTAGGTTCCGTTCAAAGATTGCGTTGCAAGTTCACGCATACGTTGCATCATGTTGACCACTTCTTCGGTCGCTCCGTCTACGGTTTGCAGAAGCGAAATACCGTCGTTGGCGTTGCTGATCGCCTGTTCGGTTCCTTTGATCTGTGAACTCATTCCGGTTGCAATTGCCAAGCCCGCTGCGTTATCCGCCGCCGAGTTGATCTGTTTCCCGGATGTCAGGCGTTCCATTGCGGTTGCCTGTTCGTTGCTGGTTTGACCTAGAATACGGTTGGCATTCAAGGCGCCCATATTGGTGTTGATGACCATTGACATAACTTATCTCCTTTTTATATCCCGTTAGTCTCTCCAAGCGGATCGCTAACTTTTCTATCTATCCACTTGAAGTGACAGATTCTGTTTTGAAGCTCTCTTCAAATTCTTTTGGCCGTTCAGCTCTTAATTTCTTGGCTCTGTTTTATATATCGGCCGATTGTTCGATTACTGAAGCAGCGACATCACATTTTGTGACTGCTGGTTCGCCTGACTCAACATGCTCATACCGGCTTGTTGCAACACTTGGCTTCTTGCCAGGTTCGCACTCTCTTTCGCAAAGTCCGCATCCAGAATTCGAGATTTCGCCGCCGTCATGTTTTCATTTACATTCGTCAGGTTCGAAACCGTTGATTCCAGGCGGTTCTGCAAGGCACCCCATTTCGCACGCTGCAGGTTGATGTTCGACAAATCCTGGTCGATCGTCTGAACCGCTGCCGAAGCCGCTGTCACAGTCCCCAGCGAGGCCGTCGCATTGGTGTTCAGTGCCGAAACATTGAAGTCGGTCAGCCCGATGCTGATTTTGTTATCCGCGCCGGTGTTCCAACCGACATGTACCAGAACCGCCGTGTTCGAACCGTTCATCAGCGAGGTTTCATTGAACTTCGTGGTGTTGGCGATTCGGTCGATCTCGTTTTGCAGCTGAGAAAATTCTTCATTCATCTGCGCACGGTTGTCGGCGTTGTAACTGCCGTTCATGGATTGAACGCCCAGCTCTCGCATGCGCTGCATCATATCCACGATCTCTTCGGTTGCTCCGTCCAGAGTCTGAACCATTGAGATACCATCGTTGGCGTTCTGGATCGCTTGATCCGTTCCACGAATCTGCGTGTCCATGCTGGTGGCGACGGCCAAACCGGCTGCGTCGTCCGCCGCTTTGTTAATTCTCAGACCCGAAGTCAGTCTTTCCATTGCCAGCGATTGTTCTTTGCTGGACTGATCCAATAAACGAACTGCGTTCAATGAACCCATATTTGTATTGATTACCATTGACATGATATTTCTCCCTTGTGATGCTTAATCACTCTTGTGTAGATGTATGTTTTTATTTGCTTTTTAGCTTTGAGGCAGTGTCCCCCGCCTTCAATCTCTTTATCGTCCTGTCAAGAAATTTCTTTAGATTTTTTTTAATTTTTTTTTGCTAAAAACAAAAAAAGCCGCGGACAAAGATGTCGTAGCGGCTAAACACAAGGGAAGTAAAAATTGCTCTAAGCGAAATTTCAAGTCTCTTTAGTCAGGACTCTGGTGAACCAGAGCCCTGGTAAAGACACCTCATTCAAGCTCCCTTAAACTTGGTGTGTTCGATGGTTTATTGAACCAGTGAAAGTACGTTTTGCGACTGCTGGTTCGCCTGGCTCAACATGCTCATACCGGCTTGTTGCAACACCTGTGTTCTCGCCAGATTCGCACTCTCTTTCGCAAAGTCCGCATCTTCAATGCGTGAACGCGCAGAGCTGATGTTTTCATTGACGTTGCTCAAGTTCGAAACCGTTGATTCCAGACGGTTCTGCAAAGCACCCCATTTCGCACGCTGCAGGTTGATGTTCGACAAATCCTGATCGATTGCCGTAATCGCTGCCGAAGCATTTGCCTGAGTGTCAACCGCTACCGCTGCCGAAGTCTGCAAGGCACCTGCACTGAAGCTTTTCATCGATACGGTGATTTTGTTGTCCGCACCAGTCTGCCATCCGACATGCAGATCAACTGTCGCTGTCGATCCGTTCATCAGTGAAGTTTCGTTGAACTTGGTAGTTTTTGCGACACGGTCAATTTCATTTTGCAATTGTGTGAATTCTTCGTTCATCTGTGAACGGTTTTCCGAACTGTAGGTTCCGTTCAAAGATTGCGTTGCAAGTTCACGCATACGTTGCATCATGTTGACCACTTCTTCGGTCGCTCCGTCTACGGTTTGCAGAAGCGAAATACCGTCGTTGGCGTTGCTGATCGCCTGTTCGGTTCCTTTGATCTGTGAACTCATTCCGGTTGCAATTGCCAAGCCCGCTGCGTTATCCGCCGCCGAGTTGATCTGTTTCCCGGATGTCAGGCGTTCCATTGCGGTTGCCTGTTCGTTGCTGGTTTGACCTAGAATACGGTTGGCATTCAAGGCGCCCATATTGGTGTTGATGACCATTGACATAACTTATCTCCTTTTTACCCTTATCGTGTTTATGCCATGCTTTTTTATAGGAAAGCATGAAAACCCGTCTTAATTGCTTACTGAAGCAGCGACATCACATTTTGTGACTGCTGGTTCGCCTGACTCAACATGCTCATACCGGCTTGTTGCAACACTTGGCTTCTTGCCAGGTTCGCACTCTCTTTCGCAAAGTCCGCATCCAGAATTCGAGATTTCGCCGCCGTCATGTTTTCATTTACATTCGTCAGGTTCGAAACCGTTGATTCCAGGCGGTTCTGCAAGGCACCCCATTTCGCACGCTGCAGGTTGATGTTCGACAAATCCTGGTCGATCGTCTGAACCGCTGCCGAAGCCGCTGTCACAGTCCCCAGCGAGGCCGTCGCATTGGTGTTCAGTGCCGAAACATTGAAGTCGGTCAGCCCGATGCTGATTTTGTTATCCGCGCCGGTGTTCCAACCGACATGTACCAGAACCGCCGTGTTCGAACCGTTCATCAGCGAGGTTTCATTGAACTTCGTGGTGTTGGCGATTCGGTCGATCTCGTTTTGCAGCTGAGAAAATTCTTCATTCATCTGCGCACGGTTGTCGGCGTTGTAACTGCCGTTCATGGATTGAACGCCCAGCTCTCGCATGCGCTGCATCATATCCACGATCTCTTCGGTTGCTCCGTCCAGAGTCTGAACCATTGAGATACCATCGTTGGCGTTCTGGATCGCTTGATCCGTTCCACGGATCTGCGTGTCCATGCTGGTGGCGACGGCCAAACCGGCTGCGTCGTCCGCCGCTTTGTTAATTCTCAGACCCGAAGTCAGTCTTTCCATTGCCAGCGATTGTTCTTTGCTGGACTGATCCAATAAACGAACTGCGTTCAATGAACCCATATTTGTATTGATTACCATTGACATGATATTTCTCCCTTGTGATGCTTAATCACTCTTGTGTAGGTGTATGTTTTTATTTGCTTTTTAGCTTTGAGGCAGTGTCCCCCGCCTTCAATCTCTTTAACGGCATTTGCGAAAAAGCTTGAGTAAAAAATCACACCTTTTTGGGTGAAAAAAGATGAAACGCCGTATTTACGGGCTTGAGAGAGATGAAAAAAATGCTGACGACCCCGCAACGGGGATCGTTTTTTAGAGAGAGGAGGGAGAAAAACAGATAAAAACTACAGCATGGAAAGCAGTTGAAGTGCGGTCTTGTGTTCGGGATGGCGGCTTAACACCAGTTGTAACTGCTGTTTTGCCTGATCCATCTGCTGCAATTCGATCCACTTCTGAGCCAGTTGAATGCGCGCCGCATCGTTTTCCGGTTTCTGCTGCAGATACATGTTTAGAACTTCCGCGGCAAACCCTTTTTGCCCCAGCAAATCCAGCAAATTGGCATAGGGCAACATATAGTCCAGAGAATAATGACACAATTGTTCCAGCAGCTGCAGAGAAAGCTGATTATGCTGCAATTGCATACTGACGCTCAAAGCTCGTTTTAGAGCCTGGTGGCGAATTGCCGCATACTCGATGGCGCGGTAGTCTTCCAGAGCAGCCTCATAATCAGCCTGCATTTCTTTCGAAAGCGCCTGACAAAAAAGCGTTAAATCCTGTAACCCTTCCCGCGGCGTCAAAGCCTGCAAATGCTGGAGAATTTCTTCGATTTCGGCAGGTTCCCGGTCTTCAAAAGCTTCCAAAGCGCGATTGAACAAACTGGGCAGATTTTCACTTTTCTCTTTCAACTGAGCCAGCTGCACAGTTTGAGTATTTTCGACCATCTGGTTGAAGGCTTCGACATTCCGTACAATAGCGGCCGTATTTCCGTCCGGATGCCATTGCTGCCATAAAAGCGCCCGTCCCGGCTGCTGCAGTTCCTGCCACTTCGTTTCACAGTCTGCAAGATGGCGCCCGTTCAATTCATCCAGACGCAGTTCGGCGATACCCAAAGCTTTCAGGAGCGCTTGATGAAACAAGTCCGCTCCTTCGGCGACGCCGGAATAAAATGCATGCAACTGCTCCTGAACTTCATTCTGTCCCATTGAAGATTCATCGCCGATGGATTTAAAGTTGGTGGCAAACGCCCGGTTTTCGTAGTTGAACAGCATGTCGCCATCAGCTCCGATTCCCTTATCGACCACCTTTTTCAGCTTGAGGAATTTTTTGACCATCGCAGCGTTCTCTTGACCATTGCGGTCATACATTTTATCTACCAGCTGCAACGCGGATTTTGCATCCTGTCGTAAAGAATGGAAGCGTTTTACCTGCTCTTTCATTTGCATAACGACCGAGCCGACGGCTTTTTGACGAGCCTCCCGATCCAGAGACAACGCATCAATCATCGCTTCGATATCAAACTGGATCGACCGACCTTCCAGCCCCAACTCTTCAGGGGCTATATAGCGGACGTTTTCCATTTTCGCCGAATTCAGGCCCAGCGTAATGAATTGCAGCGCCGGTTTTTGCTGAAGATAACCACGTACCTGAGACTCGATCATCTGCCTTCCAAGCGAATACATCGGTTGCGTCTGAGCGATTTCTCCGGCATTGTTTTCAACGGTTTGAATTTCGTTAAAAACGAACTTACCGCCGGATTTGGCTTCGTCGGAACCGGACTCGAAGGCCTGCTTACCGACAAAACACATGTCGACACCGCTGAAAATAAAGGTAGAGCAGCCCAGCTCAAAGGCGACATGCAAAGCGGTATTGATCACATTCGGGCCGGGAGCCCCGATATTTTCCGCCTGCGCCGATTGCCACGGAGTCTGATCAGCCAGATAAGCGCTGACACCCGGCCATTGCCCGAGGATTTTCGGGTTGATATGATGACTGTTTATAAGCAGACTCCGGTCGCTGAATGCAAAAATACCCTTGGAGTTATCGAAACTGACATCATGCGGATCAACCGAAACAAAAATGTCCGGAGTAATGCCCTCTTTCAACAGGCGTCTGGCAATGCGCGCTGCGGAAAAAATCACCACTTTTTCCTGATTGCTCTTGATCCAGTCAATCGCGGAATCCAGAGTCGGCCCGCCGCCGAGAATCAGGGCGGTAGCGCCCTCCAGTCGATTACGCATCTCAGCCATCGGTCGCAGGTTATCCACCATATTATTCAGCTGTGCATCGATGAAAGGCTTCATGTTCAGAGCAATCAACTCTTGTTTTAGCAGCGTCGAATAAGCACCTTCAAAATGCTTGCGCAGTCGGTGATAATCTCCCCCCTGCTCGGCGTCCTGTACCCCGAACGAACGTACCAGCTCGACAGTTTGACGAATCAGGTAAGGCATAAAAACTACGGCCAGTTGATTCAAATCGAACTGATCATCGACCACCAGAACCTGGGGAACTTCGCGCTCGTTTTCGATACGGAGCGCAGAATCCGGCAAATCCAGATGCGCTATTGCCTGCGGAAAGTCAATGATGACATAGTGCGTATGCTCGGGCAGCGTCTGCGACATCAGAAATTGATACACCAAACCCGAATCGGATCCCATAATAATGAACAGGTGATCTTCCTTTTCCAGCCATTCGGGAAAATACTGACGATAAAGCACTTCGGAAGACTGCCTGGCAAACATCGAGCCGTTGATTTGCGGGAAATAACGATCGCCGAAAGCATTGCTTTGCAGAGTACCGAAGTTTGCTGACATAATGGTTCCTTATGTGAAATCAAATAGAACTTTTGAATGGTCGTCGCATAAATTTACAGCTTGGAGGCCATTCGCAAATAGGCTTCGACCTGAAAAATATCGGTCAGATCATCGACATCGACTCCAGCGACAGAGGTCATTTCAAACAGAGTCGTTTTCGATTCGACTACAAAATTTCCATGTTGCCGCAACCATTGCGGCCTGACGATATAGAGTGCGCCGTTAATCGCAAAATAGTCGTTTTTGTATTCCTGACGGCGGGAAACATATTTATCGGGTTTCGCCAAAAACTGCCAACTTCCGTCTTCCTCCTGCTGAAGGCACTTAAACGGATGTTCGATCATGGGATGCACGGCAACCAGAGAATCCAGATTCTGTTCGATAAACTGTTTCAAAGCCTGATCAATGTCCTGTTCGGTCCTCAAGGGCGACGTCGGTTGCAGCAGCACCAGCACTTCAGGCAACTCGTTTCTTTCTTCAAGCCAATCCAGCACATCCAGCACCACATCAATGGTAGTTGCTTCATCCGTGGCCAGGGCTTCGGGACGCTGATAGCGGGTATCGATATGACAGCGCGAGGCAAAATCCCGAATCTCGGCATCTTCGCTGGAAAGCATGATCTGATTGATGTATTCACTCTTGCGCGCGGCATCAAATGTGTACTGCAACAGCGGTTTCCCCATAATCGGATACAGGTTTTTCTTCGGAATTCCTTTGGAACCGCCTCGGGCGGGGATCAGACCTAAAACATTCATTAATTTTTCCAGCTTGCTTGATGCAATTTTGTAAAGTGGACATCGTAATCGACCTGCGCCTGTTCGAAATCCGGCATCTGTCCGATGTCCATCCAATACTCCGTAAGAGGAAAACCGCCGACGCGGCGCTGATCGTCCAGAAGATCATCCATCAGGGTCGTCATATCGTAGAAACTGGCATCCGGAACCAGACTTAAAGCCGTTGGCGACAAGGCATAAATACCGGCATTCACAAAATAGCGATACACAGGCTTTTCGACAATCTGCGAGACCGTCCCTTCTTCCAGCTCCATAACCCCGTAAGGCACCTGCTGCGAATATTCGCGCACGCAGGCAGTGACTTCGTTCTGATGATCCTGATGAAAATTCAGCAGCGAACGCAAATCAATTTTGGTCAGCAGGTCGCCATTCATCACAATAAACGGCTTATCGGGCTTAGAAGGTAAAAGACTCAATGCCCCGGCGGTACCCAGGCGTTCGTTTTCTTCGATATAGTAAATGCGAATCCCCCAGCGCTCGCCATGACCGAAATAGGCTCGAATCTGCTCGCCAAGGTAATTGATACAGAAATAAAATTCGGTAAACCCCTGTTCCGCAATATGACTGACAATGGTTTCCAGAATGGGCTTATCACCGACCTTCAGCATCGGTTTGGGTACCGTCTCCGTCAAAGGACGCAAACGCATTCCCATCCCTCCCAGCATCAGAACCACCGGATTCTCACAGGCCTGAATACTCTGTTTACCGTAATACAGGCCTTTGATGCGCCGCCACTGGTCTAGAATCGGTAAATGGCGCAGAGAATGCTCAAACAGAATCTTGCGCCAGGCAGTTTCGCTATCGTTGGAAGTACCGGTTACCGGAGTCGGATTCATCGCCTTTACCACTGGGCTGTCGAGGGACTCGCCACGCAAAAGCGCACGGCGGACATCACCATCCGTAACGGTTCCAAGCAACGCCTGCTCCTCGGACACCACCAGCACAATCTGCAGGGAAGCGCTGTCCAGCACGCTTAAAGCAGTACGGATGTCGTCGGTTTCGCCGACGGCTACTTCTTGCCAGTCATACATCTGCATTGAAATCGTCCACCAAAGTATTAATTAAAGTGTCCACCGCCAGCGAGGCATCCGGAAGGTGCTGCTTGGCTCTTTGCCACAGAATTTGACGCACTTGCGGATCCAGCCCTTTCTCAAAAACCTCAAGAATGCTTTCCTCAGACTCCGGCGAGAGCAACAATCCCTCTTCCACCAGCGGCATCTGCGTCAAACCACTGTACTGACGCCACCATTCAATCATAGCAGGCTCAAACCACAGGTAGACACTTGTATTAAACGGCCGGGGGGAAATTTCATTGAGATATAAATTATCAAAACCACAGGTTGAAAAAACGCTGACAACCAGATCACAGACGCTCAAACTGTGTATGATGTCTTTCTGATCGTCGACCAGAACCCGATCCCCCAGAGAATCCCGAAACAGCTTCAAGGTTTGATTAAACAGGGTATCCGACTCTTTCGGGTGCGGACGATATAACAGTTTGAAGGGTCTCGGCCAGCTCATCAATTGCCGCACCATTGCTTCAATACTGGAAAAATAACCGTCTATTTCCAAAATCGGCTGACCGTAAAAACCGATCAGAACCTCGCCTTCACCGACATAATTTGCCCGTTTACTTGCGCGAATCTGCAGAGCATCGCAGGCAGCAAAATCGGCATGTTTAATCGAGCCGATCGGAATACAGCGAATCTGCGGATATCGCTCTTTAGTCAAAACCGTTGCTTCGTCGTCGAGAACAAAAGCGCAGTCGGGAGTCGCACCGCTTAACTGATTAATATCTCCCCAGAAGCTCTGTAAAGCATAACTCGGGATTCCCCGCTGTTTTGCAACCGCCAGCGTCGCTTCGTCGACCCCAAGGTCGGGGCCGGAAATACCGCATAAAACCGCATCCGGTGCAACCTTGTCAAAGACTTGTTCAAGTTGCTTCTGCTTGCGTTCAAAACTGTCTTGGGGAAAAAATTCTTCAACCGCCAGTCCTTCCTGACGCAGAATGTCGCTGCCGGGCGCCTGAGCGACGATCAAAATGTCGAAATGCAAATTCGCCTGCAGCCTGGGAATCAGCTTTTGGAAGGAAACCGCCGTTGCTGGATCGCGGGCGGTGATCAGCAGTCTGATCGGAGATCTTGTGGGCTTTGCGCTGCTCGCCATAGAATTCTTTGTAGTAGTTCGCTTTGGTTGTGAGCCAGCTTAAACAAATAGACGAACTTTTTCCACTCATTCGACATTGGGACGCCTTTGCTCTCGGAAATTTCCGATAAAATCAGCAATGCCCGTATCGCCAGAGCCTGCAACAGCCTGCCGAGATGTTCCGGATGATTGAAGCGACCATGATGCTGTCGGTAGTAGGCCCGCAGGAAAGCGCAGCCTAAATCTTCATGGCGACATTCAGGATGCGTTAAAACAAACCGTTCCAAAACAAAGGCCAAATCCTTCATTGGGGTAAACCAGGCCGACAGACTTTCCTCAAGGTCGAGAAAGACGCATTCCTCCCCATTAAACCACACATTGCCCATATTCAGGTCTCCGTGAACCATCTGGGCTTCTTCAATCAAAAGCTCCAAGTCGTCGGGCGGATAGTTGTCCAATATTCCGGCAACTTCTACCGGCAATTTGGTCAAGGATTTTCGAATCTCCGAAAAGCGCTGTTTTAAGCGCTCGTGCCGCTTCAACCCGGCGGCTTTCACTTGTTCTCGGTGCGGGTAATGTTCCAGTGCCAGATGCATGCGCGCGATGGAATGTCCAAGTAAGCGCATATCTTCAACACCGGCCTCACAGAAACGCCCCGGCAGATAATCAAAACGCAGCAGACACAGCCCATCATTGACGATTAAAGGCGCTTCATCCAGCAAAAACACTGACGGTTATCCCGTGCCGCTTCAGCCATAAAGCAACCTCATTTACATGCTGTTGACGTTGCGCCTGTTTAGCGTCGATCACTTTCAAGAAGTGATCTTGATGCCGGGTTTGCAGGCGGAAAAATCCTTGAGGAAAAGCATGATGAGTATGCAGTTGCAGGAATTTAAAATCATACCGACATGCTTTTAACACGTCGGGATAAAGGTGTTGCAATTTCCGATAAAATGCTACGGATTGAGGATTGTTTTTAAGTGTGTCAGGCTTAAGTACCTTCCATTCCAAAGCCGCTGGATGCATTCCCAAAAAACGCTGGATCTCCTGGCAACCAATGCGAATCAAGCATCGAATTCCAAATCCGACCACTTAATAACCTGGCCTTTTTGCACCGCCTGCTTAACGCACTGGCCTTCAACTTCCGACCAGTATTCACAGCCGATCCCTTTAGCGGGAAAAGCAAACTGTACCGACCGCAGAGTCAGCACCTCGTCCAGAGGCCAAGTCTGTCGCGGCAACTAATCCCATCCTGGAAACGTATTTTGCTCTCCTGCCGGGCCAGATGACGGGTTCCATCCCCCAAAGCATCGGCAATGTGATAAATTCTGCACAAAACTTCCGCCACCTTACCGATCGGCAAGGCGTGCCCGCCATCCTGTTCATTCTCCATTTCATCCGGGCAAACCCCTTTTTCCAATACCGTTGCCCCCAGCGCAGTCGCGGCAAGCAGCATCTCTTCACCACCGAAATGATCCGACAAACCGTACGGCACCGCCAGGCCGGCCCCCAGAGTCTGCATAAAACGCAGGTTCTGCTTTTTCCGCGCCATTCGGTGGTCCCGGAGGACTGTGTTCCACCAACAAATCAAAATTACCTTGATCCTGCGCCCAATTAAGCGCCCTAGCCGCTTCTTCCAGAGTTGAATGTCCAGTATCAAAAAATCATCGGCAAACCGAGACCTGCAACATATTCGATCAAAGGTTGATGGGTGATATTCGAAGATGCGATTTTGATCGCTACCCGCTCCGATCTGCTTCGCAAAATCAGCGCCTTCAAAATCGTACACAGAAAGCACCAGCTGCATCCCTTGCTCGCGTGCATAGGAAAACAACACCCTATAATCCGCCAAGGACACCACTTTACGTTCAATCAATTCGCGGTAATTTTCTTCCTGAAGCTTTGCAATCCTTATGCCCCCCAATAGCGTTCCTTTCCGGACTCTTCAGCCGGCAGGCAAATATCAGCCGTCTGCAGAATCTCCCCTTTCAATGCAGTCACTCCTGCGGCCAGCAAAGCGTTAACCATTGCTTTGGCCTGTTCGATATCCTGATTGAAATAAGTGCCGATATCCGGCAGAAACAGCGGCCGTTCCTGTTGTTGAATCGTTTGCCAAAATCCCATTCAATCCTCCTGCCTAAACCTGATTCAGACTTTTTAGCATTAAATTGCCAGAAATGCTTCGATCAGCGCCAATCCCTGTTCGCCGGATTTCTCAGGATGGAACTGACAACCGAACAGGTTGTCACGTTGAATCGCTGCGGTGATTTTGTGGCCGCCGAATTCAAAAACCGCTGCCTGATCCTCCTTATTCACCGGATCAGCATAATACGAATGCACAAAATAGAAGGCGTTATTCTCTGGCACTTGAGAAAGCAAAGTCTGCTCCCAAGCGACCTGTTGCGGAAAAATCGGCGCCCAGCCGATATGCGGCACCCTTAAATTTTCGCCATCAGGAGATTGGTTTGGCAGAGCTGCAACCTGCCCCTCAATCAACCCTAACCCCTCTGTTCGGGAAAATTCTTCACTCGTCTCCAGCATCATCTGCATACCAAGACAGATGCCGAGAAACGGCTTTTGCACGGCAGCCTCTTTAATCGCTTCAAGAATCGCCATTTCCTGCAAACGCCGCATTGCCTGCGGAAAAGCACCGACACCAGGAAACACCAGACGATTGGCTTGCAGGATGGCATCGGCGTCGGTTGCAATTGCAACACTGGCTCCCTGATGCTCGAAAGCACGTTGCACATTCAGCAGATTACCGGCTCCGTAATCAATGATTGTTACTTGAGCCTTCATCCGATCGCCTCCTGAGAACGCACCGACAAACCATTTTGACGGCAC